>DAIRFH010000051.1:0-14977 GCA_036795145.1 Methylocystis sp. | reverse complement strand
GCGGGCGTGGCGGAACTGGTAGACGCGCCGGATTTAGGTTCCGGTGACGAAAGTCGTGGGGGTTCGACTCCCTCCGCCCGCACCAACACCGCAGAATGGCGGAAATTTCTGAGGGCGTCACAAAGCTGACTGCCCTAAAATTGTGGAAGGCGATTGAAATGCAAGTAACGCAAACCTCCTCGCAGGGTTTGAAGCAGGAGTTCCGTGTTGTATTGCCTGCTGGTGATCTCGCAGCCAAACTTGCTGCGCAACTTACTGAGGTTCAGGCTAAGGCGCAGATTAAGGGCTTTCGTCCTGGCAAGGCTCCAATCGGTCATCTCAAAAAGCTTTATGGCAAGAGTATTATGGGTGACGTGCTGCAGGAAGCCGTCAATGAGGCCAATCGCAAGATTGTTGCAGATCATCAACTCAGAATTGCTGTTGAGCCCAAGCTAGACTTTCCCGGTGGCCAGGATGAAGTTGAGCGCGCGCTGGCCGCGGAAGGCGATCTTGCTTTCACAGTTACTTTTGAAACTTTGCCGAAATTTGAAATTGGATCATTTGAGGGGATTTCAATTGAACGTCCCGTCGCCATGGTTGCAGATGCAGATATAGAAAAAGCGATCAAGGCGCTTGCGGAGCGCGCACAAGAATTTGAACCCAAGAGCGAGGGTTTGAAATGTGAGAAGGGCGATAAGCTGACGATTGATTTTCAAGGTAAGCTCGATGGGGTTCCCTTTGAAGGCGGAACAGGCGGAGATGTCGACATCGTATTAGGCTCTGGCGCATTTATCCCTGGCTTTGAAGAACAACTTGAAGGCGCCGGGGCAGGTGAGGCGCGTGTCGTCAAAGTTACTTTCCCTGCCGACTATTCAGCGCAGAATCTTGCGGGCAAGGCTGCCGAGTTTGACGTCACTGTTAAATCGATCGCCAGCCCAAAGACATTGGAGATTGGTGAGGAACTCGCCAAAAAATTTGGCTTTGACTCATTCGATGCCATGCAATCTGCCGTTCGTGGAAATTTAGAGGCAGATTTTGAGAAGGCCTCGCGAGATAAAATGAAGCGGGCATTGCTTGACGAGCTCGATGCAAAATATGCATTTGATTTACCGGAAACGCTTGTCAACCAGGAGTTTTCCAACATCTGGACGCAACATGAGCAGGAAAGCGGTCGCATGAATCGATCCGTTGCCGAAGAAGGCAAATCGGAGGAAGAAACCCGCGCAGAATTCCGCAAGATTGCTGAGCGCCGCGTGCGACTTGGTCTTGTGTTAGCTGAGATTGGCCAAAATGCGGGCGTTACTGTTGAGGAGAAGGATCTAACTGACGCGCTTGTAGAACGTGCGCGTATGTTCCCTGGACAGGAAAAGCAGGTATGGGAGTTTTATCGCAATAATGAGCAAGCGATGGCGCAGTTGCGTGCGCCGATCTATGAAGAGCGTGTTGTTGATCACATCTCGAAGCTCATTAAAATCTCTGACAAGACCGTCTCTCGTGATGAGTTATTTGCTGATGATGATGCGGGCTAAGTAACTTTTTTAGTCTGATGTAATGAGACAGCAGACTGTTTCCTCATACTGCCGCGGCGGGGTGTCACTGCACACGCCGTGACCGTTTCACTTGCTAGGGAAAACGATGTGATGCGTGATCCGATTGAAGTCTACAGTCAATATCTTATCCCACAAGTTATTGAAAATACCTCTCGAGGGGAGCGCGGTTTTG
The DNA here is from genome assembly GCA_036795145.1 of Methylocystis sp. Classification (GTDB taxonomy): domain Bacteria; phylum Pseudomonadota; class Alphaproteobacteria; order Rhizobiales; family Beijerinckiaceae; genus Methylocystis. Next base: position 13,276 of record DAIRFH010000051.1, on the reverse strand, counting down.
ATATTTATTCACGCCTGTTGCGTGAGCGCATTATCTTTGTAACGGGCCCAATCGAAGATCATATGGCCTCTGTTATCATCGCTCAGTTACTATTTCTTGAATCTGAAAATCCAAAAAAAGAAATTTCACTTTACATAAACTCTCCTGGCGGCGTCGTGACTTCGGGGCTTGCTATTTATGACACCATGCAATTTATCAAGCCAAAAGTTTCAACCCTTTGTGTCGGTCAGGCTGCTTCAATGGGGTCTTTGTTGCTGGCAGCCGGCGCAGCAGGGATGAGATTTGCATTGCCGAATGCAAGAGTGATGCTGCATCAGCCCTCAGGCGGGTTCCAAGGTCAGGCCTCAGATATTCAACGCCATGCAGAGGATATACTAAAAATAAAGAAACGTCTTAATGACATCTATGTTCACCACACAGGCAAGGATTATGACACGATTGAGCGCACGCTTGACCGAGATCATTTTTTGACAGCTGAAGAAGCAAGAGATTTCGGTATCATCGATACAGTTCAGGAAAAACGTATTAATGATGATGCTGAGACAAAAAGCTGATTACGACGACAGAGTTTGACGTAAAATTAAGAATCTGTGTTGTTTCTAAGCAAGAAATAAGACGATTGGGGTGCGCATGTTTCGTAAAATTTTAATCGCAAACCGTGGTGAGATCGCATGCCGTGTCATGAAGACAGCCAAGCGCATGGGCATTGCAACGGTTGCGGTATACTCAGATGCAGACGCAGACGCTCTACATGTTGAAATGGCTGATGAAGCTATTCATCTTGGCCCCCCGCCTGCCGCTCAATCCTATTTGTTGATCGATAAAATTATCTCTGCTTGTAAGGAAACTGGCGCAGAAGCCGTACATCCAGGTTATGGGTTTCTTTCCGAGCGCGCTGCTTTTGCTAAAGCGCTTGCAGACGCTGGCATTGTTTTTATTGGCCCAAACCCTCGTGCTATTGAGGCAATGGGAGATAAGATTGAGTCAAAGAAATTTGCATCTGCTGCGAATGTAAATGTTGTCCCTGGATATCTTGGGGTGATTGAGTCTCCTCAAGAGGCTGTCAAAATTGCTAAAGATATTGGGTATCCAATTATGCTGAAGGCTTCTGCTGGCGGCGGCGGCAAGGGCATGCGCATAGCTTTTAATGATGCAGAGGTTGTTGAGGGTTTTACACGGGCGCGTTCTGAGGCAGCATCCTCTTTTGGCGACGACCGGGTTTTCGTTGAAAAGTTTATTATCAATCCCAGACATATTGAGATCCAGATACTGGGCGATAAGCACGGAAATATCATTCATCTCAATGAACGCGAATGTTCAATCCAACGTCGCAATCAGAAAGTAATTGAAGAGGCGCCTTCTCCACTTCTTGATGAAAAGACTCGTGCTGAAATGGGCGCGCAGGCGATCGCGCTCGCGAAGGCGGTCGATTATGATTCCGCTGGCACTGTTGAATTTGTCGCTGGCCAGGACAAGAGTTTTTATTTTCTTGAAATGAATACGCGGCTACAGGTTGAACATCCTGTCACTGAGCTCATTACAGGCATAGATCTTGTTGAGCAGATGATACGCGTAGCCGCTGGCGAGCCATTAAAGCTCAAGCAAGAGAATGTTAAAATACAAGGGTGGGCAGTTGAGAGCCGTATTTATGCGGAAGATCCAACACGAAACTTTCTCCCCTCTATTGGACGACTGGTTAAATACCTGCCTCCAGAAGAAAAGCGCGAGGATGGTATAACTGTTCGTAACGATACAGGCGTGACGGAAGGTCGAGAAATTTCTATTCATTATGATCCAATGATTGCAAAACTAGTTACGCATGCATCGGATCGAATAACAGCGATCCAAGCACAGGCTGATGCGCTGGATAGATTTGTTATTGATGGCATCCGTCATAATATTCCTTTCCTCTCTTCGCTCATGCAGAGCGAGCGTTGGCGTCAGGGTCAGCTTTCCACAGGGTTCATAGCTGAAGAATATCCGCAGGGTTTTAGCGCCGCTGAGCCAGAAGGAGCTTTAGCGCTCAAACTGGCGGCTGTTGCAACGCTCATAGATCACATTGGTAATGAGCGTAAGCGCCAGATTACTGGACAACTTCGCAATGGCCTTCCTGTCGCATTTTCACGTGAGCGTGTGTGTGTTCTTGGAGAGCAAAGATTTGACGCGAGCATTGAAGAGCAGGGAGAAGCGCTCATTGTTCGCTTTGCTGATGGAGATGAGCGTGCCCATCGCGTCTCTTCGCCTTGGCGGCCAGGCGATAGCGTGCTCAAGGCAGATGTTGATGGCCATACTATTTATGTCCAGACTAAGGCCGTTCTCAATGGCTATGAGTTATCGCATCAAGGCGTCAGTATCATCGCGCGTGTTTATACTCGACGTGAGGCCGAACTTGTCGCCTTAATGCCAAAGAAAAAAGATGCTGGCGTTTCGAAACATTTACTATGTCCGATGCCTGGTCTGGTTAAAACTCTTGATGTTGTTGAAGGTCAGGAAGTTAAAGCAGGCGAGCCATTGTGTATGGTCGAAGCCATGAAAATGGAAAACGTTCTACGCGCTGAACGTGACGTGAAGATCAAGAAAATATTGGCGAAGGCTGGGGATAGTCTGGCTGTTGATGCTGTGATTATGGAGTTTGTTTAAGAAGGAGAAAGAGTTGTTTTCATGCAAACTCTAGGGGCCTTTGTAGTTTCCATATTCATCAAATAACTTTGGCACTTCTGTTGTGCTCGGGTTATTAAATGAATCTGATGTGTTTGAACTACCGTAGCTTTCATACGGATTATTTATTCCATTTTGTTGATAGATTGTGCCGCCAGCATAAGGATTAATTGTTGGGTTGGGGACATAGCTCATGATGTCGCCTGTGTTTTGAGCGTTAGCGACGCCTGGCTCTAAAATGATTGCAGTTAAAACAAATAGTAAAATTTTTATTATCAGAGCTGGCTCTAATTGTTTTTGGCCCATGAGGGATAAATTACTTAATCCTCTGCGCTGCATTTTAGATCCTCATTTACTGATGACTCGACAAGATTCTGCTTAATAATTTTGTTCCCTTGAATTTGAGCGTCAGCAAGGTCTTTATCATAGACCTCTGTTTGATATTCATTGCTTGTCGTTTTGACTATTGATGCATTAGGGGAGGTTCTGGGACTGCCGACATAGATTGATGTCACAGTAGACAGCCCAGGACGTAATGGCTCTTTCTCAATTTCATCTTTATTGAGCGCGATTCTTACTGGCACACGCTGAACTATTCTGATGAAGTTTCCAGTCGCATTGTCAGGAGGCAGTGTTGCAAAAACGCTACCTGACCCTGGGACAAGACCCTCTACAACGCCATGATAGATATGGCTGGAGCCATAGAGGTCAACTTTGATTGTCGCCTCTTGTCCGGGACGAACGTATTTCATTCGATTTTCCCATAAATTGGCTTCGACCCATAGATGATCGAGTGGCACAATATTGAGTAATTGATCGCCTGGTCTTACGCGCTGCCCGACTTGAATGCGTCTTTTGGCGATGAAACCTGTTGCTGGCGCGCGTATATTTTGGCGTAGAAATTCTACATAGGCATCGCTATATCGAGCTTTCGCTGCTTCGATATCTGGATGATTTGTGCGCGTAACGCCCATAATTCTTGCATCAACGGCCTGAAGTTCAGAACGAACTTCCTGAATATTTGCTTCTTGCGCGACGAGTTGATCTTGTGTGTTTTGTAATATTTGATCTGAGGTCGCGCCAGCAGAGGCAGCTTTTTTGTAGCGCGCAAGATCGTGAAGGGAGCGATCTTTGATGGCTTTTCGAGAGATGAGTTTTTCACAGATCTGACGACGGTATGAAAACAGTGCTCCAACGCCTCTTACTGCGCGCGCAAGATCTGCTTCAGCCTGAGCAAGGGCTGCCTGCGCGCGTTGTCCATCTAAACTAACAAGCACATCGCCTTTTTTTACTAGTTGAGTTTCGTCAAAAAATATCCGTGCTACCATGCCGGTTGCATCTGAATTAATCGATAAAATATTGCCAGTAACAAATGCATTGTCTGTTACGACCCAGTTTCGGTCAGATATCATCCACTTTAAAAAGATAATTAAAACGGATAGGGCTACGCCAGTGCCCACGAGTCTTAATAATAAGTCTCGTTTTGCTCGAATAGTTTTACGGCTTAAACCCATTTTAGCGCCGCTCTCGAGTAGGATCTATTGGCGATAAAAATTTCATGTTACCCGCCAGTAATTGATTGGATTTTATCGACAACAGGCGTCAACGGATCACTCTCAGGCGATGGTCGTGGTTTTAATGGGTTGGGACCATCAGAATATCCTCCTCCCAGAGCTTGATAAAGATCGACGCTGGCGACCATCCTGTCGCCATCAAGCGTTTTTTGGATAAATTTGCTTTCAAGGAGGTCAATTTGCTCCTGCAGAATTTCACGGCGATCTTTAAGTCCATCTCGTAGTCTCGTTTGCGCGAGCTGAAGCTGATTATTGGCCGCTTGAATAAGTTGACTTTGTGCGTCGAATTCCGTGTTTGCGCGTTTTATGTTGGCCAGAGAGTCTGCAACTTGCTGTGCTGATTGGAGTAAGGTTTCATTATAGCTATTGACGGCTTGATCATATTCGGCGCGTTGAATTTCTAATGTCCCAGTTAAACGTCCGGCTTGAAAAATTGGCAGATGGAGGCCTGGAACAACAGAAAAGCCGGTCGCGCCTGGGGTGAAGAGTCGGCTTGAGAGTAAACCTATGCTGCTTGTTGTTGCTGATGCTTCAATGCCGGAGGCGATAGAGAGATCCATCGATGGGAGAAAAAGAGTCTTTGCAAGATGTATGCGCTCGGCTGCAGCTTCCGCTCTGCTGAGGGCGGCAGCAAGGTCTGGGCGATGCGCGAGTAATTCAATAGGTAGATGTTTTGGTATCTTAGGAATTGATAAAATCAGATTTTTTTGGTTGGTAAATGTATTCCTTGTTGCATCCGGACCCTCACCGATCATACGCGCGAGAGCATCCTGCTGAATCGTTAATGCAGCGCGAACCGTCGCCTCGCGTCTGATCGCGCCCTCAAAGTCGCTACGGGCGATTTGAATGCCATCAGCCGTATCAAGGCCTGTTTGAAAGCGGGTCTCAGCAAGATTGAGGAGTTCTCGTCTCAGAGAGACGAGTTCATGGGTGATGTCGAGTTGTTTTGAGTAGGCATATCCTCTCACATAGGCGCGGGCCACACCTGTTGTCAGGAGCAGGCGTGTTTGCTCAAACTCTGCCGCCTGGGCTGTTGCTGCGCCAATTGCTGCTTCGAGTGCAGCGCGATTCTTTCCCCAGAAATCAAGCTCCCACGTCATGACGAATGGCGTTAAGAAGAACGCAGTTTTTTCTAGCCCGCCTTGTGTGGGGTTATAAGAGGCAACAACGCCTCTGATTGGATTTCGAGACTGTCTTCCCCAGTAGTCGGACTGAAGCGATGGTAAAAGTTTAGCGCCGGCTACTCGAACGCTTGCATCTGCTTCTTGTAATGTGTCGCCGGCTTTTTTTAGATTCTGATTATCTTGAAGCGCCTTACTGATTAGGCGGTTCAATTCAGGATTTTTATAATTATGCCACCACTCTTCCTTTGGCCACGAGGCTTCCTCATGGTTAATCTTTAACCCTGAGGCGGCAAGTGTTTGCTGCATTTTTGGCGGTTCAATAAAAGATGCACGCTCAGTTTGATTGGTTGGTCCACAAGCAGAAACAGATGCTGTTACCAATATGATAGCAATCCTCGTCATTATGGCAGGATGAAAGCCACAACAGCCATCGCCCGGCGCCTTTTTTCGGGCGCCGATTGTTTGAGGTCCAAAACGGCATAAGATTAAAGGCCCAACATCCAAGGTTAAATGCCTCTCACGCAAATCTTCTGTGGCGTTGGGGGGTGAAAAGAAGATGCGGCCGATACATCAGCAACGGAACTAAGTCCTTGAGGTTTCGGCGATCTTCGTTCGGGTTTTTCATCGTTGGGGAAGTCTGCGTACAGGCCGATAATTTTTGTACGATTATTTTACATAAAAGTTGGTTTTGATGTTTGGCTAAAGTAATGAAGTAATTGTCTTTTCGGTGGAAAAAGCCACTTTGATGAATGTAGGCGAACGGGAAATCGAAGAGCGCGCTCGTTCTTTTATGGATTTGATAATTCTTTTCCCGCCTCTCCCTGTGCAACTCTTTGATTACACGAAGGATAATCGGCTTTAGGATGGAGCAAGAAATTCCAATTGAGATGGCTGACATAGCTCCTCCACACGCATCAAATGCGTTGCAGGAGTCATCAGCCTCTTCGGCAGTTTAGGGGAACCCCATCCCCATTGATTTATGATCCCTCATTAAAGCACGCGGTATTTTTCGCAAGTCCTAATAGCGATCCGTCATATTCATAGTCGGAAATAGTAATTTTATTTAAAAACAGTTGTTTATAAGATTATGGGGCTATTTTTGTATAATGGCCCATTTTACGGCCAGGGCGGGTCTCTTTTTTCCCATAGAGGTGAAGCATCGCCCCTTTTTCTTCCATAATTTTCAACCAGTCGTCAGCCTCTGACCCGATTAGATTATTCATCGTGATGTTGGAGCCAAGTCTCAGCGTGGATCCTAAAGGCCAACCAGCAACGGCGCGCATGTGTTGCTCAAATTGTGAGGTTGTTGCGCCATCAAGTGTCCAGTGACCAGAATTATGAACGCGCGGCGCAATTTCATTAACAATCACAATCTCTTCTTGCTGTTTTGAAACAATAAACATTTCTACGGCAAAAACACCGACATAATTTGTCGCGTTAGCAATGTCTTCAGCGATTTGGAAAGCTTTTTGAGCCGTCTCTTTTTTTATCCTGGCCGGTACATGCGTTGTCTTTAAAATATGGTTTTCGTGTAAATTCTCACAAAGATCGTATGCGGAAAAAGCCCCATCAATTGAGCGAGTTGCGATAACAGAAACTTCCTTACTAAAGGGCACAAATTTTTCTAAGATGCAGCACGTCGTTCCTAAATCGTTAAAGATTTTGGACAGATCCGCATGTTGCGTTACTTTGCTTTGACCTTTCCCATCATAACCAAAACGTCTTGTTTTGAGGATGGAGGGATATCCTAAAGTTTCTACCGCTTTGGTAAAAGACGGCAGATCGTTAACATCAAAAAAATCTGCCGTAGTCGCGCCTATGCGTCGTATAAATTGTTTCTCCACGAGACGATCTTGCGTAAGTGCGAGTATTTTTGGGTTCGGACGAACAGGTCTTAGTTCCTCAAGAACCTCCGCTGTCCGAGCAGGGACGTTCTCAAATTCATAAGTAATTACGTCGACAGATTGCGCGAATGCTCTCAATGCAGCTTCATCAAGAAACTCAGCGCGAGTCTGCGCAGCGCATACATCGAATGCAGGATCATCGGCGACAGGTGAATAGATATGGGTCTTTAGTCCTAATCTTGCGCCAGCCAGAGCCAGCATGCGCGCAAGTTGTCCGCCACCTAAGATGCCAATTGTTGCACCTGGCAAAATATGCGTCATAAGTCCTCTTGAGGCGTGATTGAGACGCTATCGGTTTGGTTGCTCTTATAATTCTCAAGCCTCTTGGCAAGCTCTGTGTCGCTCCTGGCTAAAATTGCTGCCGCGAGTAAGGCGGCGTTGATTGCGCCAGCTTTGCCGATGGCTAATGTGCCAACTGGCACGCCGCCAGGCATTTGGACGATTGAGAGGAGTGAATCTAAACCTTTAAGGGCAGCAGACTCAATCGGCACGCCTAAAACGGGTAAAATCGTGAGCGCGGCAACCATTCCCGGAAGATGAGCAGCGCCGCCAGCACCAGCGATAATCACATCGAAGCCTTCGGCTGCAGCTCCCTTCGCAAACAAAAACATACGTTCTGGCGTGCGGTGTGCGGAAACAATCCTCTTATCGCAGCCTATGCCAAGGGCTTCCAAGGTTTGAACGGCATGCCGCATTGTCGCCCAATCTGATTGGGATCCCATAATGACGGCTACAGGCGTTTTATGTCTCGCCACGATTACTTCCCGTTTATAAGCTTGAACTCAGGAAGCCATGCGGCATAGACGATGCAGGGGGACTAGGCAAGTATCAATGATGCGAAAATTAAGAGCCCACTGTCTGTTTATGGCTCATGTTTGAACGCTCTGGTTGCGGGTCAGGTCAGAGTTTTTGAATTTTGGAATGAATGTAATTACAGGGACATATAGATGGACGAGAATATGCGATGGCTTGTTGCCATCCTTGCGATATCAATGATTGTCGCAATTGGCGCGCGGCGTCTACGGCTTCCATACACAGTCGGTCTCGTTCTTTTTGGAATTTCTTTGGCGCTGACAAAAGTAGATTTAGGCTTACATCTTACCCATGACTTAATTTTTGATCTGATCTTACCGCCTTTACTCTTTGAGGCGGCAATTTCACTCTCGTGGCGAGAGTTGGTTTTTGATGCGCTTCCTCTTTTAACTTTAGCTGGAGTTGGCACAATTCTAGCCGCAGGCGTCGTTGCTGTGGCAATGGCGATTTTTTTAGGGTGGCCTTTAAGTTCTGCGTTTGTCTTTGGCGCGTTGATTGCAGCAACTGATCCGGTGGCAATTATCGCAATGTTTAAGGATAATAAATTAAATGGCAGACTCCGCCTGCTCGTAGAGAGTGAAAGTTTATTTAATGATGGCGTCGCGGCTGTCCTTTTTGTTGTTGCTCTAACATTGGTTGATGGCGGCAACATTGATCAAGGTTTAGGCGGTACAATTTTATCTTTTACGCGTATTGTTTGTGGCGGCATCGTTATTGGATTGATGTGTGGTGGATTAATGATTGCTGTATCTTTTCGCACAGAGGAGCATTTAATTGAGGCTGCATTAACAACAATTGTTGCTTACGGCGCATTTTTAGCAGCGGAATATTTTCATGTTTCCGGTGTTCTGGCGACTGTATCAGCAGGGTTGCTGATTGGAAATATGGGATTATTGCAAGAGCAAGATAAAAGTTTTCTTAGTTCTAAGGGCCGTGAATTTGTTCACGGTTTCTGGGAGTTTGCCGCCTTCCTTGCTAACTCTGTTGTTTTCTTGCTTATAGGCGTTGATGTTGCGTCTATATCATTTGCAGATTATGGTCTATTTTTTGTAATTGAAACTATTTTGATTGTGTTAATAGCGCGAGCAGTAACTGTATACCCATTGAGTGCAATATTTCTGATGACATCATGCAAAATTACGCTACGCGAGCAGCATGTTCTATGGTGGGGCGGTCTACGGGGCGCGCTGGCGCTTGCCTTAGCGCTGTCTTTGCCAGAGAGCCTGCCGTATCGGGACGATATTGTGGTGGCTACATTTGGTGTCGTTGCTTTTTCTATCTTAGTTCAAGGGCTCACAATGCCTATCCTATTACGCAAGCTAGGCTATGTTTCTAAAAACTAAATGATAAATTGTATCGTTTTCAATTGATTAATTAGATTTATTAAATTCGATAAGACCACTTGTGGAAAAGAGTGTGATCAAAAGGTCACAGGTCGAATGTTTTCGAAGGAGTTGGTTCTCTCCACCCCTCGTTCTTGGTAAGTTAGTAAAGAAGCCTGTAATCGGGAGATTTGAGGGATTGAAGAAAGCAATTTTGGTTGCCGTTATGTCAGTAACGTCACTGTCATCACTTGCAGCCGATATATCCTCTCAGCATCAGTCACAAGAGACGGCCGCCTCTTTGCCGAGGTGGGCGGGTTTGTACCTCGGCGTTAATCGTGGTTTTGGCGGCAGCGTTATCAGCGGCGATGTTTTCCTACCATCATCAATTCAGGGTGTGGGTGTTTTTGGTCAAAATGAAAATCGTTCAAGTGGCTTCATTGCGGGTGGTCAAGTAGGTTACAATTACCAGTTTTCAAATCGTTTTATCCTCGGCGCTGAAACAGATTTTCAATGGAGTGATATAAAAGCCTCTTACCAATCTGCAACATTATCCAATAATTCCGCTCTTACTGAAAATGTTGACGCCAGAATTGGGTTGAACTGGTTTGGTACGCTTCGCGGACGAGTGGGGTATTCTCTTGGGAGGCTCCAGCCTTATGTGACAGGCGGATTGCTGTATGGGCAACTGCAGGGAGCCGGCAGTCCATTTCTTGGATCAAACTCTCTTACAACAGGCTCTCTGCGTCAGACTAAACTCGGGTGGGCAATGGGCGGTGGCGTTGATATTGCCCTTAGCGAAAATTTATCTGCGCGCTCGGAGTATTTATATCTATCAATGACAGGCGTAGGCGGCAGCGCTGGTGGCGTAATCCTATCTTCGTCAGTTCCTGTGGCCGGAACATTTGGCACTTATGGGTTTGGCGCGCATCTTGTTCGAGGCGGTCTCAATTATCGATTTAAAGGTCTGGACGCCAGTAAAGACTTTGACGACCTGCAACCAATATTCAAAGGAGACCTCGCAGGTTTCCTATCGTCAGAAACCAGCGCTGACTGGGGAGGCTTCTATTTCGGGGTTAATGGCGGATATGGCGGGGATATCATAAAAGAATATGCTACTTTATATCAGCAAACAGCGTCATCAATTCCTTTAGCAGCAGCAAATATCACCTCAACAAATCGCACGGGCGGCTTTCTTGGCGGTGGACAGGTTGGATATAATTTCCATTTTTCTCGACATATTGTTGCTGGTGCAGAGACGGATGCGCAATGGAGTGGCGTCTCAGGGCAGCATGAAGCGCTGACTTTAGAACGCTCTACAAGCGCAATCTACGTCAATCGGCGATCTGAGCTTGGGTGGTTTGGAACAACGCGCTTGCGGGCCGGATATGCTCCAGGTAATTTTTTTACATATCTGACGGCTGGTGTTTCTTATGGAGAAGCAACATCTAACGGTTATCAGCTAACAAGTGGCGCAATCAGCAATCGCGTCACACAGACAAGGGCTGGCTGGGTTGTTGGAGCTGGAAGCGAGTATTCAGTTACTTCCGATCTTTCATTTAAGGCTGAGTATCTTTATGTAAAAATCGCTGGCATTAATGGTGTCGCAACTGGAGTTATTCTTCCGTCACAAAGCACAATTATTGGAAATTACTCAACAGGAAGTATTGCAAATAATATAATGCGCGTTGGCGCAAATTGGAAATTTGGTCGGATGAATGCGCCGTCAATCACGCCAAAACCCTAATAAAATATTGTTTAATTTTTATTCTGTCTGCTACAGATAATAATAAATATGAGGCTGTATAAAGATTACGTTTCAATATTAGAGAAAGCTTCTCAAATAAATTAGAGCCAGATTACAAGCCTTGAAGCTAATTCACGGAGACTTTCTGCTTGGACAATTTTGGAGGATATTATACGAATACTCACTGTCATGTTAATATTTAATATAGTTTAATCTAGAATTACTTGCACCAATTTTTAGATCATTTGCATATTACAATGCTTGCAATATTGGTGCTTATGCTAAAGCAGATTGTCTCATTGGTGCATTTAAATAATGTGAAATTAAGCAATGATATCGGGTGTGAGCTGATCTTCAAGAAAAGCTATCCGATCGCGTAAAATAAGCTTTCTTTTCTTCAGTCGGCCGATTTGAAGCTGATCGAGTGATCCAATTGCAAGAAGCGCATCGATCGCGGTTTCAAGATCATGATGTTCTAGACGGAGGCGTTCCATCTCTGCTCGGATTAATATCTCATCAGCATCATTTGAGTTATCATTCGTCGGCATACGTTTCTTTCCGACGATTTTGTCTTTTAGAGATAATATTTGGCATTGGCGACTCAATAAGTTTTAGTGAGTTGTAAGCAATCGTCAGAATTGGTTCAAGTATCATTTAAACTTTATTGCTTTCAGGTTGATTGGCCTTTTTCTGCTTTGTTAAAATTCAAAGGCAGTCAGGATGTAATAAAATAATTGTTGCTTTCAACAGTTGAGTTTGGATTTTTATTATAACAAATTTATTGGGCTATTATGATGGCATTATTTTTTATTCAACGTTTAATTAGACCGTCTGACTTTTTTATAAACACTCTAAACAGGAGCGCTCTTCATCCATTAGTGTGCTTTAAAACATCATTAAAACAAGAAGACTTTAGGCGGGGACGAGGCTCCGCCTAGAATATTTGAACCTTGCTCGCGATCGGAAAGAATTGTTATTGCGGGCTAGTTTGATGGAGTCTGAGAAGAGTATCTTTGATTTTTAGTTTTTTTCGTTTCAGCTCACGAAGTTTATGCTCTTCAGTTTTTACATGTAGTTGCACATGTTCAACTTCTTTTTTAAGCGCTTCATGACGGCGCTGGAGTTCAACTATATGACCGTGCAAGGACATAAGATACCTCCTTTGTTTATCTACCAACAAAGTAACGCTTAAGCATGCCATAAATTAATTAGACTGCAAGACGATAATATCATCCTCGCTGCCGGCAGCTTGGGCGCCAATGCTTCCCGGGCCCTTTAGCTCTCGGGAGGCAATTAAATGCTAATTGCCTGAAAATCATGCCTTTGAGATCCCGATTTCCGAGCTTGCGCCTTGAGGCTTTCATCGGTATACCCGGGGCCAATTAGCTTATTTAAAGCTAAGGGCGCGTAGCTCAGCGGGAGAGCACTACGTTGACATCGTAGGGGTCACAGGTTCGATCCCTGTCGCGCCCACCATAAAATCAAACACTTACGCATGCCTGGCCAGCTCGCTCTAATGGGGCGCGTTGGGGGCTTGCGTTTTAAACCCAAATTTAACTGTGCCCCTGATTTTTCTTCTTCAATCGCTTTTACTAAGATGGACCCTCGTAAACGTACGTCTCGCGTAACTGACGTCACCTCGTCAATCTGTCCCATAGCGTCATCTCTACGTTAGTGTCGGCGACTTGTGGTGATCAAAGATAATCAGACGTCTCATCTGCTATTGCAGCTTCAAGACGCCATGTATCATAAATAATGAATGATAATCTTATCAATGAATAAAAATATGCAATAGTACAAGCAATGGCGTCATATGCGCTCATAAAAGAAGAGGGCGCAGACATTTACAATGTTAAAATAATGTAAATGCAGCCTTTTCATAAAGGCAGGTTAATCGACAAAAATTTTAAAAAAACTTATAATTTTTTTAAAACACAGGTTGAATCTAGGACATTTAATTAATGATTAGAACCTTAAATCACATGACAATGTTGCGCATGCAGAAACTGGCTACTCTGACGCATAGGATTTTGAAGAAACCTTATAAGTTAATCCTTGGCAGCTAGGTGATTTATTTAGATGGCGGTCTCAAGGATCTAACGCAACGAGAGCGGAAAACGCTTCATTCGGTGTC
>DAIRFH010000137.1:0-2793 GCA_036795145.1 Methylocystis sp. | reverse complement strand
GGCGGACTTTATACGCCGCTCGCTTATCCTCATGTCTCTCCAACTGAGATCGCCGCCCTTGCTGGCGTACCTTATGCTGAGGCGGCGGCGCGCCTGATTGCGCCCTATCTGAGCGATGAGAATTCACAGCAACTTTTAGGCGCACAGACACAGGCCGCTTATGCGTCTTTTCGACGCCAAGCCATTACCCCAATCGTTCAAATTGCCGATAATCTTTTTGTTCTTGAGCTCTTTCATGGTCCCACGCTGGCCTTCAAAGATCTCGCCATGCAATTGCTCGGGCGCATGATGAATGAGGTGCTTGAGAAAAGGAATCTGCGCGCGACCATCGTTGGCGCAACATCTGGCGATACGGGCGCTGCCGCTATTGAGGCCTTTCGCGGCCTAGACCGCGTTGATGTTTTTATTCTTTATCCAAACGGCCGCGTCTCCGATGTTCAGCGTCGTCAGATGACGACAGTTACAGAACAAAATGTTCATTCGATCGCTTTGCAGGGCACATTCGACGACGCCCAAAATATTCTCAAGAGACTTTTTCGTAACGCTGATTTCCGCACGCGCGTCGGACTTGCAGGCGTCAATTCGATTAATTGGGCGCGCGTCGTCGCTCAGATGGTTTATTATTTTACCAGCGCCGTCGTTCTTGGCGCGCCGCATCGACGGGTTTCCTATGCAGTGCCAACTGGCAATTTTGGCGATGTGTTGGCCGGTTATGTCGCTAAACATATGGGGCTGCCAATTGAGCGGTTGATTGTTGCCACCAACGCTAATGATATTCTCGCGCGCGCCCTCCATCATGGTCGATATGAGCCTCTTGGCGTGACGCCCACGCAATCTCCGTCGATGGATATTCAGGTTTCTTCTAATTTTGAACGGTTGCTCTTTGACGCCTGCGGCCGCGATCCCGCCGTGATCAGATCGGCCTTCGCAGTGCTTGATCAATCTGGTGGTTTTGATCTTCCTGCGTCAGCGCTTGCGACCATTCGCAGCGAGTTTGATGCGCAGTCCGTTAATGAAGCAGAGACGACAGATGAAATTGCTCGTACCTATCGTGATGCTGGCTATGTGCTTGATCCCCATACAGCCACCGGCGTAAGAGCGGCGCGTGCGCGATTGAAAATAGACCCCGTTACGCCTGTCGTTGCCCTTGCAACAGCCCATCCAGCAAAGTTTCCTGAAGCGATTAAACGCGCAATCAACATCGAGCCAACCTTGCCGCTGCAGATCGCTGAGAGACTGAATAATCAGGAGCGATTTACAGTTTTAGACAATGATGAGAGGGAAATTATGAACTTCATAACTCAACGCGCGCGTGGGCTGAAGGACTGACATGACGTTGTTTGGCATCTTGGGTCGACGCGGCATGCCGATTAGGGGAGACGGGGTTTATTTGCGTCCTGCTGAATTGCGGGACTTTTTTGCCTGGTCGCAATTGCGTGAACAAAGTCGTGAGTTCTTGACGCCCTGGGAGCCAGTCTGGCCGAGCGATGATCTCACGCAGCAAAGTTTTCGTTTTCGCGTGCGGCGACATACAGAAGAAATGGCGCGTGACGAGGCCTATTCTTTCCTGGTGTTTCGTCAAGATGACGATGCGCTTCTTGGCGGCTTATCCTTTGGCTATGTGCGTCGCGGCGTCTCTCAGTCCGCCTCGCTTGGCTATTGGATGGGCGCACCTTATGCTGGCAAGGGCTATATGACCCGCGCCGTTCGCGCCGCTTGCGTCTATGGTTTTGAAAAGCAAGGGCTGCATCGAATTGAGGCGGCCTGCTTGCCAACAAATGAACCCTCCAGAAGACTATTGGAGCGTGTTGGCTTTCGCCATGAAGGCTTTGCGCGCGCCTATCTGAATATTAATGGCCAATGGCGGGACCATTTATTATTTGGCATGGTAGAGACGGATTATCTCGATAGCGCAGAAAATCCAGGCTTGTAAAAATTTTTCAGCCCTCGTTCCTCTCTCAAGAAGAAAGACGTTCAGAGAGGCGTTGCCACAGTAGATTCTCGGCAGCGAAAACATATTCAAGTTTGGCGCTGGTGACGCGGGCGGCGCCAATACTCAAGAGCCAATCAGCAAGCGCGCCGACGTTGTTTTCAGGACAAGAAAACAGCGTTTCGGTTGAGGTGAGGGCAAGTATTTTTGCGTGATAGAGGCTTTCGCTCTTGCGTAGCGTTATCTCAGGAATTCTTGTTGTTTGCGCGCGAATTTCGCGTGTTTTGCGCGCCTCTTCCTCTGCCGCGATGCGTGAGAGAATCGTTCGCGCCGTCTCTCGCGCTGACGCATGCCAATGCGCCGATAGGGACGCGACCAAATTGGCTTGAGAGCGCAAGATCACGCCATCATCCAATACCTTGAGCGCGTTGGCGCTAAGAGTCGCGCCGGTGGTTGTGATGTCAACAATAAGATCAGCAGAGCCGGCGGCAGGAGCGCCTTCTGTCGCGCCAGAGCTTTCAACAATTCGGTAATCGCCAATGTCGTGCTTTGCAAAAAAACGACGGGTCGTATTCACATATTTCGTCGCGACGCGCAGTCCGCGGCCGTGACGCGCGCGAAAGCCTCCTGCGACATCCGCCAAGTCTGACATGGCGCGCACGTCAATCCAAGCCTGAGGCGCGGCAACAACGACATTTGCGGCGCCAAATCCAAGCGGCGCAAGCAACTCCACCTTCTTGTCAACGTCAGCGATTTCCTCGCGTATCAGATCTTCCCCCGTCACGCCTAAATGCGTCTCGCCGCGCGCGAGGCGACTTGTTATTTCTGATGCGGAAAGAAAGGCGATCTCGACATTTTCAAGC
>DAIRFH010000006.1:0-57500 GCA_036795145.1 Methylocystis sp. | reverse complement strand
AAAATATTACTTCTTGCCATTCATCACAGCGCATGTGGAGATGAAAACTCTCCTTGTTATTCAGCCTTTGTTCTAACGGATAAAGGGTTTCGAGGCGTCGCAGATAGTAAATAGAATGTTGTTAAGCGCCTTGGGTGTCTCTGTCTCAACGCGAAGTGCAGAAAAGACAGTCTTCCTCAATTATCACTTTACGCAATGAAGTGAAAAAAACTGCCGGAAACATTGCCGCTGCGAAGGCCTGCGGGTGTTTCAATATTGCTATAAGCGTCTGAAACAAGCACGAAAGGCGTTCCAATTTCTTGTTCTATGGTTGCGTAATGAAACTCATGTCCGCGTATAGAGGTTGAGGCTGCGCCGAGACAGTGATCCTGGGTTAGTTTTGCGCGCCGATATCCAAGATGTAGTTTTCTTTTATGAAAACTTGTGTGGAGATTAATGAGCCCAAGCATTTGAAATGACACGCCGCTTGCCTCTGTTAAGACGTCGCCTAAAACCATATAGCCTCCACATTCGCCATGCACAGGCTTGCTCTCAGCAAAGCGGCATATGCTCGCTTTAAATTTTGACGCATGGGAAAGTTTCTCTGCGTGTAGTTCTGGGTAACCGCCAGGAAGCCAACATAAATCGCACGCTTCAGGCACAGCCTCATCGGCGAGGGGTGAGAAAAAAATAAGATCAGCGCCGGCCTTACGCCAGGCTGAAGCCAGATGAGGATAAAAAAATGAGAAGGCGTCATCGCGTGCGATGGCAATTCTTTGGGCCGGAGGCGTTACTTTATAAGCTTGCTGTTGAGGCAAAGTTGTTGATGATGCAGAGAGCTTTGATAGCAGCCGATCAATATCTATGCGACTTTCGACCAAATCCGACAGCGCATTTAATCGCTGATCAAGATCATTAATCTCATGGGCTTGTATAAGTCCAAGATGCCTTTCGGGAATTTTATAAGCCTCATCGCGCGGGAATGCGCCAAGAAGCGGAATATTTAATTTTTCAATTGCAGAGGCAACCAATCCATAATGTCTTTCACTGCCAATGCGATTTAAAATAACGCCTAATACATTTAATTGAGAATCATATGAGGCAAGACCGCTGATGACGGCAGCAGAGGTTTGTGCTTGTCCAGAAACGTCATGAATGAGCAAAACAGGCCAATCCATAAGTTTTGCAATATCTGCGCTTGATCCTGTCCCGCTTAGACCATTAGGGGCGCCGTCAAAGAGGCCCATCGCGCCCTCAGCAATCAGAATGTCAGCGTCATAGGTCGCCTGATGCGCTATCGATGCAACTAACTTTTCTGACATCGCCCAGGAGTCAATATTGTAGCTTTGACGTCTGGTTGCGGCGCCATGAAATGCTGGATCAATATAATCAGGCCCACATTTTACTGCTGCAACACGCAGACCACGACGTGTCAGCGCGCGCATCAAACCAAGCGCTAATGTTGTTTTTCCCGATCCTGACTTGCTTGCCGCGATGATAAGTTTTGGAATGGTCACTTTCCGCCTCTTGGTCGGAAGCGACGATCATAATGAGCATCGTAAAGAGCGCTCTCAGGAAAGCTCTCATTTGCAAGCGTGTTGCCAACAAGGATGAGAGCGCTTCTTTCAATTACGCCATGGTCACATGTTGAAAGGATCGTCCCTAACGTCGCCTCAACGACACGTTCATCTGGCCAAGAGGCGCGATAGATGATCGCGATCGGACAGCCGGTTCCATAAAAAGGGATCAGTTGCGCAACAACCTCTGGTAGGACATGGATCGATAAATGGATGGCCAGCGTCGCGCCAGTCTGAGCGTAAGATGAGAGTTGCTCCTTTACAGGCATTGACGATGCACGCCCAGAGGTGCGGGTTAGAACAACAGTTTGGGCAACTTCAGGGAGCGTCAGCTCGCGTTTTAGAAGCGCGGCTGCTGCGGAGAAAGCAGGCACGCCAGGCGTTAGGCTATATGGAATATCAAGCCTGTCTAATCGACGTGTCTGCTCGCCGACGGCGCTCCAAATTGAAAGGTCGCCGGAATGCAATCTGGCGACATCCATGCCCTGATCATGGGCGCTTTTTATTTCATTGATAATGTCATCAAGCGACAGCGGGGCTGTATCAATAATACGTGCGTCGTCTGGACAATAAGCGAGAATTTCTTTTGGGACCAAAGAGCCTGCATAAAGACAGACAGGACAGCTCGAAATAATATCTCTTCCGCGTATTGTGAGAAGATCTGGCGCGCCTGGTCCGGCTCCAATAAAATATACCGTCATTGATCTGTCTTTATGTTGGCGGCCGATGAGGCTGCAATGGCGTAGCTGATCTTATCGTGCGAAACTTTTGGCGTCATTAGTCGGCTATTCACGCCAGCGCCAAAAAGAGCTGCGGCTTCGCATATAGAGCCTAATCCATAAAGATCAAAAATTCGCGGGGAATGCGTTAATACATCGTCCTTGCGACTTAATAATTGCGATAATGTAAGGAATTGAACGCCAGTGTGATAATAAGCGCCAAGCTGCAAGAGTGCGACGTCTTTTGATTTTACATCAAAAGAAAAGAATGAAAAATTATGCTCAATATGTGGGTTTTTCTCTATTCCCTGGTCAATAAGGCGAATTAACTGATCGCCTTTTATATTGCTGGCTATGCCTATTCCGATTGCATAGGCATGTATCATGGTTTGATTGCGAGCCATTGATGGATGGCCATTGACGGCTCCAGACCATGAAATTTGCCAATTTTTTTTGTTCGCGAAATATCAATTGTGATCAGATCTCCGCCTTTATGGTTATAGTTAAGAATAAGCAGAGCCTGGGTTTCAAGCGTTACCGCATTAATCACAAGGCGCCCGCCAGAGGGAAGAGCGTTCCAGGCTTTATCGATTACATCTTGTGATGCGCCGCCGCCAATAAATATAGCGTCTGGAATAGGCAACTGATCGAAACATGCTGGCGCAGTATCTATGATCACAGATAGTTCTGGCGCGCCCATTGATTCTGCATTTTTAAGAATAGCTTTTGCGCGTTCTTTATTTTTTTCTATCGCAAAGGCATGATTTTTTGGATTGAGGCGCATCCATTCAATTGAAATTGATCCTGAACCTGCGCCAATATCCCATAAAATATCACCTTGACGCGGCGCAAGAGAAGAAAGCGTAATTGCTCTGATTTCCCGTTTTGTGATCTGTCCATCATGATCAAACATCATATCAGGCAGGCCAGGACTTAATGGTATAATTGTGCTGTCTTTTTCTGTGACAATATCGAGCGCAATAAGATTAAGCTTTGAGATAGCGCTTATATTGAAATTATTAGCTGATGTGACATGCGCGCCTTCCGCCGCTCCGCCAAGATTTTCAAGTATATGAATTTTCGTATTGCCCATGCCTCTTTCTCTTAAGAGGGCGGCGATGTGAGAGGGCGTTGTTTCATCCCAGCTGAGCGCTAATATTTTTGCTTTTGGTTGAAGATAGGGAATAATTTTATTGAGACTGCGGCCATGTAAAGAGAGCAGAGCGCAATCTTGAAGACTCCATTTTAAATAAGACGCGGCAAGCGAATAGGATGATGGGCTTGGTATGCTAAGAATTTCATTGGCGGGGATCATCTCTGCAAGCAATTTGCCAATACCAAAATAAAAGGGGTCCCCAGATGCTAATATAACAACTTTTTTGCCTTTATTATTTAATATTATGGGCAACGAGTTGGAAAGAGGCGACTCCCATTCAAAAAATTCTATTTCTGGAAAATCTATCAATGTGCGGTGACGTGCGCCGCCAAATATAATTTGAGCATTTTCAATAATATTTTTAGCGGCTGGCGTGAGGTCTTTGAATCCTCCTTCGCCAATACCAATAAGAGAGAGCCAAGGGTGTGAGAGAGGTTCAGTCACTTGGATCCTCGAGGCGTATAAAGCCAATCCTCTTTTGCTCCACGACTGAGCCGTCGCGTCGCGCGTGAGCCAATGATGACAAGCGTTGTCATGTCTACGCGTGAACCATCAACCGAGCTCAAATTGGTAAGAATAAGTTCTTCGTTTTTCCTTCCGATAGATTTTGCAAGCACGACATGCGTATCAGAGGGAAGGATGTTGCGCAGAAGTGAAAACGCATCATCAATTCTATTGGGCCGGGCTTTTGATGCTGGATTATACAAGGCGATAACAAAATCCCCACGCGCAGCATATTCGAGACGCTGTTCTATCAAGCGCCACGGTTTGAGATTATCCGATAGGGAGATCACGCAAAAATCATGGCCAAGCGGCGCGCCTAATCTTGCCGCGGCAGCTTGCATGGCGGAAATGCCGGGTATGACCGTGATATCAATATTCCGCCAGTCAGGATTGCCGAATTCTATGGCCTCAAAGACAGCAGCAGCCATAGCAAAAATGCCAGGATCGCCTCCCGAGACGATCGCAACAACTCGACCGCTGGCGGCTTTTACAAGACCATCTTCAGCGCGCGCCAACTCAACTCTATTATCGCTTGGATGCTTGATCTGATCGTCTCTGAGCGTTAGTCGCTCTATATAAGGCGTGTAACCAATAATATCTTGTGCAAGCGCAAGCGCTTCTTGCGCTTCATGTGTCCAGAAGCGTTCATCCGATGGACCAAGCCCGACAATAAAGAGGCGTCCTGTCATGGCCGACGACCATCGCCTGGAATAATAATCATTGAAAAATACGGGGCTAAATCATCTTTCTTATCATTAAAGGGGAGTATTTTTTGATTTTGCATGGTGCCATGTTCAACATAAATAGCGCGCGATGCTAATTTGGATTGAGTGAGCACATGTCTGACTTTTTCGAAATTACCGCCAAGTTTCATGATAACGGCAGCATTGGTTCGATTGAGATGATCAAGAAGCATTTCTTCATCAAGTGTCGCCGGGATGACTGTAAGTATATCGTCGCCCCATGTCATAGGCTGTCGCGCAGCTGCAAAGCAGCCTGACATGCCAGATAGGCCAGCACAGACGTCAACGTCAAATTCATCTTTGAGGCGATCGAACATATGCATGAAAGAGCCATATAAAAGGGGATCTCCTTCGCATAATAAAGAGACGCTTTCCCCAGACTGCAGCACAGTGCGAATGGATGTGGCGCAGTGCTCATAAAACATAGACATTTTGTCATTATATGTTTTATCCGCAAAATGAATCTCAGTGGTCACGGGATAAAGGAGTGGCAGCTCTTTTACGTCTGACGTGAGATAAGGCGCTGCAATCGTGCGCGCGTGTCCAATCCGCCCTTCTTTTGCAAAATAGGCGATTGTCGTTGATTGAGACAATAGGCGAGCGGCCTTGACTGTCACCAGTTCAGGGTCTCCAGGACCAAGACCAATTCCAATCAGCATCGGACGATTAATGGCGTTAGACATTATTCAGCATCACTTGCGAGCGCATTGATGATTGCAGCGGCAATGGCGCTCCCGCCTTTGCGCCCTTTGACAATAATATAGGGAATACGACCATATTCGGCTAAGGCCTCTTTTGACTCTGCCGCGCCAACGAAGCCAACTGGCACGCCTATAATAGCAGCAGGCGGCTCCATGTCCGTGCGCAAACGTTCGAGCAGGTAAAAGAGCGCTGTAGGAGCATTGCCTATTGCAACGATAGAGCCGCTGATGCGGGGCTTCCACAGATCAATTGCCGCTGCGCTACGCGTGTTTTGAATATTTATTGCACGTGATTGCACCGTTGGATCTTTAAGCGTGCAGATAACATCATTATTGGCGGGCAGACGTGATCGCGTAACGCCATGGGCAACCATATTCGTGTCGCAGAAGATCGGGGCGCCCAGTGTTAGCGCCTGTCGTGATTTCTGGACAAATTCGGGTGATATGACGATGTCATGGGTTAAATCTGTCAGGCCACAGGCATGAATCATGCGAACAACAACTTTTTCCTCCTCCTTGGAAAAGCGAGAGAGATCCGATTCCTGACGGATAATACGAAATGAATGCTGGTATATTGTCGCCCCGTCACGGATATAAGAAAGCTCATCATGCATTGTTTTGCGCCGTCATGAAATGGTTAAGATATTCTATGGCCCGCTCGATAGAGGGAGCGCAATAGTGCGGGGCGGCATGCGCTGATCCGTTATGAATAATCGCCATATGATCGTCCTGCAGTGTAACTGTAATAGGGGAGGGGGCAGGGTTTGCGCATCCTTTTTTGCATCCAGAAATATGCACATAAGGACGAGGCCCCGAAGGGACTGTGTTGAGTTTTTCCGTCAATTGTAAAGCGACGTCGTGCGTTGGACCATTTGCCTGTAAACAGCCTGGCGATCCTGGACAGGTTATGATGAGATTACGCGGATCCTCGCGCGCCGTAATCACCCCAATGGCTGGGAGGCTTTGTGTGATTTTCTCTGCTGCCTTAAAATCTTTGGTTGGGATAATGAGGGCGCGCCAGGGAGTTATTCTTATTTCTGACAGAGCATATTCAGTGAGTAAGTTCGCAATTTCTAGCAGCTGTCGGCTCTGCCAGCGGCCAGAAAAAGCGCTAAAGCCGATACAATAATTGTCGCCATGTTTATGGCGGCCTAAATAGTCACATGGATTGAACGTATGATTCTTTATTTTTTTTATATTGAGAAGTCCAGCAGACTTATAAAATTCATCAAATGATAGAGTTTTTAAGAGTTTACCCAGGCGACGAAACTGAAATGGATCGCGCTGCGCGTAGTCAAGATAAGTGCGCATGATCTTCAAAATCGCATCAACGATCGTTCCTGAATCAGTCTGGATGATCTGTTCGTCATCGCCTGCAAGCGAGAGTTCAATCTCCTGATCCGTAATAATATTTACAGCAATATCTGCATCACTCTCACCAAGAGGTAAGATCTGGCAATCATTGATTGACAGATTGAATTTTGGCGGCAAATTTGAAAATTCATTTGTAGCATCTAATATATTTATAATTCTTTCAGCTAATTGTTGCGCTGTCTCTTGTCTTTTTGACGTCAAGCCGCTCAATGGGGAGACCATAATATTGACTGGTGCTCTCGGGGTATTATTTTTTGATGCAAGATTGTGGTCAATGAGCGCTTGAACTGCATATTGATAGCTTTGTTCGGTTAGGCCGCGTATCTGGAATTGCCCGCGTTGACTTAAATCTAAAAGACCATTGCCATAGTCTTCAGCTATATGCGCAAGGGCATAAAGCTGTTTATTTGAGATGGATGCGCCAATTATTCTTGGACGAATAAGCAATCCATCGCCTGTGATCATGGGGTGATGCGCGCTCGGGCACCATCCTTTAATTTCAGGATCTAACGTCATTGTCAGATCCTTTTTTATCCATCATATGCTGGACGCTATTTCGTCTTGTTTGCCATAGATTTTGATCTATCGCGCGACGAAAGACAGACTCTATTGCCTCATAGGCCGGGAGATTATTTTTTTCAATAAAATATCTAACGCCTTCATCGGCGATAATGGCGTTAAAAATGAGATCAAATTGATGATTATAGGTATAATTTGATGTCACTGCGAAGGCATAGAAATTATCGATGCTTTCGGCTATTTCGGCTGCGCCGCGATAGCCGTGTTTCATTTGTCCAGCAAGCCATCTTGGATTAGCTATTTTCATCCTTACTGTTTTGGATATTTCCTGTTCAAGTGAACGGATCTTTAAATTATCTGGATTTGTTGCGTCGACATGCAGGCAGTCAGCTTTGCCATGCAGATAACGATTTGCAGCAGAAAATCCGCCTTCAAAATCAACAAAGGCTGGACCAGAGAATACGTCAAAATCAGCAGTGTCATTGGTATGAACATGAATGTCTGTTTGAGAGACGCGCTTGGAAAATGTTTCCCATGCGGGATATGAGCCGCCTGAGCGTGTGATGGCGTGTCCAACATTATGAAGATAGGTTTGCGCCAAATCATCGCAATTAGGACTTTCGCATGAGTTTATGCGCGCACTCACGCCAATCTCATATGCGCCTTCAGCAACGCCAAAAATTCTTTCCTGATCACTAATATTGACGAGAGGATTAAATGAAGGCGCTTCGTCTAGTTTAGAAATGGCTTTAACTGCATCAAAGAAAATTTCAATCAGTCCAGGAAACATATCTCTGAAGAGACCAGAAACATGCAGGGTTACATCGACACGCGGAAACTCGCATCGCGACTGTGGTAGAATTTCAAAGCCTGTAACCCTTGAGGTGGAGGGGTCCCATAGGGGGATAACGCCAAGCAGCGCTAAAGCTTGTGCAAAATCTTCGCCTCCAGTGCGGATTGTTGCGCTGCCCCAAAGATCAAGCATAATGTTTCTTGGATAGTCGCCATGCTGTTGCAAATAATGTGTAATCACCTCATGCGCCGCTTTACGGCCAATGTCATAAGCTGTGCGTGTTGGGGTTTGTCTTGGGTCAATGCAATAAATATTGCGACCTGTCGGCAAAACATCCGCCCTTCCGCGCGAGAGGGCGCCGCCTGGCCCTGGTTCAACAAACTTTCCTGCTAAAGCTGAAAGAAGAGATTTTTTTTCATTTTCAGCTGAAAAGGCGCGGTCGAACTCATTGTCTGAATGTGCGAATATATGCAGGCCATCGCCTATTCTCATTTCTTTCAGGTCGCAGATCCATTTATCAAGATTTGCAAGCGACTCTTCAGTATTTGAATTTTCTGTTATGCCGGCCTCAATCGCCAGGCCAGATGTTTCTGCTTCACGTAAAATATTCTTTGCAAGTAATTTTGAGCGCTTAATATCGAGTGAAGAGGCTTGCGTATATTCATCCAGCAATGTTTCAAGGGTCAGCGCTGCGTCATATAAATCAGACTGAATGAGTTTTGGCGTCAGATGTCCAATTGTAACGGCGGAGCTTCTGCGTTTTGCATGTGCGGCTTCGCCTGGGTCATTGACGATAAATGGATAGATAACAGGCGTTGCTCCAAGAATGAGCTCTGGAGTGCATGTGTCAGAGAGAAAGACAGATTTGCCAGGAAGCCATTCTAATGTTCCATGTGCGCCCATGTGAATAATGGCGTCAATATTTAATTCAAACCTTAACCAGAGATAGAAAGCAATATAGGCATGGCGTGGCGGAATATTTAAGTCGTGATAATTCTCTTGAATATTTTTTCCGTCTCCTCTTCCTGGCTGAAGAGAAACAATTAGATTGTCGTTTATCATTGCAGAAATGATAAAACTTTGATGCATGAAAGATGAGTCTTTTTCAGGAGGTCCCCAAACTGCATTTACTTTTTCAATAAATTCCGAGGGTAAATGTTTTTGCCATTCTTTATAATTTTTAATATTGATGCGTGCAGTATGATGCCCCATCATCATATCGGTTATATTTTTGTTAGTGAAAGTGTCTTTATTAAAGCTGTATCCTGCCTCACTCAAAGAGTTTAAAATATTGACGGCGCTTTCAGGCGTATCAAGTCCTAAGGCATAACCGCTTCTACCCTGACGAGATGGGTAATTTGAAAATATAAGCGCAATTTTTTTAGCAAAATTTTGTTTTGATCTGAGATCGTGCCATTTCTTTGCATAATCTGCCACAAAGCTTATTCTTGATCTTTCAGGATCATGAAAAGTTCGCGTCAGTTGACAGGCGCCAGTAAGCAGCATTTGTTTTTTGTGAGAAATGGCTCTGGTAAGTATTCTGCCGTCAATCTCGGGAAGTACGATATTCATCGCTAAATCTGACGTATTGGCGCCACGCGCCGAAGCCTCCCAACTTTCTTTGCTAGATGTGGAAAGTGCTGCTTGTAAAATAATTGATTGTGCTAGTTCGAGTACGCAGCCTGTTTCTTTTCTCGATGAGAAGGCGGTCGTATTAATAATAATATCCGGTTTATGATCATTTATTGCATGAGTTAGAAAAATCTCGCTATTTGGTTCTTTAATGCTCGTTACATAAATTGACAGAACAGAAAAATCTCTTTTGAAGAGTTCCTCCGCCATAATCTCAATTGGCTTAAAATCATCTGCAAGATAGAGCGATCGATAAAAAACAATCATCGCACGCGCTGATGCGCTTGCGTTCGTATGACTGGCTTCTAAACAATATCCAGCATTCTTGACTGACGCGCTTTTATTCCACGCATGCTCACCCCCTAAAAGGTAAGAGCAATAGCATAAAAAGGAGTGAATATTTTCAGGGCCGGAATCCTGAAAATAAGACCACATTGTATTAAGGATTTCGCTGCTCAGTGTTGATGCGGCGGTCAGCCGATCATCTGCAACAATATCTCCTGGAATAATGGCCAATAATATATTTTTTCTTTTTGCCAGAATGGAGAGCTGCTCAACGCCATATCGCCAATAATCCTTGCCTCCAAGCAAACGAACAACAATCATTTTTGCATGAGAGACGACATTTTCTAAATAGAGATCGATTGAATAGGGATGCTTTAATTGCGCAAGCGGTGCGCATCTTAGTGAGGGAAAATTTTTATTAAATTTTTCATATTGGGTCGCGACCAATGTCAATTCAGAGTCTGAAAAAGATAAAAAAACCATATCTCCTGGCGTTTGGCCAAGATCAACGGCCTCATCCCCATCATTAATGTCGTGTAAATCTCGGGGGAGGAGATGCATAATAATTTATAGTTGCGTGAGTGATTGCGTGATTTTATCTCGATCCAAGCCCTTAAGTCCGATGACGACAAGGCGACTTGTGCGGGTTTCATCCGTCGTCCATGGTCGGTCAAAATAGTGCTGGAATCTTGAGCCAACGCCCTGAATGAGCAGGCGGGCAGGTCGGCCCCTTACATTCAAAAACCCTTTGATGCGCAATATGCCATAGGTATCGGCAATCGCAGACAACTTGTCTGTGAGGCCGTCAATATCCTCGATGTCGCCAAGCTCGATGACAAAACTCGTGAAATCATCATGATCATGTTCTTCCTCAGCGTCATGATGGGAGTAGCGATTATCAAGATCGTTTTCGACGCCAGAGACTAAGCCTAACAAAATAATTGGATCTATGTTTCCCTTTACGCTTTTCAAAATTCTTGCTTTAGATCTAGCTGTTTTTGAAATTTGATTGCTGACCGCTTGCTCTTCTTCCGCGCGCATTAAATCAATTTTATTTAATATAATAATATCGGCGCAAGAAAGCTGGTCTTCAAAAACCTCTTCAATTGGATTGTCGTGATCGACTATAGCGTCACGTGCTTGATCTGTTTTATTGATGGTGGCGTCAGTTGTGAGCAGACCGTCAACGACGGCCTTGCCATCTATCACTGCGATCACGCCATCGACAGTAAGTTTGGAGCGTATAGCTGGCCAATCAAAAGCTTTTACCAGTGGCTTTGGCAAAGCAAGGCCAGAAGTTTCAATAATTATATGGTCAGGTCGTTTGTCATGCTCCAGCAGCTTTTCTATTGCCGGAATAAAATCATCCGCCACGGTGCAGCATAGGCATCCATTCGTCAGTTCAATTATTCTCTCAGACGAGCAGTTTTTTATGCCGCATGATTGCAAGAGTTCGCCATCAACCCCTACATCGCCAAATTCATTGATTACAAGCGCCAATTGTCTATCAGAAACAGTTTCTAGGAGATGGCGGATTAATGTTGTTTTTCCAGCTCCAAGAAACCCAGTGATGATTGTCGCTGGGATTTTTTCAGCGCGTGTCATGGCGTCGCCTTGCTGTTTCTTGTTGAGAGGAAATGATAAACGATGCCGGTGAACAGCCCTGTCAGGATCCAGGACAAAGCTTGTAAGCTTAATGCTGCGGCGGCAAAATGAGCAGCTAATTCAGCAGGCGCCGAGCTCTGCGGGACAGGTGTGTGTGGCGGCGCCAGATGAGGCGCGATGATCAGCAAGAACCCGATCATTTTTATTATCCAAGCGTTAAATTTTATTAGCAGATACAGGCCGCAGCTAGTCGCGAGCGCTGTTGCAGTCCACCAGATTTGCCGCGTGTGGACATCGGCTTCAGCGGCGCCGGGTAGTTGAGGCGCTAACTCAAGCCCTGTCGCCAAACCCGTCGCAGCAAAGGCGCAGACAGCCCATAGGCAACAATTTTGAGGATTTATTCTTTCGTTACACAGCAACATAACGGCTTGCAAAATAAGTGCGTAGCCGATTGAAAGGGCAATTGAGGCAAGAAATGTATGCGCCGTTCTTGCAAGCGCGACGCTCGCAATCGTCTCGGAATCAAAATGCGTATCATGCGGCTGCAGATGCTCATATGTCTCCGCCAAGATGATGAGCGGAGAGGTAATAAGGTTTTGTGCGGCAGCAAGAAAAAAACCCGCAGCTAATCCCGCAATGAGAGCTGTCGCCAATACGCGCGATAACACAGCTGTTTGTTTCGCGTGATCTTAATGGCAGGGGAAAGAAAGTGCGTGACGCGAGTCGTGAGCGGCGTCATGAATTGATGCTGGCGTGGCAAAACCTACAACATAGAAAAGGCCAAAGCCTAAAACTAGCGCAACAAGCGCTGTTTTAACTGTATCAAACCGCGCATGCGTTACAGCTGGATTTTGCGAAACGACGTTGGACTGCATCATGATTCTCCTGTCGCCCCGCCGGCGACCTTGTGAAGTGATCGGCGATCATGTGATCGTCGCGACGGCAGGTCTCCTGGCTCACGGCTCCTTATGGTCACGCCGCCTTCCCAGATATTATCCAGTGGCTTTTGGTTGACCTTGCCGACTACAGTTGCGGGGGCAGCCGCGGAATAGGGCCAGGCCCGCACCGCATTCCCTTTTCGCCTTCTTGCGAAGGACCGTCATAAACAGTCATATGCGGCTTCATCCTATCCGTCAAACAAGTGGAGATATTTTTGACGCCCCTTTCAACAGATGAGGAATCACGTCGTCACCAGCTCAAAATGGAAAAGCGCAAAGCGGTGCAATTGGCTGAAGTTGCGTCTAAAAACATTTCTCACAAGGGCTTGTTAATGGTTCACACAGGCCGCGGGAAGGGAAAGTCTACCGCTGCTTTTGGGCTTGTCTTGCGTGGCTTGAGTCAGGGCTGGAAAATCGGCGTTGTCCAATTTGGTAAGGGCGCATGGCCAAGCGGCGAACGCGACATTTTAGCCAAACTCGGTCAGATCGTTTGGCATACATTGGGCGAGGGGTTTACCTGGGAGACGCAGGATCGTTCGCGTGATGTGCAAGCGGCGGAAAAGGCCTGGGCGCAAGCATGCCAATTGATGGCGGATCCAGACATCAAATTAATTGTTTTGGATGAATTGAATATTTCTTTGCGATACGAGCATCTGGCTTTGGGCATGGTTGTGGAAACGCTCCAACAACGTCGCCACGATCTGCATATTGTTGTGACGGGACGCAATGCAAAGCCGGAATTGATTGATGCGGCTGATCTTGTTACGGAAATGACGCCAATTAAACATCACTTCGCCAATGGCGTTAAGGCGCAGGCGGGCATTGAATATTGATTTTAAAGAGCAGTGGTTTTTAAACAAAAAAGAAGCCGACGTCCTTATTACGGAAACGTCGGCTTACTAAGGCAGTCTTCCAAGCTTGACGCAGTCTTACCGATGCGTCTTTTAAGCTGAAAGCGCTAATTACTGGATCATGCGCGTTGTTGAACCAACGCCATTACCTTCCATGCCGTTACGGTTGCCCGTGCCATTCGTGCCCTCTGGAGCCATCATGTCAGGAACCCATGTCAGCGCGACGACGACGAAAGCGACGCCGGCAGCGATGTAAAGGAGAGCTTTGCCAAGACTTCCGCCACTGTGAACGTTGACAGCCATTTTTTCCCCCTGTGTTGTTTTTTAGAAAACCAAAAATGCTCTTCGCATCAAAATAACCGTAGCCCGATTTAAAACTCTTGGCAATGCGCTTGTTTGCTCCCGAAAACTGCCTCAAAAAACGGACTTAATTCAATGAAAATAGATATATAGTGTGCGACAAGAGGTCGCGGCGCAAAAGCTTTTTTTTTCAAAAATCAGGATTTTTTTGACCGTTTACAGTTGTTATTTGTGTTTCTCCTCATAGCGGATCGCCCTGTGCGCATGTGATTGGCGCGCTGTTGCGGCTTTTGCCATCTTATTGATTCTTTCGGCTATTGCTCGGCGCGCGCGGGTCGACTATAAGGCGCAGCATTCCACAAGCGAAGGTTTGTCGGCGTCTGCTTCAAGACGTCGTTTCCGGTGGTCGTTCCTCGACCTCTCTATCCCCTTCGCTGAGGCTTAACCGGAGAAAAGACTAATGGCGCTTCCAGATTTTACCATGCGTAGCCTTCTTGAGGCAGGCGCGCACTTTGGCCACCAATCCCATAGATGGAACCCGAAGATGGCTCCATTTATTTTTGGCGCGCGTAACAACATTCATATTATCGACCTGGCCCAAACAGTGCCTTTATTACACCAGGCGCTCAAGGTCGTTTCTGACACCGTTTCTAAAGGTGGGCGCGTCCTTTTTGTTGGCACAAAACGCCAAGCTCAGGATCAGATTGCAGACGCAGCAAAACGCAGCGCGCAATATTACATCAATTCACGTTGGCTTGGCGGCACCCTGACCAATTGGAAGACAATTTCAGGTTCAATTAACCGCCTGCGTAAATTAGAAGAAATGCTCTCGGCTGGCGCGCAGGGCGTCACGAAAAAAGAGCGGCTTCTTCTCACGCGTGAACGTGACAAGCTCGAGCGTGCGCTGGGTGGTATTAAAGATATGGGCGGCACGCCTGATCTCATTTTCGTTATCGACACAAATAAAGAGCAACTTGCTATCAAAGAAGCTAACAGGTTGAAGATTCCTGTTGTTGCCGTTCTAGATACAAATTGTGATCCAGAAGGCGTTTCACACCCCATTCCAGGTAATGACGACGCGGGACGGGCCATCGCATTATATTGCGACCTCATCGCACGCGCCGCGATCGACGGCATTTCACGCGGTCAGGGCGCATTGGGCGCGGATATTGGCGAAGCTGTGACGCCGGAGCTTGAGCCAGCAATCTTGCAAGACGTCAGTGGCGGCGAAGGTTCTCTTGAGAGCTTCGAATTGCTTGGCGCCCCGCGTGGCGCGCCAGACGACATTGCGAAACTCCATGGCGTTGGGCCTGAACTCGTAAAGAAACTTAATGACGCAGGTGTTTACCACTATTGGCAAATTGCGGCGATGACGCCTGCCGATGTGGAAAAAATTGACGCCGAACTAAAATTAAACGGTCGTATCCAGCGTGATGGTTGGGTTGATCAAGCGCGCGCGCTGCTATCAGCCTAATCGTCTTAGGCATAGACCGAGCAAAGCTTAGGGCGTCGACGTGTAAAAGTGTCGACGCTCTTTTTCAAACATCGTCCCACTTAGATAAAGCTTGGTTTATGTCAGCTATGAACCATGGCTTGTTGTTGAGAAGAAGGAATTTTAACTATGGCCACAATTACAGCCGCTCTCGTTAAGGAACTGCGCGAGAGCACTGGCGCTGGCATGATGGATTGTAAATCAGCCCTCACGGCAACAGAGGGTGATTTTGAAGCAGCTGTTGATTGGCTAAGAAAGAAGGGCTTATCAAAGGCTGCAAAAAAAGCCGATCGTGTTGCAGCAGAGGGACTTGTCGCAGCAATCGTGCAAGACAACAAAGGCGTTGTTGTTGAGGTAAATTCGGAAACCGACTTTGTCGCCCGCAACGCTGATTTTCAGACGCTTGTTAAAAATGTTGGCGAGGTTGCGCTCAAATCTAATGATACGTCGAATGAGTCGCTCAACGCCAGTTCTTATCCAGGCGGCGGAACCGTCGCAGAGGCGATCACAACCGCGATCGCAAATATTGGCGAAAATCTAAGCCTTCGTCGCGCTGCTGCGCTTACTGTTACTCATGGCGTTGTGGGCCGTTACGTCCATTCTCAAGTTGTCGACGGACAAGGTAAAATTGCCGTTATTGTCGCGCTTGAGTCGACTGGCGATAAGGAAGCCCTATCTGTTCTTGCGCGACAGTTGGCGATGCATGTCGCCTCCGCCAATCCATTGGCGCTTGACGCTTCTGGTCTCGACCCTGTCACGCTCGAGCGTGAAAAGAAACTTTTGGCTGAGAAAAATGCAGGCAAGCCCGCCAATGTTCTTGAGAAGATCATTGACTCTGGCATTAAGACCTATGCGAAAGAAGTCTGTATGCTTGATCAGGTTTCCAATCATCCAGATCACAATGGCAAGACTGTTGCGCAAGCCATTAAGGAACTGGAAGGCAAAGCTGGCGCACCGATCGTGATAAAAGGATTTTTACGCTATGCCCTTGGCGAAGGCATTGATCGCGCAACCAGCGACTTTGCTGCAGAAGTCGCAGCCGCTGCTAAAGGCTAATGGCGCTCAAGGATGACATGTTTATCAGGGGGCGTATTATTTACGCCCCCTTTTTTTATATTTCCTAATTTATAAGCTCTAATCCTCACGTCTCATCACTAAGATCGCTAAGATGCAGTCTTGTCCAACGGTCATCCTTGCAGGCGGTCTCTCAAAGCGAATGGGTCAGCCAGATAAGCCATTGCTTGAGCTTAACGGCGCCCCAATCCTGTCCTATGTCATTTCACGGATCAAAGCTCAGTCTGATCCTCTCGTTTTGAATGTGAATAGCAATCAAGAGCGCTTTACAAAATTTTCCTTGCCGATTGTCGCTGACAGCGTCGCAGGATTTCCTGGACCGCTAGCTGGAATTCTTGCTGGCCTGGAATATTTTTCATCATTCAGCGGCGACTGCGACCAGATGTTAAGCGCGCCAGCAGATACGCCCTTTCTTCCACATGATCTCATTCGTAGATTAGCAGCTGAGAAAGCCGTCACAGGCGCTAGCATCGCCGTTGCCGCCTCTAATGGCCGCTCCCATCATACGATCGCTTTGTGGGACATGTCGCTAAAAGAGGATTTGTTTCACGCCCTTGTTGTCGAAAATATGAGGAAGGTATCGACTTTTATTATGCGGCATCCTCACATCATTGTTGATTGGTCGGCCTCAGCACATGATCCATTTTTTAATATTAATTTTCCCGAAGACATCGCCAAAGCACAAGCTCTGATGCAGGAGATCTAACGTCATTACTCGAAGTCAGGCGTAATTGTCGTTGCTGATTCAAGCCAGGCAGGCGTTGGTAAATTTTGAGAGCGTAAAAACGATGGGTTGTATAATTTTGACGCATAACGCGCGCCGCCGTCACACAATATTGTTACGATTGTATGCCCAGGCCCTAACTCATGCGCCAGACGCATAGCGCCAGCGATATTTATTCCTGAGGAGCCGCCAAGAAGAAGTCCTTCGTGTTCAGCAAGGTCAAAAACAATCTTTAGAGCTTCCTGATCTGATATTTGATAGGCAAGGTCTATTGGCGCGTTCTCAAGGTTGCGTGTGATGCGACCTTGACCAATGCCTTCAGTGATAGAACTACCCTCCGCCTTTAGCTCTCCGGAGGTATAATAAGCGTAAAGCGCTGCGCCGAATGGATCGGCTAATCCAATCTTTATCTGCGCGTTTCGTTGTTTGAGCGCCATGCCGACGCCCGCTAAGGTGCCGCCGGTTCCGCAGGCGCAGATAAATCCGTGCAGCTCGCCATTTAATGCGTCATAAATTTCAGGAGCGGTTGTTTCTATATGCGCCTGGCGATTAGCGATATTGTCGAATTGGTTCGCCCATATGGCGCCGCAAGCTTCCGCGCCATTCAGTCGTTCAGCCAATCGACCTGATAATTTAACGTAATTATTTGGGTTTGCGTAAGGGACGGCGGGCACTTCAATGAGCTGCGCGCCTTGCAGGCGTAACATATCTTTTTTTTCCTGACTTTGAGTGTCAGGAATAACAATGACGGTGCGAAAGCCCATTGCATTGGCGACAAGCGCAATCCCTATGCCTGTATTTCCCGCCGTGCCTTCAACAATAATGCCGCCTTGTTTAAGCTTGCCCTGCTTAACGGCGTCCTGGACAATATAAAGCGCTGCGCGATCTTTGACTGATCCGCCGGGATTCATGAATTCAGCCTTACCCAAAATTCGACAGCCCGTTGCTTTTGATGCGGCGCGTAGTTCGATTAAAGGCGTGCGGCCAATGGCATCTATAACGCTCGGGGCAACAAACATTTAGTATTCCTGCTGGGCTTGTGGGACGGAAAAACTTTAAAATAGTTTCTCTATCAATAGAATAGATTTTTACGATGCTCGCGTTGTTATTAACGAGTTTCAAAAGCCTTCATCTAAAAGGTCGAAAGTAACAGAATGCGAAGCTGTCAAGCCAGGGGCGAGTATGGTCATTGAGGGTTTTTGATAGAGATCTCCCTCGAAACCTTCAGGGTCCCCATAGCCCGTCCAGGACTCTATACAAACAAATGGGGCGTTTGGCCGTGACCACAATGCGATATGTTGGAAGTTACTAAGCGACAGGCTGAGGCGCATGCCTGCGCCATTATCATAGAAGATTTTTTTACTGTTGATATTTAGAAAACAGAGGGCTTCTTTGTTGAAGAGCTCCGAGTTGAGCGTAATTTTTTCACTTTCCAATGGCGCAACACGCGTTGCGTTTGAAAATAAGCCGTCGGCAGTAATAATCGGAATGTTGTTGTTTTCTGTTTTGTCAAAAATAATTGCATGCTCAGCATGCGATTGACCAAGCGGCCAACAAAAGGCTGGATGCATGCCGCATGCATAGGGCAGTGGACGGGTGTCCATGTTCGTTATGGTTAGGATTTGCTTAAGCTTGGCGCGGCTGAGAATGAAGTCGCAGTCAAAGCGAAAGTGAAACGGATAAAGCGCGCGCGTTTGCTCATCATCTTGCAAGCTCAGCCTTGCGTGATCTGCGCCGCTATGTGTTAGGAGAAAATTTTTCTTCCAGGCGAAACCATGTAAGGCGAGCGGATAGGCTGCGCCATTAACACGGATTTGCCCATGTCGCGTCCAACCGACAATAGGAAAGAGAACGGGAGCGGTCTGATCCCAAATGGCGGGATTTTTCTTCCAAATAAGCTCTTTGTCTTGGCTGCGCCAGGAGGAGAGCTCCGCGCCGAGGAAGTTTATGGCGGCTGTGTCGCCGCTCTCATGTCTTAAGACGACAAGCTCGCTCATATCTCTTGTTCAACATCCTCTTGCTTTGGGGGGTAATTTTCTGTGCGCCAATAAGCTTGTGGATTGGGGGGTAACTGACAGAAGCGACGGCTGTTCGTCCTGTAGACTGCTTCTATGAGCGCGTCGAAAACAGCTGGTGACTATCTCCTTGGCGTTGAGAGATCAATTCTTGGCAGCGCTTGGCGAAAGCGGCTGGATGTCGCCGGGGAGGGCTCAGCGCTCGCCTTGAGTCAGGCGCATGGCGTGAATGATGTATTGGCGCGCCTTCTGGCGGCGCGAGGGGTCGGTATTGCCGACGCGTTGAGTTATTTAAACCCAACACTGCGTGAGCTTATGCCGGACCCGCTTGTCGTTCAGGATATGGCGGCGGCGGCAAACAGGCTTGGGGCGGCGATTATTTCCGCAGAAAAGATCGCTGTGTTTGGCGATTATGATGTTGATGGCGCCTGTTCGGCGGCATTAATGATCACCTATCTTCGTGCAGTCGGGGCTCCAGAGCCCTTGCTTCACATACCTGATCGCATTTTTGAAGGATACGGGCCAAATCGTGAGGCCATTGAACAGCTGGCGCATAAAGGCGCGACGTTGCTTGTTACGGTCGACTGCGGAACGGTCAGTCACGAGGCCTTTAAGGTCGCCAAAGACTTGGGTCTTGATGTCATCGTCTTTGATCATCATCAAGCGTCAGATGTCTTGCCTGACGCCATTGTTGTTAATCCAAACCGTCAAGACGACATCTCTGGGTTAGGCGCGCTATGCGCAGCTGGCGTCGTCTTCCTTGCGCTTATCGCGATATCCAGAGTTCTGCGGGCGCACAGCTGGTGGCAAGACGATCGGCCTGCTCCAGACCTTCTTGAAGCGCTGGATTTGGTTGCGCTGGCGACAGTTGCGGATGTGGCTCCTTTGACAGGTCTTAATCGCGCATTTGTTTTGCAAGGTCTAAAAGTTATCGGCGCGCGCCAGCGATTAGGTCTTGCCACGCTTATGGACGTCTCGAAACTCGAGGGTCCAGTGCAGTCTTCTCACCTTGGTTTTGCCCTTGGTCCCAGAATTAATGCCGGCGGACGTATTGGCGACGCTAGTCTTGGCTGCCGACTCCTGATGCAAACTATTCCGCAAGAGGCCGAGAAGATCGCTTTGGAGTTAGAACGGTTAAATGGGGAAAGAAGAATTATCGAACAGCAGAGCGTAGAAGAAGCCATAGTCCTTGCAGAAGAGGCGTTGCGACGCTCCAACAAATTGTCCTGCCTCATTGTGCAGAATGAAAATTGGCATCCTGGCGTTGTTGGCCTCATCGCCAGTAGGCTCAAAGAAAGGTTTAAGATACCATCATTTGCATTTGTATTTAATAGAAATTCATGGACAGGTTCAGGAAGAAGTATAACTGGCGTTGATTTAGGGAAAGCCGTCAAAAAAGCACTTGATGCTGGTTTGGCTCTAAAAGGCGGCGGTCATGCGATGGCTGCAGGTATTACGATTGCGCCTGATCAATTTAATGATTTTTGTCATTTTATGACGCAATCTCTCGCCGATCACGTCGATTTGGTTAGCGAACAGAATGTCTTATTCGCCGATGGTCTCTTATCAGGTCGCGGCGTCAACAAGGAACTATTGGCCTCATTGGCGCTTGCGGGACCGTTCGGGCAATCAAACCCTGAGCCGGTCTTTATTTTACCGTCGCAGAAAATAGCTGACATCGGCATTGTTGGCGGCAGTCATGTCAGAGTGAGGCTCAGATCTCAAGACAATGCGACGATTGACGCGATCGCTTTCAGGTCTGTT
Organism: Methylocystis sp.; assembly: GCA_036795145.1. Classification (GTDB taxonomy): domain Bacteria; phylum Pseudomonadota; class Alphaproteobacteria; order Rhizobiales; family Beijerinckiaceae; genus Methylocystis. The sequence goes on along the minus strand of DAIRFH010000006.1, from coordinate 36,755 downwards.
GATACGCTTTTGGGCGAAACGCTCTTGCGTGGACAGGGTAAAATTTTTCATATCGCGGCGCGTGTCTCGCAGAATTATTTTCGTGGCTCCATTCGTCCACAAACAACGATTATAGACTTGGCGTCAGACACTTAGGACGTCTGTTGTGGAAATGCCACAGCCCTTCGCATATTTCCAATCACGCTGATTTTGACGAGGGAAAGCCGCATTTAAGTCTGAATCTCCATGCTTATTCTTACCCACTGACTGAGCCGTTAACGGAGCTTTTTCTGTTGGATGGCAGCATGTTTTGTTTGTCTAAAAGCACGCGCTGGACAGAGCTTTGGTCGCGCCAGAGATTTTTACCGATTGTGGGTTTGGGCGGCGATGAAGAGCTGGACGGCGTCGATGCAAAAATTTGGATGTGATTTTGACATGTCTCCTTCAAATCAAGCGGACATATTACCCGTCGCAATTATAAAAAAAGCAGCCATATTTTTATCCCTTTGTCTCATCGCTGGTTGCTCATCAACCACACAAAATTCACGTCTTGCTGATTTGGGGTCAGCCGAGGTTGATCCGCGTTATGGCGTTAAGGCAAGCCCGCGTGTCGTCGCCGATGGCGAAGAGGTGCCTAAGGGCGGCGGGGGCTTTATGGTGGGCAAGCCCTATAAAATTGCCGGACATACCTATGTTCCCAATGAAAAGCCTTATTCTGCCGAGGGCACAGCTTCCTGGTATGGCGCAGATTTTCATGGTCGTCGTACGGCTAATGGCGAGATATTTGATCGCAAGTCCATCAGCGCGGCTCACCCCACCATGCCCTTGCCGAGCTATGCGCGGGTAACTAATCTCAAAAATTCCCGATCGATGATTGTGCGCGTCAATGATCGTGGTCCTTATCATGGCGGGCGTGTGATGGATGTGTCTCAACGCGTCGCTGAGGCCCTGGATTTTCGCAGCGCCGGCACCGCAAGAATTAAGGTTGAATGGGTAAGTCGTGCTAAAATTGGCGGCGATGATGACGCTTATCTCTTGGCCACACTTCGCGACGACGGTCCTGCGGTGCTCGATAATGGCGCGCCAGTTCTCACTGCTCTCAGAGAAGAAGCAACAGAAATTGCGGATTTGCCATCTCGTGCTGAGGCCGTTCGGATTGCTGCTGTCGAGACGGTTGCCGAGGCGGAGAATGCTTTAGCCCCCAGTGACCCAGAGCCTGCTAAGCCTCAATCGCAGCCCCAAGCTGCAACGAGCCGCGCCGCTCCTCATCCAGCGCCAATCAAGCACGCCAAGTTGATGAACGCTGCGCCTGTGCCGCCAAAACGACATTAATCGCTCTTTAAGAGGGTGATTGCTTTTTTTAGGGCGCAGATTATGCAGTGATGCTGCAGTGCGGCGTTACTGACGCGGCTTGGCGGAGCTTATGATCTTGAAAAAATATTATCCTCAAATTTTAGCTCTAGCGCTCATTGTGATGGGCCTTTTTGATGTTTCCGTCTCTGCTTGGGCGCAAACGATGCAAATCAGCGCGCCAAACGCCATTTTGCTAGACGCCGGCACAAACACGGTTCTGTTTGAAAAGGGAGCAGATGAGCTTGTCCCGCCAGCCTCAACAGTCAAAATTCTAACGGCGGAAATGATCTTTCGTGATCTTGCCGCAGGTAAAATTAAGCTCGATGATGAATATGTCGTCTCTGAATATGCTTGGCGCAACGGCGGCGGACCGGCCGGAGGAACAGCGATGTTTCTCCCGCTCAAAAGCTCAGCCCGTGTAGAAGATCTCTTACGAGGACTTCTGGTGCAATCTGGCAATGATGCAGCCCTAGTTCTTGCCGAAGGCACGGCAGGTTCAGAGGAAACATTTGTTCTGCGCATGAACAAGCGCGCCAGTGAATTGGGCCTTACCAAGTCGAGGTTTTCCAGCCCTTGGGGAAAATTCAACGAGGAGCAGAAAGTAACAGCCCGTGAGATGGCGAAACTCGCCTCTCATATCATCGCCGCCTATCCGACCTATTATCCTTATTTCGGCGAAAAGGAATTTACCTGGAACAAAATTCGTCAGCAAAATCGCAACCCATTGCTTACCATGAGTTTGGGAGCGGACGGGTTGATGACCGGCGCTCTTGAGAAAGGCGATTTTGGTCTTGTTGCCTCGGCCGTGCAGGAGGGACGTCGATTAATCGTTGCTGTTTACGGCGCAAAAACAGCAAAAGAGCGGGCAGAGGATGCGCAAAAGCTCTTGCAATGGGGTTTTCGTAATTTTGATGAAAAGGAATTGTTTAAAGCAGGTGAGGTTATTGGGCCGGCGCAAGTTTATGGCGGTGTGAAAGGATCAGTTGATCTTGCCTCTAAAACGGATGTTAAAGCGCTCTTGCCGCACGGCGGCACGGAAAAACTCTCTGGAAAAATTATTTACGATGGACCAATTTCGGCGCCAGTCGCTGCTGGGACGTCCCTTGGTCGTCTTGTTATTCGTCGAGGGCAAGCGGTGATCCTCGAACAACCATTGGAGACAACTGAGGCAATTGCCCAGGGTGCGCTGTGGCGACGAACTTTTGACGCGATTTATGAATCTGTCGCGGGAACAATCCATCAGAAGATTGAAGATAAATTTTCTGGAAAGAAATGAGCGTGACTTGCCAATAAAAGGTCGTTTCATAACCTTCGAAGGCGGAGAAGGGGTTGGAAAAACCACGCAAATCGCTCTCCTTGCAGCCTATCTTCGGGACATGGGCCTTGAGGTGGTCACAACCCGTGAACCAGGAGGCACGCCAAAAAGCGAGCGACTGCGTCGCGTCTTATTGTCGGGGAAATTAAAATATCTCGGACCTCTTGCAGAAACTGTCGTGATTGTTGCAGCGCGCATTGACCATTTCGATCATCTGATAGAGCCCGCTCTTTCTCGTGGCGCTTGGGTGCTCTGTGATCGCTTCAGCGATTCAACAAGGGCCTACCAAGGCGCTTTGGGAGGCGTCAAAGATCATCTTCTTAACTGTTTCGATAGTGCCGCCTTGGCGCAGGTAAAACCTGATTTGACGCTCGTTCTCGATCTCGCCCCCGAAGTTGGCATCGCGCGCGCTGCTAAGCGGCGCCCCTCAGGCGAAGCGCCAGATCGTTTTGAAGCTGAGTCGCGCGCCTTCCATGCATCGCTTCGCAAAGCATTTTATGACATTGCGCAACAAGATCCGCAGCGCTGTCACTTAATTGACGCCTCTCAGCCGGAAGATGGTGTCTTCCGTGATATCTGTGCGCGTGTAACGGCAAAATTGCTGACGCCAGTTAAGGAGATATCTCATGCTGGAGACGGCGCTTGAGCGACTGGCCAGAAAGCGATCGCCTCGATGATGCGCCCCATCCCAGACAGACCTATGCATTGTTTGGTCATGAGACCGCTGAACAGGAATTGCTTGACGCCTATCGACGCAACAAAATGGCGCAGGCTTGGATCATCGGCGGGGCAGAGGGTATAGGTAAAGCAACACTTGCCTGGCGTATGGCGCGCTTTCTGTTAGCCCACCCGCAATATTCTTCGTCCCATGTTCAACAAGCGCGATCATTGGAGATAAGCTCTGAGCATTCAGCCTATCGGCGCATTAATGCTTTAGCCCTTGCCGATATTTTTTTATTACGTCGTGAATGGAATGAAAAAACCAAAAAACATTTTACTGAGATCCGGGTCGATGATGTCAGGAAGATTATAAACGCCTTTCATCAAGCCTCAGCCACGGATGGATGGCGTATCGCCATTGTTGATTGCGCGGATGAGCTCAATCGGTCTGCGGCAAATGCTCTCTTAAAGTTGATTGAAGAACCGCCAGATCGCTCAGTCTTTTTTCTCATATGTCATCAACCAGGCAGACTTTTGCCGACAATTCGATCGCGATGTCGCAAACTTATGCTTAATGGTTTATCTGCAACAGAAATTGCAAGCGCGATCACAGCGCTTGGAGAACCCTGGTCAGATTACTCGCAAGCAGACATCGTTGCAGCAAGCGCGCGCGCAGAAGGATCCGTTCGGGAAGGGTTGCGGTTACTTGATAGCGACGCCATGAAATTTGATCAATCTATTCAGCGGCTTTTTGAAAAATTACCACAAATTGACTGGGTTGGCGTTCATCTATTGGCCGATAAAATATCAAGTCGGGATAATGAAAACGCCTATGAGACATTCATGCGCGCCCTATATCGCTTTATCGATCAACGCATAAGAGACAGGTCAAAAAATCCCTCATCATTGAATAATCTATATGCGCATACGCAAGCTTGGGACGAGATCCGCAAACTTTCAATGGAAGCCGAAGTCTTTAACTTCGACAAAAAGGCCATGACTGTTGGTATTTTCCAGCGACTTGCTAAAATCTAGCAAGATCAGTCTCTTTTTTTAATCGACCATTCTGACCGCGCCTCTGGCAGCGCTTGTCGTCATCTTCGCATAGGCTTTGAGCGCAGCTGATATTTTACGAGGACGCGGTTTTTGCGGCTGGAAACCTTTTGATTGTTGCTGTTGACGTCGTGCGTTGAGAGTGTCGGTGGCAACAGCAAGGTTGATCTTGCGCGCGGGGATGTCGATTTCAATTAGATCGCCATTTTCTACAAGCGCGATATCTCCGCCTTCAGCGGCTTCTGGAGAGACATGGCCAATTGACAGGCCGGAGGTGCCGCCAGAGAAACGGCCGTCTGTAATGAGGGCGCAGGATTTACCGAGCCCTTTGGATTTCAGGTAACTGGTTGGATACAACATCTCCTGCATGCCAGGCCCGCCACGTGGTCCTTCATACCGGATCACGACCACATCTCCGGCTTTGACTTCTTCTGTAAGGATGGCGGAAACGGCGGCGTCTTGGCTTTCGTAGACGCGCGCAGGCCCTGAAAATTTCAAGACAGAGTCATCTACGCCCGCTGTTTTGACGATACACCCTTCTTTAGCGAGATTTCCGGTCAGAACGGCAAGGCCGCCATCGGTTGAAAAGGCGTGTGAGGCTTTGCGAATGACGCCTGTCTCCCGGTCGCAATCAAGAGAGCTAAAACGCTTGTCTTGACTAAAAGCGACTTGAGTTGGCACGCCGCCAGGAGCCGCACGAAAAAACTTTTTAGCCGCCTCATCTGTGGTGACTGCGATGTCCCATGACATGATCGCGTCTTTCAGGCTTGGGCTATGCACTGTTGGTAGATCTGCATGTAAAAGACCAGCGCGATATAATTCACCTAAAATGGCGATGACGCCGCCAGCGCGATGGACATCTTCCAAATGCACATCAGCTTTTGATGGGGCGACTTTACATAATACCGGCACACGTTGTGACATTCTATCAATGTCCGCCATTGTAAAATTAACATTGGCTTCATACGCTGCGGCAAGGAGATGTAAAACTGTATTGGTTGACCCGCCCATGGCGATATCGAGAGCAATGGCATTTTCAAACGCCTCAAAGCTTGCGATAGAGCGCGGCAATACGCTTTGGTCGTCCTGTTCGTAGTAACGTTTGGCGAGACTGACAATCTTGTGCCCAGCGTCAATGAAGAGCTGTTTTCGATCAGCATGTGTTGCGAGCGTTGTGCCATTTCCAGGCAATGATAGTCCCAGCGCTTCAGTAAGACAGTTCATGCTGTTTGCCGTAAACATGCCAGAACATGACCCGCACGTCGGGCAGGCGCTACGCTCTATTGTCGAAACGTCATCATCGCTTATTGCGTTATTTGCCGCGGCAACCATTGCGTCGACAAGATCAAGAGAGTGTTCCTTGCCGTCAATGACAGCTTTACCGGCCTCCATTGGGCCGCCTGAAACAAAGATTGTTGGGATGTTGAGCCGCAGCGCAGCCATTAACATGCCCGGCGTTATTTTATCACAATTGGAAATACAAACGATGGCGTCTGCACAATGGGCATTGACCATATATTCTACACTATCAGCGATAAGCTCGCGCGAGGGCAGGGAATACAGCATGCCGTCGTGCCCCATTGCAATGCCGTCATCAACAGCAATGGTATTGAACTCTTTTGCAACGCCGCCGGCTTTTTCAATTTCTCGCGCAACGAGTTGACCTAAATCTTTAAGGTGCACATGGCCGGGAACAAATTGGGTAAAGCTATTTGCAACAGCAATAATGGGTTTATTAAAATCATCGTCTGTCATGCCAGTGGCGCGCCAGAGACCACGCGCGCCAGCCATATTACGACCATGCGTTGATGTTTTGGAGCGATAGATTGGCATGAATGTTTTCTTCTTCATCTTGAAGCGACGCGCGGCCTTTTTTTAGACCAGCCGCCGTGCGGATTCCCCAAAGATGCGCAAACCCAATGGCCTGCTTAGGGGAGGAAGAAGCCTAGCATGATCTCGTCGTTCAGAAAATCACACAGGCGGATGTTGACGCAGGGCGCAACACCCAGGCAGGCGTGCGCTTAAATATTTTTAAAATTGGGTCGCGCTGAATTTTTCAGGCGGCGCGACGCAATTTCGTGATTGGCGTGGCCTGTTGAAGACAAGCTTTGATGGCGTCAATTGATGAAAAGCTTTGTCTGCGCAGCATTTCAGCAGGAAATTCAACGTCGAAAGCTTCTTCAAGCGCGAGCATCACGCGGATTGCGGCAAAAGGCGTCAGACCGGCGTCGTATAGATCGGTGGAGTCGTCGATTGAATCGATGGCTTCATGCAGCTTGCCGTTTTGCGCTAGGAGGCGACGGATTGTATCGGTCATAAGCTTATTATTCTCCCAATTATTTTTGCCTGGGTTACCCCGTGAGAGCGCGATTAACCTCAAGCGCGCTCGTGAGATATCTAAAATCAATATCGTGAGGGAACTTAATCGAACATGAACAAGGCTAAATTTGAGTTTGAATGTGGCTAAAAAATAGTGAAGCTCTATGGTTTATTTTGTTTAAGCCGTTGCAGCGCCGCTGCTATGCCAAGGCCTATATCGAGACTGGTTCTCTTGGGGCCTATCGCTTTGATCTTTTTTGTTTAAAAAGAGCGCGCTTTAATATGTTTGATGATCAAAGGGCAATCACGCCTTAAGCCGCGTGTAACTGTGAATAAGCTTTATTTTCAATTATCAATTATGACAATTTCACGGCAAGCCGTTCGCGCATAAATCTGCGCCCGCCTGATCGCCTCTCTTGCGCTTGCGCCATCGGGTGATAATTTTTGCTTTCGAGCGGCAAAAAACTGGCGGCAGCTGCTTTTTTGCAATGCAATATCACCATCGTTCACAATTGCCTTCGCGCATGTTGCTGTTTCCTTCTATTGACAAAGCTTGAAGCCCATCTATTCCCTAGGCGTTATGATTGACACGGCCTTTTCGTCCAAGAATCGATCGCAAGCGCTCGCCCTTCCAAATTTGCTCACTTATGGAAGATGCGCCGCCGTGCCTGTGGTTGCGGGTCTTTTGCTCTGGACAACGGATCATTGGGCCCGTTGGGCGGCGTTGGGCATTTACACAGCGGCAGCGATCACAGATTTTCTCGATGGTTATTTGGCGCGCATTTGGCAGCAACAGTCGCCAATTGGCCGAATGTTGGATCCAATTGCCGATAAACTTCTTGTTGCAGCCACTTTACTCGTGGTCGTGTCTGACCGCACCTTAACGGGATGGACGATTTGGGCGGCGATAATTATCCTTTGCCGCGAAATTTTAGTTTCTGGTCTTAGAGAGTATCTTGCGGAGCTGAAAGTTCGCCTTCCTGTCTCATCAATCGCAAAATGGAAAACAGTCGCGCAATTATTTGCACTGGGTTTTTTTATTGCCGGACCGGCAGGCGAGGCGCTGTTGCCTGGAACGATTAAGATCGGAGCCGGCTTACTCTGGATCGCTGCACTGTTAACGCTCTACACGGGTTTTGATTATTTGCAGGCAGCGGTTGTTCATTTTGGAGATGATGGTAGAGAATGAAAGCCTTGTATTTTGCCTGGATACGGGAGCGCATTGGCTTAAGTGAAGAAGACATAAATCCGCCTGAGGACATTAAGACTGTCGATCAGCTCATTGATTGGCTGATTGCACAAAAAGAATGTTATGCTGTCGCCTTCGCCAATCGAAAACTGATCCGCGCCTCGATTGACAAGGTTCATGTTCACCCCCAAGCCTCTATTGCGTCAGCCCGAGAAATTGCATTTTTTCCGCCCATGACAGGTGGGTGAGTATATGTGGACGCCGACAATTCGCGTGCAGTCAGATGATTTTAATCCTGACACAGAAACAGCTTTACTGACACATCGCCGAACGGACATTGGCGCGATCATTAATTTTACTGGTTTTTGCCGTGATGAAGCGGGCGCGCTCTCCTGTCTTGAAATTGAACATTATCCTGGCATGGCTGAAACTGAAATTCACCGTGTTGCCGATGAGGCGAAATCGCGTTGGCCGTTGCAAGGAATAACGATTATTCATCGCTATGGTAGGATCTCACCAGGCGCGCGAATTGTTTTAGTTCTTGTCGCCTCGCGTCATCGCAAGGCTGCATTCGAGTCCGCCCAATTCATAATGGACTTTCTTAAAACACAGGCGCCTTTTTGGAAAAAGGCGCATCATGTTGGAAAGACGCAAAGCGAATGGGTCGACGCAAAGTTGGAAGATGATAATGCTGCGGCGCGTTGGCGTGTAGAAGAATGACGCTTTAGTCGCGTTGTTTCGTCGCTTTGCCTGCAGGCATGACGCGTTGACTTTTTTCCTTCTTCTTACACAAAGCTTTCATGTGTTGACGCAGGGGGCTTGCAAAACATGAGGCCTCAAACCGCACAGATAACACGATTATGCGGGTGGCCGCATTGACAGCAAGCGGCCAATTGTATCTGACAATCCTGATCGGGAGGAATTTTCTGACAGGACTGTGTCTGTTTTTTTCCCATCAAGACAATTATATGTTTGGCAGGGTCTTTCTATCAGGCCATTATGAATATCTAAGTCGGCGGACCTTATGAGAAAACTAGCAGAAATATTCTGGCCAATCATCGGTCTTGCCGCGGTCGTCAGCTCTTTTTATTTGCTCTATCATCAATTTCAGGGCGAGTCTGTTGGGGCGGAGGTTTGGGCGAATCTTAAAGCTATTCCCCCATCGGATTATCTGCTGGCGGGTATGTGCACATTATTAGCTTACGCCGCCTTGGCTTGGTATGATCAGATTGCCTTAATGCATCTTGGCGTTCGTCACATTTCATGGATTTTTATTTCCATGTGCTCCTTCACGACCTATGCCTTGTCGCATAATATTGGCGCGAGCGTATTTTCAGGCGCCATGGTGCGCTATCGGGCCTATTCCACAAAGGGATTGTCGGCGTCGCAAGTGGCGGGGCTCGTCTTGCTCTGTTCTTATACATTTGCTTTTGGCAATGTTTTGCTGGGCGGATTACTGCTTACCTTTGACCCCGGCATGATGCAGCGTCTGTCGGGATTCTTGCCAGACTTGATTACCCATCCCTCAACTGCGCGCATTGTCGGGTTGAGTTGTTTAGGTTTTGTCGCTGTTTATGTTGGCGGATCTTTATTACATCTGCCGCCGGTGCGTTGGGGCAGATTCCAGATTCATTATCCGCGTCCAGAAATTATGGTTCGACAATTATTTGCTGCGCCTGCGGAATTAATTGGCGCTGCGGGTATTATTTATTTCGCGCTGCCTGACGTTGGCAACCCAGGCTATATTGTCGTCCTGGGCGCCTTCTTGCTTTCCTTTTCGGCGGCATTAGTGTCCCATGCGCCTGGCGGACTTGGCGTGTTTGAACTATTATTTATTAATCTCATGCCAGATATGCCGCGCTTGCAGGTGCTTGCTGCTTTGCTTGTGTGGCGACTATTCTATCTCATTATTCCACTCATTGCCGCGATTATTGTCGTGCTCTTATTCGAGAAGAATAAGCTTGAAGCCAAGTTGCGCGGTGGATAAAGCTCTCACCAATGAGGAGGGCCGGTTTGTGTTTGCCTGAACAGTCAGCTGGCCAACACAAATTGCTCTTAGATGCGATATTGTTGAATACGCGTGGTGCGCAGGCCCGCAAGGCCATGTTGATCGATTGAGCTCTGCCAGCTCAAGAATTCGTCAACCGTCAATGTATAACGCGTGCATGCTTCATCAAGCGAGAGAAGTCCGCCGCGAACGGCAGCCACGACTTCCGCCTTGCGACGTATGACCCAGCGCTTGGTTGAGGTCGGAGGTAGATCCGCGATTGTCAGCGGACTCCCATCTGGTCCGATCACATACTTCACTCTAGGACGATTAGTGTCATGCATTAGGATACTCGCGCCTTTACTCAATTTCCTATTTTTCTTTTCTAACGCACAGGCGTTTAAGAATTAACTAAACGCCGTCGTAGACTCGATTTTTTTGCTGAAATAAGAGTGTCATAATATTTTGGCGATTAGTTTTTTTTGTATAAAAACCAATGCATTTGTCTGATTACGGCAGACGAACAGGCGGCAAAGACAGTGTTTCCAAGCTAGGATCATGCTTAATGAGGCGTTAATTGGCGCGGTAAAAGCGCCTAATATGTCAACTTTCTCCTAATGCGCACAGAAACCTGGTTGATGCTGTTGATCTAGCGCTTGCTCCTGAGCCCTACGGTTTTGTAAGACTAATGGAGCCAAGCAGGTCTCACATCAGGAGAGCAGTTTTGATTAATGATCCAGCCAATTCTCAGTGGAAACGGGTGGTCGTTAAGCTTTCAGGCGAAGCTTTGCAGGGTAGCGCGCCTCATGGTCTAGACGCCGCGACTCTTGCGCGTATCGCAAAGGATCTCGCAGCAGCGGCTGAAGCGGGACATCAGCTCTCGGTTGTTGTCGGCGGCGGTAATTTCTTTCGCGGCATTAAAGGGGCTGATAGTGGCATAGAGCGGGCCCGCGCCGATTCGATTGGCATGTTAGCCACAGTTATGAACGGTTTGGCGCTTGAACAAGCCGTGGAAGCTGCTGGCAGACCTGCAAGATGCCTTTCCGCTGTTCCGATGCCGTCGATATGTGAGTCATTTTCTCGTCGTGCGACGTTGCATCACCTTGAAAAAGGTCGCGTCGTGATTGCCGCAGGCGGCACGGGCAATCCTTTTTTTACAACTGACACTGGCGCTGTTTTGCGTGCCGCTGAGTTATCTGCCGACGCTGTTTTAAAGGCGACTCAGGTCGACGGCGTCTATACCGCCGATCCCAAACGTGACCCCTCCGCCCGTCGTTATGAGAGGCTGACCCATGATGACGCCATCAGTCAGAACCTTGCTGTCATGGATACAGCGGCTTTTGCGTTAGCGCGTGAAAATAAGATACCAATCATTGTCTTTTCGATTGGCGTTACCGGAGCGATCACTCAAACTCTATCTGGCGGGGGTCGGTTCACCCTCGTAACCCCTTAAGGTCACCTCTTTAGAGCATTTTTTCGCGCAGATATGAAAATCGTGTCATAAGGGCATTCTGATCCATTCATCCTCTGCCAACAGCGGTTAAATAAACATAGAGATAGGTATTTTGAACAATGGCTGAGACTTTTGATCTAGCGGAAATCAAGCGTCGCATGCAGGGCGCTGTGTCGACACTGAAACATGAATTTGGCGGCCTTCGGACAGGACGCGCCTCAGCGAGCCTGTTGGAGCCCGTTCATGTCGACGCCTATGGCCAACATTCTCCGCTCAGCCAAGTCGCCACAATTAGTGTCCCTGAGCCCAGAATGCTGTCGGTTCAAGTGTGGGATAAAGCTTTGGTGATCGCCGTCGATAAGGCGATCAGAGAAGCAAATCTTGGCCTTCAGCCCACAGTTGAAGGACAGGTCTTACGTATTCGCATGCCGGAATTAAATGAACAGCGGCGCAAAGAACTTGTTAAAGTCGCGCATAAATATGCGGAGGAAGCGCGTGTGGCGGCGCGCCATGTTCGCCGCGATGGTCTCGATATTCTTAAAAAACTTTTGAAAGACCATGCTCTGCCTGAAGACGACGAAAAACGTCACGAAGCAGAGGTCCAAAAGGTAACGGACGAAACGGTAAAAGAAATTGACGCTGCGCTCGCCGCTAAAGAAAAGGAAATTATGCAGATCTGATGTGCGTCTCACGCACGCAGCGCTGACATGTCTGGAACGTGAAGATGTCGGGAAGGCCTTTATTGGAACGAGCAGACAACGACCCAGGCATTGGAGCGTCGCCCCGTCACGTTGCAATCATTATGGATGGAAATGGCAGGTGGGCCACCCAACGGGGGCTTCCGCGTCTTGAAGGTCATCGGCGCGGCGTTGAAGCGTTGCGACGCGCCGTGCGCACCGCGATCGAACTTAAAATTTCCTACCTCACAGTCTATTCATTTTCTGCTGAAAACTGGACCCGTCCTTTTGACGAGGTTCAGAGCCTTTTAGGTCTGTTACATCTTTTTATTCGCAACGACCTTGCTGAACTTAACGCGAATAATGTGCGTGTTCGCGTTATCGGCGAACGTTTAGGCCTTACAGATGAAATAGCGGCGCTTTTGCGTGAAGCGGAATCCGTGACGCAGAAGAATTCTGGTCTTGTCCTGATTGTCGCTTTTAACTACGGCGCACGACAAGAAATTGCAGCGGCGGCGCGAGCGCTGGCGCAACAAGTCAAAGACGGCGCACTCGCGCCAGATGACATAGATGCTGAACGGCTTGGCGCAGCGCTTGATACGGTAGAGATCCCAGATCCAGATCTGATTATACGAACTTCTGGCGAGCAGCGGCTGTCAAACTTTCTTCTATGGCAGGCCGCCTATTCAGAGTTTGTTTTTTTGCCAATCCTTTGGCCCGATTTTGATCGTATCGATTTTATTTCAGCAATAAATGAATATAGAAACCGCGATCGGCGTTATGGCGGCGTCGCGGCCTCTCAGTTGAGCGCAAAGACCGCCTCGTGAAAAAAGACGCCTCATTGAAAAACTCTTTTAATGAGAGTTTCGCTGATCTTTGGCCGCGCATCGCTTCTGCTGTCATTCTTGTCCTGCTCGCGCTGACAACGCTTTATTACGGCGGCGTTGTATTTGCTTTTTTCTGGTTACTTGTTGGCGTGGCGATAAATTGGGAATGGCAGCGGCTGATTGGCGGTCAACAAATGATCGCCCGGATGATTGTTGGCGGCCTTTGTCCAGCCTTCGCGGCTTTGCTTGGATATTATGATGAGGCTTTTTCAGTTGCCGGCACAGGCGTGATTGGCGCGCTTGTGACAGGCGTTATTGTGACGGCTTATCTTGCCGGCGGTGAAAGACGATTATGGGCTGGAGCAGGGGTTCTCTATTCTTCCGCGCTTGTCTTTTCAGTTTGCATCCTGCGCGCCTCGGAACAATTAGGTTTGCTCTCTATTGCTTATCTTTTTGCGGTTGTCTGGGGCGCAGATATTTTTGCCTATTTTGGCGGCCGTTTTTTTGGCGGCCCCAAACTTTGGCCTGCAGTTTCTGCCGGTAAAACATGGTCGGGAGCCATTATTGGGCTGCTCTTTGGCGGCTTATTGGGGCTCATAACCGCTTATATTGCTGGCGGTAAGGATTTATTGGGTTTGCCAACACTTATTTTAGGATTTGTTATCGCGGCCGTCTCACAGCTCGGAGATCTATTTGAATCTTCTGTTAAAAGAAGATTCGGCGTCAAGGACTCAAGTCGGCTCATTCCTGGACATGGCGGTGTCATGGATCGCCTCGACGCCTTTGTTTTTGCAGCTGTTTTTGCCGCAGCGCTCGGTTTGGCGCATCCTTCCGCGTCGGTGGCGGAAGGTCTCTTCTTCTGGTAGTTTCCTCTCATATGGTTTTCATGAGCGACTTTTCCAAAAATACAGGCAGACCTCCGCGTCGGATCGTTCTACTCGGCGCAACGGGTTCCGTCGGCAGGTCAACCGTTGATCTCCTCGAACGTGACCCTGAAAATTTTTCAGTCACTGCCGTTGCAGCTGGCCGTGACGCGCTCGCCTTAGCGGACATAGCGCGTCGCACTAAGGCTGAATATGCAGCGGTGCGTGATGAAAGCGCTTATGGCGCTCTTAAAGAAGCGCTTGCTGGCACAAATATTCAGGTTGGCGCGGGTAGAGAAGCCGTCATTGAGGCGGCCTTACGTGAGGCGGATCTGGTTGTCTCTGCAATTGTTGGGGCTGCGGGTGTGGAGCCCACGCACGCCGCTTTGGCTGCTGGCCGCGACGTCGCCTTGGCAAATAAAGAATGTCTCGTTTGCGCTGGCGTTCCTTTTATGAGGACAGCAAAAGAGACAGGTGTTTTGCTATTGCCTGTCGATAGCGAGCATAATGCAATTTTTCAGGCATTAGGGGGAGAGGACCCAAGTCTGATTGAGCGGATGTTTGTCACTGCGTCTGGCGGTCCGTTCCGAACCTGGTCTAAAGAGCGGATTGCTCAGGCAACGCTCGAAGAGGCTCTTAATCATCCAAATTGGTCGATGGGTCCAAAAATCACCATCGACTCTGCGGGCATGATGAACAAGGGGCTCGAATTAATCGAGGCGCATCATCTCTTTGGGGTTCCTGCGCATAAGCTTGAGGTTGTTGTCCATCCACAATCTATTATTCACGGCATGGTGGCGTTTACGGATGGGTCTGTGACCGCGGGGCTGGCTGCTCCTGACATGCGCGTTCCCATTGCGCATTGTCTTGGCTATCCAGAGCGTTTGACAACACCGACGCCGAGACTTGATCTCACCAAGATTGGCTCCTTAACATTTGAGCCGCCTGATTTTAATCGTTTTCCTGCCTTGAGGCTGGCGCTCGACGCTTTGGCGCAAGGCGGGGGGCTGACAACAGTTCTTAACGCGGCAAATGAGATCGCTGTTGAGGCTTTCTTGGCGCGGCGTATTGCATTTTCAGGCATCGCTCATCATGTCTCACAAGCATGCGAGGATGCGTTGCGTGAGGGGTATGCAAAGGAGCCGGCGACAATTTTTGAGGCTCTAGACGTTGATCAGCTTGTAAGAGATCGATCACGCAAATCTTTAGCGACCTCAGCGCCACTTCATGAATTGTCATATCAGTCCTAAACGCATGCGCCGCTTTACGACTGTTTCTCGCTAATTATATTTGGGGAAGCGTTTGATGGATATTCTCACAACCTCTGCGATTTACGTCATCCCCTTTGTTCTGGTTTTAAGTATTGTTGTTTTCATCCATGAATATGGGCATTTCATCGTTGGGCGTTGGTGCGGCATTCAAGTTGACGCTTTTTCGATAGGTTTTGGGCCCGAGCTATGGGCGCGTATTGACCGTCATGGCACGCGCTGGCGCGTAGCTATGGTGCCGCTTGGCGGCTATGTTAAATTTCATGGCGATGCGAATGGCGCCAGCGTTGCAGATCCTGAAGCCTTGGCCAAAATGCCGGCTGAGGAGCGCGCCGTCACCTTTGCGGCGCAATCATTAGCCAAACGCTCCGCTGTCGTTTTTGCTGGACCGCTTGCCAATTTTATCCTGGCGATTGTTATTTTTTCTGGTCTTTTTTATTTTAACGGACGCACTGTGCTTGCGCCAAGAATCGGCGCTGTTGTCGAGGACGGCGCAGGCAAAGCGGCAGGCTTCATTCCAGGCGATCTCGTATTGTCTATTGACGGCGTTCCGATTCAAAGTTTCTCTAAAATGCAGGAAATTGTTTCTGTTTCAGCAGACATTCCGCTTAAATTTATTATTCGGCGTGCAGCGGAAGATATTTCCATCATGGCAACGCCGGCGTGGCGGGAAATCAAAAATCCCGTTGGCACAATGCGTATCGGCATGTTGGGATTACAAGCCTCAACTGCGGCTGGCGATATTCATGAAGAAACCTATGGGGCGGCTGCGTCTGTGGGATTGGCCTTTGAAGAGACCTGGTCCATTGTTTCTCGCACCGGCGGGTATATGCTTGGTCTAGCGACTGGGCGTGAAAGCGCGGATCAGCTGTCGGGGCCAATTGGAATTGCCCAGATGTCTGGCCAGATGGCGCAAGCGGTGACGAAAGTGGGCATTACCCCATTTCTGAATCTCATCGCGATTCTATCGGTCTCGATTGGGCTCTTAAATCTCATGCCGGTCCCGCTTCTGGATGGCGGGCATTTGCTTTTTTATGCTTTGGAGGCCCTTCGCGGCAAAGCCTTAAATGAGCGGGCGCAAGATTTCGCCTTTCGTGTCGGACTGGCGATGGTTGGCGCGTTAATGATTTTTTCAACCTATAATGATTTAGCGCGGCTGTTACAAAAATGGGCAGGTGGGGCATCCTAGGCGCAAAATTGGCCGCTTTCAGGGTAACCAGGGCTCGTTTTGGGCGATTTTTGGCGGTTGTTAACTTTTTGCTGACCATGAAATACGGCTTTTGCGCCACGTCTTCGACACATTATTATTTCATTACCCTTTCCAGATATGCAGTTTAAGTCGAGGCCTGTTTCAGGAATCACGGGTGTTCAACTTGCCGCCTGGCGACAGGGGCGCGTGATTCTTAAGCCAGGTGAATTGGGTAAGACACAATACGCAGTCACGCCTTATGGGTGTCAGAAAGCGTCGGGGACGAGATAGTTCATGCATTCCTTCAGCGGCATTTGGAAATCGACATATCTGTTAGTCGCGGCGTTGTTTCTGGTGGTCGCACCCATCGCGCCAGCATTTGCCGCCGCTGATATTGTTGTGTCGGGCGATCGCGCTGACGCAGAAACAATTAAGTCATTCTTTGCCGGAACAAGTCAGGCGGAAGTTGATAAAGGGCTGGAGGCGCTGCGCGCTACAGGACGCTATTCAACTGTATCGGCAAGCCGTCAAGGAAACCGTGTCGTTATTCGGGTGACGGAGGGCGGGTCCATCAATCGCGTGGCGATTGAGGGCAACAGCAAAATCCCATCAGATAAGGTTTTGCCTGAATTGCGCACCAAGGCGCATACGACCTTTAATCCCCAAACGGCCGCTTCCGACGTCACTATGCTGTCAGAAATTTATAAGCGTAACGGCCGCGCTGGCGCCAAGATTACCTATCGCACAGTCCCATTGCCAAATGGCAAGGTTGACGTCGTCTTTACTGTCGAAGAAGGCGATAAGACAGGTATTAAAGAAATCAAATTTACTGGCAATAATGTCTATTCCACGCGTCGTCTGGTCGGCATGATGGAAACGACTGAAATGAATTTCATGTCGTTTTTCAAATCCTCCGATATTTATGATCCTGAGCGCATCGCCAGTGATCTGGAGATTATTCGTCGCTTCTACTTAAAGAACGGCTATGCGGATTTCCGCGTGCTGAGCTCCGATGCGCAATTTGATGCGCAGCAGGGCGGCTATATCGTCAATATCGTGATCGAGGAGGGGCCTCAATACAGGGTCTCCAATGTAGATATTGAATCCCATGTGCCGGACATTGACAGCAATTCGCTCAAAGATGAACTGCGCATATCAGCAGGCGATATTTATAATGGCGATGCCGTGGAAAAGACGGTCGAGTCCCTAACGCGCGCTGTTGCGAAAAAAGGCTACGCCTTTACGCAGGCCCGCCCTCGCGGTGAGCGTAATCAGGCGGCGCAAACAGTCGCTATTCGTTTTCTTCTTGATGAAGGGCCGCGCGTTTATATCGAGCGCATTGTCATTAAGGGCAATACGCGTACGCGTGACTATGTCATTCGTCGTGAATTCGATTTGGGCGAAGGCGATGCATATAATCGTGTTCTTGTGGATCGCGCAGAGCGTCGGTTGAACGGTCTTGGCTATTTCAAAAAGGTCAAGGTTACAAACGAGCCTGGCTCATCGCCAGACAGAGTTATCCTTCTTGTTGAAGTAGAAGATCAGCCTACAGGCAACTTCGGCGTCTCGGGTGGTTACTCAACCAATCAGGGCTTCATTGGTGAAGTCTCGGTTTCTGAAAGCAACTTCCTTGGTCGCGGTCAGGCTGTGCGTCTTTCTGTGCAGGGTGGTCAGGTTGCAAGTGGCGTGAACTTCAGCTTCACAGAGCCTTATTTCCTTGATCAGAGAATGGCGGCAGGCTTTGATTTGTTCGCCCGCCATCAGCGCGCTTATCAATATTCGATTTATTCATCGACCTCTGAGGGCGGCACGCTGCGCCTGGGCATACCGATCACTGATCAGTTGACCCTCTCACCGCATTACTCGCTCTATCAAACGACGATTGCAATTCCTAACTCGAATAGTAAGCCGTACGACGATTGTACTCAGCCGCTACCAATGGTCACCCCAGGCTTCTCACCCTTTTATCCAACCCCCACACCTTTCTTGAACTGTTTGTCAAATGGTGAAGCCCCGCTTGCCATTAAGCAATCTGTCGGCACAATTACGACATCGCTTGCGGGCTATTCGCTCACCTATGATACGGTCGATAACTTCCGTAACCCGCATAATGGTTTCCATAATACGCTGACGCAGGACTTTGCGGGTCTTGGCGGCTTCTCAAGATATGTGCGCACGACAGGCGATGTGCGTTATTTCCACGAAATTCCATATCTTGATGACGTCGTTGCCATCGGGCATGGTCAGGCTGGTAATATGACGCCATTTGGCGGCTATCAGCCAAGAATTCAGGATAACTTTAATCTTGGCCCATCATTGGTGCGCGGCTTTTCGCCGGGCGGTATCGGTCCGCGCGACAATAACTGGCTCGCCTGGAACAGCAATACGAATTACGGCAACTCATTGGGCGGCACGAATTATTGGGGCGCAACAGCGGAAGTTCAGTTTCCAATTTGGGGCTTGCCGAAGGATCTTGGCTTGCGCGGCGCCGTCTTTAATGATGTTGGCAGTTTGTGGGACTTTAAAGGGCGAACAAACTATTCGAACAATAATTTGCCAACCATTCCTGGCGTTACCTGTATTGCGCCATACAGCCAGCAAGCTGGCTATGGCCAAGGCACATGCGTTGTCCCTCAAAGCCAGAACATGATCATACGTTCAGCAGCAGGCGCGTCGATCCTTTGGAATTCGCCAATGGGACCATTGCGGTTTGACTATGCTATTCCTTATTTGAAGGCCAAGACCGATATTACCCAATATTTCCGCTTCTCAGGCGGTACAAACTTCTAATCAGACAAGCGCAGTTAGTTTAAATCTATCCGCATTGTTCTGTCTCCAGATTTGGCGCGTGTCAGTTTTTGGTTGAATATAATCTGTCGTGAGGGAGGTCGGAGTGAACCTCGACTTTTTCCGAACGCCTGTGCGCCCACTATCGATCGATGAGATTGCAAGGCTCGTCAACGCAACGGTTGAATATCCTCAATCATTACCTTCTGAGGATAAAATTTCCGGCGTCGCCTCACTCGATGCAGCGCGTCCTGGAGATTTAAGCTTTATCACATCCACGCGTTATATTGATGACTTGGCGCAAACGCGTGCGACAGCCTGCTTATTGCCGCCGTTGTTTCGTGATCAATTGCCTAAAGGCATTATTGGCCTTGTTGTTCAGGATGCCTATGTCGCTTTGTCATTGGTGATGGCGACGCTCTATCCGAAGGCTCTCAAGGCATATGCCATGAATGAGACGACAGGCGTATCGTCCCGAGCTTCCATCCATCCTGATGCGCGTCTTGAAGCGGATGTGATCGTTGACCCTGGCGTGGTCATTGGTCCACGCGCAGAAGTTGGCGCCGGCACAATTATTCGCGCCAATGCGGTTGTTGGCCCAGATGTGCGTATTGGCAGGCATTGCGTCATAGGCGCAAATGTATCGTTAGAATGGGCGTTGATTGGCAATCATGTCATCATCCATTCCGGTTCCCGTCTGGGTCAAGACGGTTTTGGTTACGCGCGCACTAATAAGGGTTACGTAAAAATCCCGCAGCTTGGCCGTGTCATTATTCAAGATCATGTTGAGATTGGCGCCAATACGACGATTGATCGCGGCACAACGCGCGACACCATTATCGGTGAAGGCGCAAAGATCGATAATCTGGTTCAAATAGCTCATAATGTCGTCATTGGACGCCATTGTGCGATTGTTGCTCAGACAGGCGTTGCCGGATCAACAACTGTTGAAGATTATGTTTCCATTGGCGGTCAGTCAGCCATTGCGGGTCATTTAACAATTGGCGCATATGCGCAAATCGCCGCTAAATCTGGCGTGATGCGAGATGTGCCTGCTGGTGCGCGCGTTGGCGGCATTCCAGCTCGGCCGTTGCGTGTTTTTTTCAGCGGACAGCTTATTCTTGATAAGCTGAGCAAGGGTCACAAAACAACGAAGACATGAAGACGCGACAGCTAGAATGGCGTGCATGTCGAAAAAGGGGAGAAAATTGCGTGACAGAGCAAATATCGCAATCGCTTGAATGTGCAGATATACAGGAAATTATGCGTTATTTGCCGCATCGTTATCCCTTTTTAATGATTGACCGCGTTATCAATATCTGCGGCGATCTATCTGGCGTTGGCATCAAAAACGTGACGTTTAATGAGCCGCAGTTTCAGGGACATTTTCCTGAAAAACCTGTCTTCCCCGGTGTTTTGCTTGTTGAAGGCATGGCTCAGACAGCAGGCGTATTGGCTATTCGCGCCCAAGGGCCGCAGGATCACCCTAAGCTTGTATATTTCATGACCATCGACAACGCTAAATTTCGCAAGCCTGTTGGCCCTGGCGATCGCGTTGAATTTCACATGACGAAGACAGCTCAAAAGCGCAACATTGGCTGGTATTCAGGTCGCGCCCTTGTTGATGGCGTCTTGGTCTGTGAAGCTCAAATTAGCGCGATGATGGGCGTTTAATTTATTTTTTCATGCGCCCAGTCATACATCAAACAGCGATTGTCGAACCCGGCGCCTTTATCGAGGAAGGCGTTATGATTGGCCCCTTTTGCTATATTGGCGGCAACGTCAGGATCGGCGCCGGCAGTCAACTCCTTTCACATGTCAGCGTGACAGGTAAAACAACAATTAGGGATCATGTTCAGATTTTTCCATTTTCATCCATTGGCGCGCCTTCACAGGATTTGAAAGCCTCACTTGCAGACGGCGCGTTAGAAATTGGCTCTCACTGTTTGATCAGAGAACATGTAACAATTAATTCTGGCGTTGAAGGTGGAACCAATATTGGGGAGAGATGCGTCTTTCTTGCTGCAGCGCATGTAGCGCATGACTGTCAGCTGGGTGATGACGTCATTCTCTCCAATCAGGTTCTCCTTGGCGGTCATGTGCATATTAGTCATCATGTCACGATTGGCGGTGGGGCTGCTGTCCATCAACAGGTCAGAATTGGTTCTTATGCCTTTATCGCAGGTCTGGCTGGCGTAGAAGGAGACGTCATCCCTTTTAGTCGCGCTGCGGGTAATCGGGCGCATCTTTTTGGATTAAATCTTATTGGGATGCAAAGAAATGGCGTTTCTCAACAACGTATTGAGCAATTGAAAAAAATTTATCACAAGCTTTTTGATAAAAATGATCACAATGTTTTTGAAGAGCGCTTGGAAAAAATCAAAGAATTATTTCACGATAATACAGATGCGCAGCTTATTATTGAATTTCTTATGACACGAGAGAAGCGTCCCCTTTGTGCGCCACGGCATCAGGCGCAAACTTTGTGAGGGGCCCATTAATTTTCCTCATTGCAGGTGAATCATCCGGTGATCAGTTAGGGGCCTCATTGATCTCTTCTCTAAGAGAGCAGGGGGTTTCTCGCTTTGCTGGTTTGGGTGGATCGGAAATGTCACGTGTCGGTCTGGATAGTATTTTTCCGCTGACAGATATTTCTGTGATGGGGCTTTTGCCGGTCATAAAGAGACTGCCAATTATCTTAAAACGTCTACAACAAACTGTTGAGGCTATTATTGAAGCCTCCCCAAATTGTGTCGTCTTGATTGACTCTCCAGATTTTACGCATCGCGTGGCCAAGCGCCTGCGTAAGCTCAGACCTGACATACCGATTATAAATTATGTGAGCCCGACAGTCTGGGCTTGGCGCTCCGGTCGGGCAAGAACGATGACTGGTTATATTGATTGCGTGATGGCGCTCTTGCCCTTTGAGCCTGCCGCCTATGATAGGCTTGGCGGTCCAAGATGTGTTTATGTTGGACATCCGTTGGTTGATCAATATTCTCATAAACAATCGCTGCAGGTAAAGAATAAGAAGAAACGCCTAATTGTTATGCCCGGATCGCGCGAGGCAGAGATTAGGAGAATGGCTCCCTTATATGGACAAGCGCTCGATCTCTTAAAAGACGAGATCTCCTGCTACGAGATTATTGTTCCTGTTGCGGCTAATATGGATCGGTTCATTAAAGAAGAAATCAAATGCTGGTCAACGCCCTGCAGGCTTGTCAGTCAGGATGAAAAAAAAACAATCTTCAACGACGCGCATGCTGCTTTAGTCACTTCTGGCGTTGCGACTTTAGAGCTGGCCTTATGCCATATCCCCATGGTGGTTGCTTATAAGGTTAGCTATTTTGAGTCATTATTGAAATTTCTGATTAAAGTTGAGTCAATCGTTTTGCCAAATTTGATTGCGCAACAAAATACTGTTCCTGAATTTATTCAAGAAGAGGCGACGCCCCAGAGGCTTGCAGAGGCTTTGCTGTCTATTGTCAAGGATACAAGGCTCAGACAAGATCAGCTAGATATGTTTGTGAGAGTCTGGGAGCTGACGCACACAAGTGGCATGAGACCAAGCCAGCAGGCGGCACGCCTTGTCATGGAATATATATAATCCAATTTCATATGGAGAGCGTTTACTTTTTTAATCATGCAGGTCTAAAGTCTTCTGACGCGCGCAGACTATTTTTGACAAATTGATGAAAGAACGTGAAGGCCCTTATGCAGTCCTCCTCAGATCACAATAAGCGATATTTTTCCCGAAAAAGCTTTGAACAAGTTCTCACAGATCATGGGGACGACAGCAAAGGTCTAAAAAAGACATTGGGCTGGGCCTCGCTTTTGTCACTTGGCATTGGCGCGATCATTGGGGCAGGCATCTTTGTGCTGACAGGAACGGCTGCGGCAAAATATGCTGGTCCTGGCATCATGCTTTCTTTTCTTTTATCAGGCTTAGCTTGCGCCTTTGTTGGCCTATGTTACGCCGAATTATCGTCAATTCTGCCTGTATCAGGCAGCACCTATACGTACACCTATGTTACGCTTGGCGAAATATTTGCTTGGTTCATCGGTTGGAATCTTGTGCTTGAATATGCAGCGGGCGCAGCCACAGTCGCCGTGGGCTGGGCAGGCTATTTTAATCGCGTCTTATCTGGGCTTGGTCTCATGTTGCCGCCCGAATATACAACGGGTTATTTTTCCTTCCTCTCGTCGCATAGTAGTTCCGTTCATGGAATATTTAATATTCCCGCCGCCGCCATCATCATTATTTTGACGATTATTCTTGTTCGCGGAACAACAGAGTCAACAGCATTTAATAATGTTATTGTCGCGATTAAATGTTGCGTTGTCGTCTTGGTGATTGTCTTTGGCGCACAACACATCAATACGGCGAATTGGACGCCGCTCATCCCAGAAAATACCGGCGACTTTGGTGTTTATGGCTGGTCAGGCGTTGCGCGGGGCGCTTCAGTTGTGTTCTTTGCCTATATTGGATTTGACGCCGTCTCGACTGCGGCGCAAGAGGCGCATACGCCTCAGCGCGACGTTCCAATTGGCATACTTGGCTCACTTTTTATCTGCACAATTTTATATATTGCCGTTGCCGCTGTTGCGACGGGCGTTGTTAATTACAAAGAGCTTGGCGTTCCAGACCCGATTGCTTTGGTCATGGATCACACTGGCATGGCTTGGGTTTCCTGGGTTGTTAAAATCGGCGCGCTTGCTGGATTAACGACGGCCATCCTTGTTTTATTATTTGGGCAGACGAGGGTCTTTTATTCCATGGCCCATGATGGTTTGTTGCCGGCCGTTTTCGCCAAGCTTCACGATCATTATCGCACGCCTGCCGTCAGCCAGATTGTGATTGGCGTTTTTGTCGCGCTTGCTGCAGGGCTGCTGCCAATCGATATTCTTGATGAAATGGTGAGTATCGGCACGCTTGCCGCCTTTACCATTGTTTGTGTCGCAGTTCTCTATTTGCGTAGGAAACGTCCAGAACTCCACAGACCCTTTCGCGCGCCGGGCATTCCTTGGGTGCCTATTCTTGGTATTGTGTTTTGTTTTGTATTGATGGCGGCGTTGCCTTGGGAGACCTGGCTACGACTCTTGCTATGGACCGTTTTTGGTTTCGCCATTTATTTTTTTTATGGCGTCAAGCACGCGAAAAGATCATAAGCGCGCCCAATGACACATCCGTCAATTGTCTGGTTTCGACATGATTTGCGTTTGTTTGATAATCCTGCGCTCTGCGCAGCGGTTGAAACCGGTCGACCCATCATCGCCCTTTATATTTTGGATGAGGATAGTCCAGGCGACTGGCGTGCTGGTTCCGCCACACGGTGGTGGTTACATCATTCACTAACATCATTAGCCAATAGCCTTAAGGCGCTTGGCGCACCATTAATTTTGCGTCGCGGACGCGCAGAATATATTATTGAAAATATTGTTGATCAGACAAAAGCAAAACATGTCTTTTGGAATCGTTTGTATGAACCTTGGTCAATGCGCCGGGACAGTTTCATCAAAAGCGAATTGAAACTGTTGGGTGTGACTGTTCAATCTTTTAATGGCTCCTTGCTTTTTGAGCCATCTGACCTGCGAACGAAGCAGGGAGAAAGTTATCGCGTTTTTACGCCTTTCTGGCGCGCTTGCCTTGCTGCCGATCCGCCTCAAAAACCTCTTGCTGCGCCCAAATCGTTAAAAGCTTTTGTTGATGTTGAAGGCAATAAATTAGAAGACTGGTCGCTTCTGCCTGTAAAGCCTGATTGGGCCAAGAATTTTAACAACATATGGCGTGTGGGCGAAGCGGCAGCCCAGGAAAGTTTCAAAAGCTTTATCAAAAGTCGTATCAATAACTATAAGCTTAACCGCGACATTATGTCGAAAAATGGCGTGTCCAAACTGTCCCCGCATTTACATTTTGGCGAAATATCTGCGCGTCACATCTGGTGGGAGACAATTTCAAATAAAAGTGACGGCGCGGCTTGTTTTCTACGAGAACTGGGCTGGCGAGAATTTTGTCATCATCTTCTGGCCTGCGCGCCGCAGATGCCGACTGAGCCGCTTGATAAGCGTTTCATAAACTTTCCCTGGCGGCAAGAAACGGCTTCATTACATGCCTGGCGCAGGGGGCAAACAGGATATCCGCTCGTTGACGCCGCGATGCGCGAACTATGGCAAACAGGCTATATTCACAACAGATCCAGGATGGTGGCGGCGAGTTTTTTGGTCAAGCATCTTCTTCATGATTGGCGGATAGGCGCAGAATGGTTCTGGGATACGCTCGTTGACGCGGATCTAGCGAATAATAGTGGCGGCTGGCAGTGGGTTTCTGGTTGTGGCGCAGATGCAGCCCCATATTTTCGGGTCTTTAATCCTGTCATTCAGGGCGAAAAATTTGATCCTGACGGGCTCTATGTGCGTCAGTTCATTCCTGAACTCTCTAAACTTGATAATCGATATATTCACAGACCCTGGGAGGCGCCAGCAGAAGTGCTTCAGGCGAGTGGTATTGAGCTTGGAAAGACATATCCTTTTCCAATCATTGATCATAAATTTGCACGAGAACGCGCGCTTGCAGCTTTCGCCACGACGCGCATTCTTGACCAAGAAGCATAGGCCTCATCACTCTGATTGTGTGATGACGGCCATGCCTTTTATATGATTAAAAAAAGAGTTTGCCTGAAATGTCTGATGATATTCAACCTTTTGCTGAAATTCGAATGTTGTTGGCAAATCTTGAGGGGCCGTCGTCAGAGTCTATTAACAGCGTGCGTGACAGAGATCGCAGCCTGACAAAGCCGCCTGGATCATTAGGGAAATTAGAAGAAATCATTGAATGGCTTGCCGCCTGGCAACATCAGTCGCCGCCAACCATTGACCGCCCGCTTGTTGCAATATTTGCAGGCAATCACGGCGTAGCGGCTCAAGGCGTTTCGGCTTTTCCATCTGATGTCACGCAGCAAATGGTTGCAAATTTCACGCAAGGCGGCGCCGCAATCAATCAAATCTGTAAAACCCATGGCGTGGGTCTGAAAGTTTTTGAACTCGCGCTAGATAAGCCAACCCATGACATGTCCATTGACGCCGCGATGGACGAACGGGAGGCTGCTGCGACATTTGCCTATGGTTTTCAGGCCGTAACAGATGGCGTCGATTTATTAGCGTTAGGTGAAATGGGCATTGGCAATACGACCTCTGCCGCAGCCATCTATACAGCTCTATTTGGCGGGCAGGCGTCACATTGGACAGGGCGCGGGACAGGAATTGATGATCGTCGACTGAGGCTTAAAATAGACGCCATAGAGCGTGCGCTGCGCCTGCATAAAAATCATCTGACTGATCCTCTTGAAGTGATGCGCAGATTAGGTGGACGCGAAATAGCCGCGCTCATGGGCGCCATTATCGCTGCGCGCATCAATCATATCCCTGTTGTCCTGGATGGCTATGTTGTGTGCGCCGCCGCCGCCTTGCTTCATCGCCTCAATCCAGCAAGTCTCGATCATTGTCTTGCAGGACATCTTTCAGCAGAAGGACCACATGAAGAAATACTCTCACATTTGGGAAAGAAGCCGATTTTGAATTTAAATATGCGACTGGGCGAAGGCTCTGGAGCAGCCCTGACAATTGGTCTTATTAAGGCTGCACTGGCCTGCCATCGCGATATGGCGACATTTAACGAGGCGGGCGTGTCTGCAAAAACAGCATCATGAGATTGCTAATTTTATTTATTATTCAACTCATGCGGGACATAAGGAAATAAGCTCTTTTTCAGTGATGATATAGTCTAATTTTTGATCATGTGGCTCAGTTGGAACGCATGCAACTTCTTGCGAGGCGTAAGCTAATCCGATTGTAATTATTTTTTTTCGTGATCGAAAAAGACTAATTGTTGCATCATAAATGCCCCCGCCATAGCCAAGTCTGAAACCATTTCTGTCAAAAGCGGCGAGAGGAATAAAAAGTAGATCAGGCGCACATTCTTCTTTATCGTTGAGGGGTTCGGAGAGTCCGTATTTATTGGTAATTAACTGATCGTTTTCTTTATAAAGACGAAAGACGAGCGGATATTTCATTTTGATCATGATAGGCAGCGCGACCGGACGACCGCTCTGCAACAGCAAGTTGATCAGCGGCAAAGTATTGACCTCACTTCTGATCGGCCAATAAAGCGCGCTGAGTAGCTGTCGATTCTCACATTTATGGGGCAGCTGTTCGACGAGATCACGTGCGAGAAAAGCGATTTTGATGGCGGCGTCTTCAGCTTTGCTGAGGCTTATTTTATCACGATCCGCCAAAGCACGGTGACGCAATAATTTTTTCTCGTCGCTCATATGCTTACGGATTGCTGTTGCGTCGCTTAATCGTGCGGGCCACGTGAGCCGTGGGACATCGATCCCGGGAACCTACAACGTAGGTGGGCGCCATGTGATCAAGCCCACGAGCAAGATCAGGGACAGCTCCCTTAAGGATCGATAAGGCCCCGGGGAATAATAGTCCAACACAAACCCCGCAGCGCCGCTTTATCTAACTAGCCCCTCACAGGGGTGAACGCCAGTAGCTTTGGGAACAATTTATTTTATTGCTGACGCTCGGCGCCAACGCAGGCAGCCTTTTTTTCAAGACGCTTGATGCGCGTTAAGGTGAAGAGGCCAAAAGGCGCCAGCAGACGGCGATCGAGAAGCTGCATATCTTCTCTCTGGTCTATCCAATCGCCAATGATCGACCAGGGGAATTGCAGCCGCCATCCAAGCCTTGGCGCAATATGCCTGGCCATCCATGGTTCAATGACAGACAGCATGTCATCCTTGCTGCTTACATGATTAACCAGGACAATCTCTCCGCCAGGTTTCACAACACGCGCAAGTTCGTCGAGGATGGCCTCCGGGACGGGGGCGACGGGCAAGAGGTATGGCGCCACGACGCAGTCAAAGGACTGATCAGGAAATGCAAGTTGCGTCGCGTCCATCAAGAGCAGGCCAGATATGTTTGACAGTCTTTCGCGCGCAATACGCTGTTTGGCGCGTCGGAGCATGGGCTCACAAAGATCAATGCCAGTTACCTGGACATCTGGGGAAAACATCGGCAATTCCAGCCCGGTGCCCACGCCAACGTCCAAAACAGCGCCGCCAATTTGCGATGCAATTGCAGCGATCGCTCTGCGTCCGGGACGCATGACGACGCGAAAGGTCATATCGTAAAAGGGAGCCCAGCGCGCATAGGCTTCAGCAGCATAAGGCGCTTCCAGATTGTCGTTCTGGATCTCAGCGTCGAGGAAGTAGTCTCTGGCCTCACTCATGCGGATACTCTTGGCGCGCTTGTGACGTGCTGCGGGGGCGATGACATCGTCTGTTGCATGTTATGCATTGGTTCTACGACAGCAATAAAACCGCCGCCTAAAATGCGGGCGTTTTCTGTATCTGCATCATAAAAGACACAGGCCTGGCCCGGCGAGACGCCAGATTCTCCCGCCTCAAACACAACACTGGCCGTATTCTGACTTGTGGAGAACAGTCGTGCGGGCAAAGGCGGGCGCGTCGACCGCACGCGCGCCATAACCTTTAATCCATCATCGGGAAGATCTGAGAAGGCCCCATCTCCGATCCAATTAATATCCCGTAGTTTAACCGCGCGCGCCTCTAAGGCCTGTCTTGGACCAACGATCACTTCAGCCTTGGCGGCATCGAGCCTGACAACAAAAAGCGGTTCAATGTCCCGACCTGTAACGGCGCCTCCGAGGCCTAATCCGCGCCGCTGTCCTATTGTGTAGTGGATGACGCCTGCATGTCGTCCTAACACGCGTCCATCGACATGCTTAATGTCGCCCGGCACAACTGACTCTGGCGCCAAGCGGGTAACGACATCTGTATAGCGACCGCTTGGAACAAAGCAGATATCTTGACTGTCCGGCTTATCTGCAACGCTTAGCCCATAATGCTTCGCCATTTCGCGAACTTGAGATTTGGTAAAATCTCCGAGTGGAAATTGCAGCATCTGTAACTGATCGCGCGTTGTGGCAAAAAGGAAATAGCTTTGATCGCGCGCCGCATCTTTGGCGCGATAAAGGGCGCGGCGGCCAGAGGCGTCTTCTCTTGCAGAGATATAATGCCCTGTGGCTAGCCAATCGGCGCCAAGATCCTTTGCCGTTTCGAACAGGTCAGCAAATTTAATAAATTGATTGCAGGCGATGCAGGGCACAGGCGTTTCGCCGCTCGCATAGGAAGCTGCAAAGTCACCAATCACTTTCTCTTGAAATTGGTTCTCATAATCTAACACAAAGTGCGGAATGCCCAGTCTTGCGGCAACATTGCGCGCATCTTGAATATCCTGACCGGCGCAACAAGCGCCTTTACGATGCGTTGCTTCGGCATGATCGTAAAGCTGGAGCGTGACGCCGATGACGTCATAGCCTTGTTCTTGCATCAAGGCGGCGACGACGCTTGAGTCTACACCACCCGACATCGCCACGACGACGCGCTTGGCTGACTTTAAATGACGGTCTGTCTCAGGCATGTTGGGCGTGCGCATTGTCAAACCATGGTCGCGGCAAGGTATTGGCGGTCGAGGCGTATTTTTCGTGTCATCGCGCCAAACTAATGTGTTGAAAACTTCCAGACAGCCTCATTTAGACATTCCCTTGGATAGACGCAATCACGTTGAAAGAGGAACTGCCTGTCTTTTGTCCGTCATATTGTTCCAAACAGCGACGACTGCTAAGACCTGCCGGAATGCTAAAGTGGGGTGGAAGAGATGTCAGCAATGAAACTTCTGGCGGGCAACTCTAATCGTGCGCTCGCAGAGGCAATTTCCTCCCATATCGACATCCCCTTATGCCGAGCCCATGTCCGGCGTTTCGCTGATGGGGAGGTCTGGGTTGAAGTCCTTGAAAACGTTCGTGGTCAAGACGTTTTTATGATACAATCCACATCAGCCCCGGCGAATGATCACTTGTTGGAGCTGTTGATTATGGCGGATGCGCTGCGACGGGCGTCTGCAAAACGGATCACTGCCGTCATTCCCTATTTCGGTTATGCGCGACAGGATCGTAAACAAGGGCCGAGAACGCCCATCTCGGCAAAGCTCGTCGCTAATCTGATATCGCGGGCAGGGGTTGACCGTGTCCTGACTGTCGATCTGCATGCTGGCCAGCTGCAGGGCTTTTTTGACATTCCAACGGATAATCTCTTTGCGGCGCCTGTTATGGTGGCGGACATAAAGTCTCACCGGGATTTGAAAAACACCATGGTCGTGTCGCCTGACGTTGGCGGCGTGGTGCGGGCACGCGCATTAGCCAAACGCATCGACGCGCCGCTCGCCATTGTTGATAAGCGTCGTGAGCGGGCGGGCGAGTCAGAGGTTATGAATATTATTGGCGACGTCTCAGGCTGCAATTGCATCCTTATCGATGATATTGTCGATTCTGGCGGCACCTTATGTAACGCTGCCGAGGCTTTGCTCGCAGCCGGCGCCGCAACAGTCCACGCCTATATTACGCATGGCGTTCTTTCGGGGGAAGCAGTCAAGCGTATTACCCAGTCCAAACTTAAAGAGCTGGTCATTACGGACACAATCCGGCCGACTGAGCTTGTGGAAGCGGCCACGAATATTCGCGTTATTCCGATTGGCTCTCTTATTGGCGAGGCGATCGCGCGCACGGCGCGTGAAGAAAGCGTCTCAAGTCTGTTCGATTAATGACGGCGCCCGTTCCTGCTCGTTTCAATCTTGCTAAATATTGTTTGTCGGAAAATGCGCGTCTACGGCCAGATCACATTGCTTTAACCATTGTTGGCGATGAGTCGGTTCAACAATGGACGCATGCCGAACTTGATCTAAAAGTCAGACAGCTTGCCGCGGGCTTAAGGACGATAGGTCTCGCGCCAGGCGATAGAATTATGATCCGCATGGGCAATGAAGCCAATGCCGCGCTGACATATTTTGCCGCGATTGCGGCCGGCTATGTTGCGCTATTGGCGTCAGCGCAATTGACCTATGATGAGGCGTGTTTTCTGCTGCAAGATTGTGGCGCGTCAGTAATGGCGCTTGGAAACGCATTTGAGCATGAAAATTATGCTGGCGATCATCTCGCAATTATCACGAACAAAGACATAGAACTTCTGCTGCATACGACGCCGCTAGCAGATTATGCAGATACTGGCGCGCATGATCCTGCCTATTTAGTTTACACATCAGGAACAACCAGTCGCCCAAAAGGCGTTCTTCACGCGCATCGCGCCGCATGGGGTCGACGCCCCATGCGCGATCATTGGACAGGCTTGGGACCTGGAGATGTGATGCTGCATGCTGGCGCAATCAACTGGACTTACACATTAGGCGTTGGCGTCATCGATCCATTGTCGGTTGGCGGCTCTTGCGTTTTGTTTAACGGGCGATCAGATCCGGCAGTCTGGCCGCGCCTGATTGAGGCGCATCGGGCAACAGTATTTGCCGCAGTTCCAGGGATCTATCGACAGATTTTAAAATATGGCGCTTCTGAAACACGGGATCTCTCGAGCTTGAGGCACGCTTTATCTGCTGGCGCCGCATTACCGTCTCATCTCCTTAAGGAATGGCGTGCGCGCGTGGGCTCGGAAATTTTTGAAGCCTTTGGCATGAGTGAAATTTCGACGTTCATTTCTTCTGGCCCGATGACGCCAATCAGAATTGACTCGCCTGGTCGCGCACAGCCTGGCAGGGTTGTGGTCGCTCTTCCAATTGAGGGAGGAGATGCGCCACTGGCCAATGGCGAGGTTGGCGTCCTAGCGGTGCGGCGCGATGATCCGGGATTAATGCTTGGCTACTGGAACCGTCCGGAGGAAGAAAAGCAGGCTTTTCGTGGCGCGTGGTTCGTGTCTGGAGATCTCGTCGAATTTGACGACGAGGGTTACATGTGGCGCCATGGCCGTGCAGATGAGATCATGAATGCTGGAGGATTTCGTGTTTCTCCAGCTGAAATAGAGAAATGCCTACTGTCAATGCCCGATATTGCAGAAGCCGCGGTTGCAGAGCGCCCCGGTCGCGACATTGATACGACCATTATCAAAGCCTATGTCGTTTTGCGCGATGATGCTTGCCTGAGTGAAGCCGATGTTCTGGATTATTGTCAGCAACATTTGGCGACGTATAAAAGACCTCGAAGCGTCGCCTTTCTTGATGCGCTCCCGCGCAACGCCAATGGAAAATTACGGCGCAGCGCCCTGAGCTGATGAAAATTTAGAGCCTATCTGCGGGAATAAGGTTGGGGACGGTCTGCGCCTTTGTGCGGGACGAATTTTTGACCCATGTTAACAGGCTATAAGAATTACAGGGGCTTTAGCCCTAATGATTTGCCTTCCGTGGCGTCACGACGCCAGACGCCATCGTTTCCGCGGTCGAAATGCGCTTTGTGTCCTTTTCGGGCGCTGAGTACGAGACGATCACGCTCTATGGTCCAGCCGACAGGATCAAAAACAACAAAGCCATTGTCGCGGCAGGCTGGGGCAAGCAACGCCTTATTGCCGCCTGGGCCACGGGCGCGCGTGTCCAGTGTCAGCATGCAGCCGGTATCTTTATCTTCGCGCAGCACGGCGTAGCGGCCAGCAGCCTCAGCAGATTTAATGGCGGCTTGCACAGGTCCCCCAGCGTTGACCATTACAAATGCGATCAGTGCCGCCTGAGCCTGGAGGTTTGATAACATTTTTGCTGCTCCGACCTTCGTCGTTATAGGGGGCGCGCTAATCTGAGACGTCATGATTAAGCTGCAGCTGGGTTTATACGCGTTTTTTGGCGTTTTTATATATTATTCCGACAATCCAGCCGATAATTATTGCGCCCTCTTGCAAAAAGAGCCCGGGGAGGCTGCGTGTGCAAAAGATGTGGACTAAACTTTGGATAAGTTGATTCGTCGCGCGTATCTGTTCACACAGAGCGATCAGTTTTCAAATGTCCCGCCATAATGGCGCAATTAAACGGAAATGATGAATAAAAAGGTCGCCTCTTACGCTGCAAACGCTTCCCACGCGATCTCGGATGATCACGAAGAGGACCGTCGCTTTCGCGAGCCTAGCATTGAAGAGCTGCTCGCCTCCATTCGTCGTATCATCTCAGAGGAGAATGGCCTTCTTGATGCTGCGTCTGCGGCTAAAGATGCCATATCACAGGAAGACAGCGCCTATTTTGACGACCACCTTGTTTCTGATCAAGAGCTTGTCGAAACAGCTGCGCCCAAAGAGGAACTGCGAAACGCTCCACCGCGTCGTAAATTTTACCCAAGCGAGCGTGGCGCTCCAAGCCGTCAGATTTGGACTGGAGACGACGTGGATGAGACACGCGCAACAATGGTCTCTGATAAAACAGCTGAACTTGTTGGGGATCATTTCGCTGCTTTGGCCGCTAGTCAGATCTTACAAGATGACACGCGCGTGAATTTGCTTGTCAGTGAATTATTGCGCCCCATGCTTGGCGCGTGGTTGGATCGCCACTTGCCCGCAATCGTCGAAAATCTTGTACGAGAGGAAATAGAGCGCGTGACGCGTCGGTAGCGCTCTGAGGCTCAAGGCCTATTAAGAAATAATTAACCAACCAAATCTCTTCAATCATTAACGAGCTTTATACGAACTGCCTGTATAAGTAGGACCATGCTTATGCTGCGCATTCTCTCTCGTCGCTTTCTGCTTCCGTTAACGCTCTATTGCGTCGCCGGCATGCTGGCCTCTTATTTTGTCTGGCATGCTTTAAATGGTCAGCGTGGTCTGAGAATTGGCGAAGAATATGAGCACAAGCTCACGCAATTAAGATTAGAGCGTGATATTCTTAAGGTTCAAAGACTTCAGTGGGAAAAAAGAATTGGCCTGATAAAGGGTGAAAATATAGACGCTGACATCCTTGATGAGGAAGCGCGCAGAAGTCTGGGAAGGGTGCATAAAAACGAAGTTGTTATTCTGCATCCTTAAATTGCAGATGAGACCTCATGACGAAGTCTGCAGGCGATAAAAACCATTAAGCGCTAAAGATCCGTCATGTGTCGCCTTATTGCGCTCGACCAGGTCAATTAAATGCGCATAGACAGTCATCTCAGCGCCAGAGCGAAGTCGCGGATTTAAATTCACATAAATCTCATCGACGATGTTTGAAATTGTTTGCTTTCCTGCAGCAAGTCGGTTGAGAATTGCTCGTTCGCGCGCGCGGCGATGATGAATAACCGCGCGTGTATATCGTTGCGGCGCGTCGAT
The DNA here is from genome assembly GCA_036795145.1 of Methylocystis sp. GTDB lineage: Bacteria > Pseudomonadota > Alphaproteobacteria > Rhizobiales > Beijerinckiaceae > Methylocystis. Next base: position 2,636 of record DAIRFH010000006.1, on the reverse strand, counting down.
TGGCGCGCCATGGCCTGGCCAAAAAATTATGTCGTCTCTCAGGCGTAGGCGTTCAAGCGAGCGCATGTAATCGCGCATTGAGCCATCCGGCGGCGCAATTAATGTTGTAGACCAGCCCATGACATGGTCGCCAGTAAATAAGGCTTTTTCTTCTAGGAGGGCAAAGCAGAGATGATTGGCCGTATGACCTGGCGTCTCGAGCGTTTGTAGCGAGGCCTCAGAAAGAGAAATCAAGTCCCCGTCATTCAAAATCCTATCTGGAATATATGTTTGGTCATGCGAATCCTCCAAACTCCAGTCGCTTACTCCCTTCATAGGATCGTTGTTGCGAGGCCTGCATCCATAGATCTCGGCGCCCGTTAATTTCTTTAAACTTATTGCGGCGGGCGAATGATCTCTATGTGTATGCGTCACGAGAATATATTTTAATACTTCTCCTTTTAGCATTTCTAACAATGCGTCGAGATGCTGAGGAATATCTGGACCAGGATCGATGATCGCAACGTCGCCCGAACCAATAATATAGCTGCATGTTCCTGTATGCGTATAAGGTCCAGGGTTAGGGGCAATGACGCGTCGGACACGTTTTGAAACGCTTACAGATAATAGCTCTGTTGTTGTGATGGTGATGAGAATTGCCCTTAATACAGCGGTGAATCAAATAGAATTATTATTATTGCGCTAAGTTTAGAATGACCTTGTGCGCATAGAGACCTCTGCAGGCTTCATCGCCTTGATTGCAGAAGTGAACGAGTGCGCCATTCTCCTTGCTGATCGGGGAGGCGTGCGTTCTTGCCAACCATGCTGAATAGGAAACATTTCCATAGGCGTCTGTCGTGTAAAACTTATCAGATGTTACTGTGCCATGCGCTTCATAACCATTTTGGTCAACAAGTTCAAAATGGGTAAAGCCTCTGGATTGAGCGATTTTTGCCGCTTTGAGAAGGAAGAGTTCTCGGTATCTGGCCTCAGAAATTTTTCCTCTATGCGTCAAAGATATCCAAGCAAAAGCTGGGTCAGAGGTCTGCGCGCAAACTGCGTTGGGCAATGTAAAAAATATTTGCCAAAAAAATAAAACAAGCAGCCAGGCATGGAAGTGAGGGGTCTCTTGTTTGGGCGCTCGGATTCTCATGAAAAACCTATGCTTGCAGCTGTGTCTATTAAATTTACGGTTATCTTACGGGCCTCTTTTGATGTTTAAGTCCCCTCACGCAAATGGCGCATCAGAGCCTTAATATCACGCTTGCCGTTTTTTGGCGCATAGAGAGGCTCAGATAAGAAAACACCCCTGCGTTTAATACGAAGGGGTGTTTGAGCTTTTACAAAATCTTGACCAGCTATTGAGCCGCGGGAGCCTCTGCTGGCGCAGCGTCAGCAGGCGCGGCCTCAACTGGTTTTGGCTTTGGCTTTGGCTTTGGCTTTGGTTTTGGCTTTGGTTTCGCTTCAACAGGCGCCGGGGCTGGGGGAGGGGGTTCTGCTGCAGCAGGAGCGGCTTCAGGCGCTGGAGCAGGCGTTGCTGCTTGTGGTTCAGGCGCAGGAGTTGCTGGCGGCGCTGCTTCTGTGACAGGCGCAGGCGCTGCGGGGATTTCTGCAGATGGCGCAGGGGCCGCAGTCTCTGGCGCAGGCGCTTCAGGCGCCGGAGCGGCAGCTTCTGGCGCGGGCGCTGGCGTATCTGAGGCTGGCGCCTCGGCAGGGGCTTCAGCAGGCTTTTCCTGCTTGCTCATATTTTCTTTGAATGATTGCAATCGACTTTCAATCAAATTGCGAAAATTTGTGACGCCTTCATTTGGCGCTTCATAAACACCAAGGGCAAAGCCTGCCGCACCTGCGACAACGGCCGTCAAAATTGTTGAAATGCCGCTACGCGCCATTATTGACCTTCCTTTTATAATAGCCTGATTATCCTCAAGCATGTGGGCTATGGAATACGTGGGTTACATGCCAAGCGCAACCGATTGTGCTTATAATGCTGTAATCCATTGATATTAATCAATAAAATAGACCAGGCCGGACGACATCAAGCCTCCATTATATGGATTGAGCCCTAAAATTGAGATGTTTTACAGATTTTTTCTATCCATGAGACAGATGAGCCGCTAAGTCTGATGTGGTCTTGCTCGCCTCATGCTGAGACCTTACGCAAAGGCTAAATCTACAAGACTATGATCAGGGGCGTCTTTAAGAATGCGTTCAGTCGTCTCAAGAATAAAAACGGATCCATTCCATTCTAATGTCGCCTAACGCGCAGTTCTTTGACAAAGACTATTGTGGGAGAATGCCATGACTTCTTTTTTAAAAATTATCTTCTTGGCGCTCGTTGTTTTCAGCGTTTCTGAAACTGTCGTTTGGGCGAAGTCGCTCAATAATGCCAATAAAAATTCCCAACAAACGGATGAGACGACTACGCATATCCCTTTGCCAAAAGATTTAACGGATAATAGCGATCCCTTTAACTCTACGCAGTCCAAGAGCGGGGCCGATACAGAGCAATATTTTCATCAGCAACAAAACTTTCTGGAACAAAATCCAACACGCTCGCAAGAAAGCGACCGTATTATTCGTCAATTTGAATAAGGAAGCCCAACTTCTTTGAGTTCACTCTAGCCGTCATTAAACCGTGTTAATAAACGGTCCTA
>DAIRFH010000050.1:0-15786 GCA_036795145.1 Methylocystis sp. | reverse complement strand
TTTTATTTATTTTTTCAATTTGAAAACAGCTTTTAAATTGGGAAACTTAAGATTTTCTATTCTTAGTATTGTACAAAATTAAGCGAAACAAAATATTTATTTTGGAATTAACCCTGAATTGACGTCGTCTATTTTAGAATGGGCAGAGCTTTTCTATCTCAGGAGATGTCTGCGAAGTTATATATTGATGTCTTTTATAATAATCCTGCTTGATACAGAATTACCGTTCACAGAACCGCCTTTTTCAACAATGACGTGGTTAAACTTCCAAAGCCCCTCAACGCATCCACTACCATAAACAGTCAGAATTTTATCAACATTCATTTGATAGCCAACTTTTCCATAAATTTCTGCTTCAGCGACTGATATGACGCCATTTACCCTGCCAGTTTTACCAACGACTAAAAAACCACAGCTTATTTGACCACATAGTTCGCCATCTACAACGAGAACGCCGGAAATTTTTAAATTTCCTTCAATAACGTCACCTTGAGCAATATAAGTCGCATTTGCTAACGACCGATTGTTATTAATCATTTTATGACCCCAAGCCTATTGATTCAATCAAGTTTTTATCAGGGCAAAACATTTGATAAATACCTCATAGAATCAGCGCTCTCTTATCTTGGAAAGGTTAGAGTCTCATCAAAAAATTATTTTAGGTATAGTCAGCGAATGTGCCTATCTTTATTCTGTAACACTTTTTAATAATGAGCGAGGCATCATCGAAAGCTAGACAAAACTGACCAGTAAATAGGGAAAAATTTAATCAGAAACTTGTTGTTCAAATACATTAGGGTCCTTAGACCAATAAAAATCGAGGAGCATCCTAAAAGCCTCCGGCTGAATAGCATTTGGTCCCATAAAAGGATGATTGTACATCAAGAGCAAGAAAAAAACTACAGCAAGTCCGCTGGCAAGTAAGCTAATAAGAATAATATGAATGCGCATAGTCCTCATTTCAAATAAACATGAAATCAATACAAAAAGAAACGCGCTCGATTCAAGGGCGAGCCAAATGGACGGATCCAAGATTGCCTTTGCGTTGTGGACCCTATCTCTTCGCAATTCACGATAATTTGCAAGAAGATTAAGCATTTCCTGGTGAGCAGCAAGCTCAGCAAAGTCACTTGGCTTAAATGATACAATGAGATCGTAAAATAAGGTAAGTTTTTTGTATGCAATAGGATCAAATTTATCTCTTGAGAGTAGTGGCCATTCCTTTTCAATAACTTCTTGAACATAATCTTCCAAAATTTCTTTTCCTTTTTCGGCAGTATTAGCTGGATAGGCTTCTATCGTTCTATACATGTTATGAATGGCATTAGCCTCTTTAGAGACCGTATTGTTTAAATCATTATAACTTTCCCATACAGATACAGCTATAAAACCAATAATGAAGCCAAAGATCATCGCTAGAGAGTTTGTAAATATATCACCATATTCTACATGCTTATCTATGATTAGTATTCTTAAATATTTTTGCGTAATAAATAACAAGGTAAGCGAAATTATTATAAAGATACTTATGAGTATAAGAAGTAAGGCGGGTGCCGAAAGGGCAAGAAAATAATTAATCATGATCTCACGAAGCGCCTTTTATTTTGCATAAGCCATTAATCTTGGAATTTATATTTGCTCTTTATATACTATTGTGGCCGCAAGGCTTTTAGTTAGATATATAATTATATGTGATTGAGAAGTGAAACCTGTTTTCAAAATATCTCAGCATAGGGTTTCGTTCTATAGATTTATTTCTATTTATTTTAAATGCTCTTTTACTTCTTCTTGGAAGATCTGCCAATTTCCAGGATGATATTCGATCAGTCCAGGAATAAAAAAGACGATAACTAATACAATAAGTATTGTCGTGAGATAAGCAAACATATCCCGCTTAACTATTCTCATTTTGTGTCAACTCAGAAATTTATTGGAACTAGGGTTGGGAGGTGAAAACAAAAATCGGCTTTAGAGAATTAGGACTAACCATCTCACCGATCTGAAGATCTTTTGTGAGAACAATGCCATCAATAGGAGCGATGATCTGGGATTCCTCAGCTTTTCTGCGGACATCTTCTCCTGATTTTTCTAAAAGTTTTATCTTATTTTTTTCACTTGCAAGTCGCATTCTTGTAGCATCTATTTGCAGCTTTAATTGTTTAGCGCGGCTAGATGTTTTTGTTCGTATTTGTTCAAGTATTGCTTGGGAAGTTAAGAGCGATGCTTCTTCGTGTTGAAGATATTCCTGACTTGCAATCAAAGCTTTCTGAGCTACGGAAAGGTTAAGTTCTAAATCTGCGACCTCAATGATAGCGCATATTTGTCCTTTTTTCACCACTGCTCCAATCTCACATGAGATTGAGCGTATTATACCCGAAACCTTAGGTCGGGTTTCAATTTTAATGCGCTCTTGATGAATGTCTGCATGTTCTTTTTGTGACATGTTTGGCATACTAGAAGATGATGACATGTGCGTCATCATCGGCATATTGAGATTCATATTATACATGATCCAGAGCGTTCCGCCGATGACCAGCGTTACAATGAGTGTACCGAAGGCAAGCGCTATAGTATTATTAACATTGTCCTGACCTGTAGTAAGGTGAAGAAAGAACGCCAGATGCACGCCAATCTGTGCAACAGCTAGCACAGAAAGTGCAACGGGTATGCCTGGCTCCCAAAGCCATTTCGATTGAACAAAATAAAATGCTGCTCCTGTAAGTAGTGCAGATAGGACAAGGCCAATAAAATATGTTCGAACACTTTGCCAGGGACGCATGTGTGGGTTGTCATCAAGTCCTGGAGCAAGACCGACATCAATCGACGGTTCATGTGGCGTGTTCATCGCGCGCCTCCAACGAGATAGACAAGCGTAAAAACTGCGATCCAGACAATGTCGAGCATATGCCAGAACAAATTGAAACACAGAAGGCGGCGCTGAATATCATCGCGGAAACCTTTGACATAGAGCTGGGCCATCATTGTTCCAAGCCAGAGTAGGCCTACGCTCACATGTAGTCCATGACAGCCTACAAGGGCGAAAAACGAGGATAAGAATGCGCTACGTTCCGGCCCTGCGCCAGTTGAGATCATTTCACTAAATTCGCGGACTTCCAAAAAGATAAAGGTAAAACCTAATAGTCCAGTAGATAAAAGTGCAGCCTGCGCCCAGATCATTCGGCGTGCTTCAACGCTGATGGCGATCAATCCGCAGGTAAAGCTCGATAAAAGCAGACAGGCTGTCTCAATTCCTACATTACGTAGGGACAGCAGATCGCTTCCCTTGGGACCGCCATCCGTCGCTGTTTGCAAAACGGCATGCGCAGCGAAAAAAGCTGAGAACATAACAATGTCGCTGAGCAAAAAGATCCAGAAGCCGTAACCGACGATTACAAGCTTAGTAGCAGGCCCGCCCTCGCCATGTCCGCGGGACTCATTGCTGGCTTTAAAGCTAGTATGTGTATGAGTTATGCTTTGACTGGTCATCATACCGCCTCGCTTAGATCAATCCCGCTCGCAATCCATTCCTCGCGCGCGCGGCGTCTTTCGCTATCCAGTCGTTCAACCTCGCTTGCGGGGACCGTGAATTCATCCTTGTCACGCCACGCAAACCAAACAAACCCTGCATAGGCGGCAATTAGACTGGCGCCTACCAGCCACCAAATATGCCAGATAAGACCAAAACCTGCGATCGTTGCAAAAAACGCAGTAATGAATCCAGTTGCACTGTTTCTTGGCATTTCAATTGGCTCGTAAGCTCCTATAGCGGCGAGGTGCTGCGTTTCGATTGCGCGCTTTTTGATGGCCCAATAAGGCTCCTCTCCCTTAACTTCTGGCAAGAAGGCGAAATTAAAAACTGGAGGGGGAGAGGATGTGGCCCACTCAAGCGAACGCCCATTCCACGCATCGCCAGTTTTGTCGCGTAGCTGGTCTCGATGACGAATGCTGACAATAAGCTGTATTATTTGGCAGATCATTGCAGCAGCTGAGATTGCAACCCCGAAAGCAGCGGCAATCACCCAAGGACGCCATTCTGCCACCTCATAATGTTGTAAGCGGCGCGTCATACCTAGCAGCCCGGCCACATAGAGCGGCATGAATGTTACATAAAATCCGATAAGTGTTAACCAAAACACGGCCTTGCCCCAGGCTTCATCGAGCTTGAACCCAAACGCCTTCGGGAACCAAAAGGTGATGCCAGCAAAGAGTGCAAAAACAACGCCACCAATGATGACATTATGAAAATGAGCGATAACAAAAACACTATTGTGTAGTGCAAAATCAGCAGGGGGTACAGCTAGAAGCACGCCTGTCATGCCGCCAATAACAAAGGTAACAAGAAAACCTAGTGACCACAACATTGGAGTTTGATAGCGAATGCGTCCACCATACATTGTAAAAAGCCAATTAAAAATCTTTACGCCTGTGACGACGGCAATCACGCTGGTGGCGATTCCAAATACAGCATTTACCGACCCACCGGCCCCCATAGTAAAGAAGTGATGTAGCCAGACGATAAAGGAAATGACACAGATTCCAAGCGTAGCGATGACCATAGAGCGATAGCCAAAAAGCGGCTTGCCAGAGAAGGTCGAAATAATTTCAGAGAAAATTCCAAAAGAAGGAAGCACTAGTATATAGACTTCCGGATGACCCCACGCCCAAATCAAATTCATGAACATGGCCATATTGCCGCCGCCATCGTTCGTGAAAAAGTGGAAACCAAGATATCGATCAAGAGCGAGCATGATTAATGTTGCAGTTAAAATAGGGAATGCCGCAACAATCAACATGTTTGAAGCTAGAGTCGTCCAGCAAAACATGGACATGCGCATGTAGCTCATGCCAGGTGCGCGCATCTTTAGGATAGTCGTAACAAAATTTATTCCAGTCATAAGCGTGCCGACGCCAGAGATGAGAAGCGCCCAAAGGTAATAATCAACACCAACACCCGGAGAGTAAGGGAGTTCAGAAAGTGGTGGGTAAGGAAGCCATCCCGCGCCTGAGAATTCTCCAATAACCAGCGAAATATTGACTAAAAGTGCGCCGCTTGCTGTGAGCCAGAAGCCAGTAGAATTGAGCGTTGGAAAAGCAACATCGCGCACGCCGAGTTGTAGAGGCGCCACGAAATTCATGAGGCCAATGATGATAGGCATAGCTGCAAAGAAAATCATAATCGTGCCGTGGGCCGAGAAAATCTGATCGTAATGATGGGGCGGAAGGTACCCTGGGCTATGAAAAGCAACGGCTTGATGTGTCCGCATCATAATCGCGTCGACAAAACCCCGAAGAAGCATTATGACGCCAAGCAGAACATACATGACGCCGATGCGTTTATGATCGACACTCGTGATCCACTCTTGCCAGAGATAAGGTAAATAGCCCTTTAGTGCGACCCAGGCGAAAAGAGCGAGTAATAAGGCAACCATAACTGCGCCAGCAATCAGAGGAATTGGCTGGTCCCATGGAATGGCGTTTATCGTGAGCTTGCCGAACATCTTCACTCCGTCTTTGGCGAATTCTGTTTTGGATCTTGCAGATCATTGCCTTCAGTAATGAGTTCTCTCATCGCGATCTTGTCGAAAAGATCGCGAGTTATTGATCCATAAGAGTGAACTGATGACGCAGCTTTTTTTCGTGCAAGCGCAAGATAGCTGGCTTCGTCAAGCTTTTGACCGGTTTGTTTCACATAAGCAAGCCATTTTGAATAATCTTCCATCGTCAGCGCTCGTACTGTGAAATGCATGTCAGAAAAACCGCTTCCGCTAAACTGGGAAGACTGTCCGTAATAATCTCCGATTTGATCGGCTTTTAAGTTAAGTTGTGTCACCATACCGTTCATTGTCGCGATCATGCTGCCAAGTTGAGGCACAAAAAACATATTCATAACAGTGCCGGAGGTCAGCGAAAAATGGACAGGCGTGTTGGCAGGCACAGCAAGCTCATTGATGCTCGCTACTTCCTGGTCAGGGTAGATGAATAGCCATTTCCAATCCAGGGAAACCACCTGGATCTCGATGGGTTTTCCACCTTGCGCAATTGGCTGAGCGGGATCAAGCTCGTGCGAGCCGATCCAAATTACGCCGCTTAGAAAAAGAACTACGAGAAGCGGAATACCCCAAACAATGAGCTCTAAGTGTCCAGAATGAGCCCAGTTGGGAAGGTATATCGCTTTTTTGTTGGAAGATCGAAACCACCATCCGAAAGCGAGCGTCGCAAGTATCGTTGGGATAACAATCACAAGCATAATCCCAACGGAATTGATCAGTATTTGCGCATTTCCTGCGGCAATTGGTCCCTGAGGATCTAACACCCCGCCTGCAACCGATAGAACTTCTTGCATGTATCCTGGCGTCTCCGCAATCATAGTATGAGATTATGACGCTGGCATAGAGCTTCCATGCGTCAGCGCTCAAAATCATTGTTAAACTATGGCATTAAAGTCTCATGTTGGGAACAGTGTATGATGTCAACCCGTGTCCCCAGCCCTTAGCGCCGCGTTATATGCGCAGGCTTGGAACTGGTAATAAGTTTATCAGTATATTTTATAGGACCAAATTGAACTTTTAATGACTAAGAACAAGTATGAATGATTGGGAACGCCGACCAGGGTAAATTTGGCGCATTTAAAAATAAAATCCATTCAGCCTAGTATCGATTGGGTAAACTCCTTGTAAGTAATTATGATCTAAATCTAAGATGATTCAATTATAATCTGTAAGAGAAGAATTTGAAATACTACTCGCCTTTACTTGGGGCCTCATAATAATTCAGACTTGAAAGTCATAGGAGTTTTAATCGATGAATTTCAATTTCGTATCACGTTCAGCTGAAGAATTTGGTCCCTATGCGCTTGCGGCGCTTCGTATCGTAACAGCACTGATATTTTTCTTACATGGCTCCCAAAAAATATGGGGATTTCCCGCGCTGCCGGCATTTGGTTTGCCGGAGGCATATTCTCTCTTATGGGTCGGTGGCATTCTTGAAGTGATTGGCGGCGGAATGATATTTTTTGGTTTATTTACCCGACTAACAGCTTTTATTCTATCGGGTGAAATGGCAGTAGCCTATTGGATGTTTCATGCTTCGAAGAGTTTCTATCCGACGCAAAATGGCGGGGAGGGAGCAATCTTATACTGCTTTATTTTCCTTCTTATTTCTTGCTTTGGTCCAGGAAAAATCAGCCTGGACGCCGTCATAAGGGCGCGTGTTCTGAAGAGCGTATCAAAAGAGCAGGAAGTAAGCAGTATGCCTGATGCGTAAAACCTTCAGAGTGCATGATGACAACTTCTTTTTAGTATTTGCTATATTAGTGATCGTATATGATTATAAAATAAGGTCTGAAAGATATATTTTTTAATACGTTTTATATGTGCGTGAGGAGGCGTGGCTCGAAGAAAAACATAAACTCATGCAATGCATAATTATTAAGATGCGCGTCAAGACAGTATCATTGGCAAGGAACTTGTGGGACGGTATTTAGTAGAAACGACGGGGGCTTTGCCCGTGCATTCTCATCAATTCTTCATTGAATGGATACAAATCTTTGTGCTAGAGCTTTCTGAATAGTTCTGTAGATATCCAAAGACATTTCACCTTGTTTTTGAAATGTTTTCTAGATTATTTTGAACTTATTATTGCCTGATAGGGCTGAGGTCTGGTTTTTGAGTATTGTTGATAAGCCGAGTTTATGCGTCGACATAGGTTTATTGCCTATTTATGGAATGATACGCTGGCTTGCTGTCTGAGCTCATTAGGGCAAATTTGTAAATTTTCCTATCTCAATGCTTGCCCTCTCTAGGATTGGTTTTGTGACATTTGAGCGATGACTCGGGTCTTAAGGACATAAATAAAGACGCTTCTTTCACGCGGGGCAAAAAAAGGAAAATGTTCGTCGATTTGCACCGAGTAAGAACTCTGCTCGCCAATATTATTCTTTGTGCGCTAGCTTTATTTCAGGTCGGTTGCCTCGTTGGTCCAGATTTCAAAACACCTGGCGCGCCTATTGCTACAAAATGGCTTGGCGCGGATGGTATGAGCCAGCATGGACAGCGCAATGAGCTTCGTCAATGGTGGGTTTTTTATAACGATCCGGTTCTCACCAAGTTAATTGAGTTAGCCTATGCTCAAAATTTGTCACTCTTGAGTGCTGGCACAAGAGTGCTGCAGGCAAGAGCTTTTCTTGGCATTGCCTCAAACGAATTATACCCTCAGTCGCAATATGGCTCGGGGTTTATAAAAAATGATCGATTAAGCCAGGCGATTCCTCTTGGCGCTGGCGGCACAGCCAATCTTGGAAATTATTGGTTGGACGCGTTAGCGACCCAAGCGACCTGGGAGCTTGATATTTGGGGGAAGATTCGTCGCGGCATTGAATATGCGGACGCGTCATATCTTGAATCAATAGCTACCTATGATGATGTCCTTGTCTCTCTTTTGGGAGATGTTGCGACGACGTACATAGACATTAGAGTTTTAGAGCGACGCATCCAAATTGCTGAAGCAAATATTATTCGTCAACGCGACGTGGTTCGTATTGCGCGTGAAAGAAATCAGGGGGGCGTAGCCACGCAATTGGACGTTCACCAGGCTCAGAATATTCTTTCAAACACAGAGGCTAGCGTTCCTCGTTTGCAAATAGAACTAAATAAAGGCCTCAACGCGCTAAGGGTGCTTTTGGGGATGGCGCCGGAGCCTCTTGGGTTCTTGTTAGCGCGTTCGACCGCACGTATCCCGCTTCAAAAGTCCAAATTGATGATCGGCATTCCTGCTGATCTCTTGAGACGTCGACCAGATATTCGGGCGGCTGAATTGCGCGCAGAAGCTCAGAGCGCGCGGATTGGCGTCGCCTTTGCCGAAATATTGCCCGCCATCAGCATTGTTGGAAGTTTTGGCGGGATAGCGAGCGATACAAATGGCCATTATCTTGGACAAGTTGTTCATCCCATCGGTCAGGCGCTTTCAGTAGGACCCTCCTTCAAATGGAATATTTTAACCTATGGTCGCATTATCAGCGATGTGCGTCTTCAAGACGCCAAATTGCAGCAAAATCTGATCGATTATCAAAATGCTGTTTTAAAAGCGCAGCAGGAGGTTGAAAACGGCATTTATACAACAAGACTTTCTCAGTCCGAGGCGGCTTATCTTAAAACAAGCGTAGAAGAAGCTAAAAAGGCCATAACGATTGGTTTACTAGAATATAATGAAGGAACAAGAGATTTTACAACAGTACTAAATACTGAACAATATCTTTATAATTCTGAGAACAGCTACGCTGTAGCCTTAGGCAATATCTCCAAGGGATCTGTCGCAATCTACCGCGCGCTTGGTGGCGGATGGCAAATTCGTGATGGAAAGGGTTTTGTTAATGCTGCGACAGCGCGAGAAATGCGTGCACGCACTAATTGGGGTGATGTCTTGCCACCAAATGATCAACCCATGCCAGATGATCCAGGTTTGCCGGGACCTGAAAATATCGGACCGCTCTTGCGACTGCCAGAATGGTGATCCTTATTGTAATAAGGAAGTTATAAAGTCGATGAATTGGATGCTAAAAATGCAACTTCTTTTTTTTCTGGCTATGAGACGTCATTTCAAATTGTTGGCGTCACTTTTTGTATTGACGATCATTTTATTTGTTTCAACCAATCTTGGGCATGCGGCAGACAAGACAGCCTCTTTCTTTGACAGTTTCAGCGTCGGCATAAATAACCCGGAATTCCGTCAGTTGGGCCAAAAACCTCCATCAAAGGCAAATATTTCAGCGGTTGTTGCTCAAAATATGGACCCGGCTGTTAGGGTGGCTTTTCCAAAAAAACAAAGAGTTGAAGAATATGTTGAGTTGACAGGCAACGCAACGCCGATCAATCACGTTGAGCTTGTTGCCCGCGTTGAAGGATATTTGGAACAGATTCATTTCAAAGATGGTCAGATCGTAAAGAAAGGCGACTTACTTTTCACAATCCAGCAGGATCAATACAAAGCGCAGTTAATACAAGCGGAAGCACAGGTTGCTGCGTCAAAAGCAGCGCTTGAATTTGCCTCAACTGAAATCGAGCGTTACTCAAAATTGCAAAAGAAGGGCGCTGCAGCGCAGGTTATCGTCGATAAATGGATATATGATGCGAAAAAAGCTGAAGCGAACTTATCGTCAGCAAAGGCGCAAGTTGATTTAGCGCGCCTTAATCTTGATTATACGTCTGTCAGGGCTCCATTTGACGGCCAGATGAGTCGAACGCTTTTATATCCTGGCGCCACTGTTGGCGGAGCTGGACAACGCGTGGTTCTGGCGGAAATTCTTCAACTCAATCCGATTTATGCTGTTGTGAACTTAAGTGAACAGGAAGTAATCAATATACGCAAGAATCTTGGTGCTATTACCTATTCAAAATTAGTTAGCATTCCAGTCGATGTCAGCATCATGGATAGCGGACGTTATCGATATCATGGTCATATACAATATGTCGCGCCGGCTGTTGATACAAAAGAGGGCACCTTGCTTGTCAGGGCTGTTTTAGAAAATGATGACCATGAGATTATGCCGGGTTTCTTTCTGCGAATGCGTATTCCAAAAGGAAAAGTGCATCAAGGTGCGCTTCTTGTTCCTGAGCGTGCGCTTTTATCCGATCAGGAGGGTCGTTACGTCCTGATTATTGGCGACAATGACATTGTTGAGAAACGTTCAGTGAAATTGGGAGATTCTGTCGATAATATGCGAATAATCAGCTCTGGGTTAAAGGAGACAGATAGAGTTGTGGTCCAGGATCTGTGGCTGGCTTCTCCAGGCATTAAAGTTACGCCAAAATTAATCTCAATCGAGAATTAAAAGGCGCATAGATGATATCTCAATTTTTTATTGAACGCCCTGTTCTTGCAAACGTTCTCTCTATTGTCCTGATGGTGATAGGCGTCGTCGCCGTTTATGTCCTGCCCGTTGCTCAATATCCAAATGTTGTTCCGCCGACAGTGATGGTGTCAGCGCGATACCCTGGCGCTAGCCCTCAGACTATGATTGACACGGTTGCATTGCCAATTGAGCTACAAGTCAATGGCGTAGACGGCATGCTTTACATGCAGTCGACAAGCGCCGCTGACGGTACGTACCAACTATTTGTCACGTTTAAAATCGGAACTGATCCAGACGCTGCCCAAGTTCGTGTTCAAAACCGTGTTTCCAACGCCCTTGCCTCTCTCCCGACGCCTGTTCAGGCGCAGGGCGTGACCGTTTTGAAGAGATCGACAGCAATACTTGAAGTAATTACAATTGAGTCTCCAGGCGGCTCCTATGACTCGTCATTTCTTAGCAATTACGCAACAATTAATTTAGTAAACGAGCTTGCCCGCCTGCCAGGCGTCGCGAACGTTGTTGTTTCAGGCGCGTCCAAATATGCGATGCGCGTATGGTTGGATCCTCAAAAACTTTATTCTTTTGGGCTCGTGCCGGAAGACGTCATCAAGGCGATCAAACAACAAAGCCAACTAGTTGCTGCTGGACAGGCAGGTATGCCGCCTGCGCCGATTAGTCAGGATTTCCAATATACGGTTGATATTCTCTCAAGATTTGATGAACCAGAACAATTTTCTAATATTATCATAAAAGCACAAAACTCTCAGGGTGGTCGTCTTGTTAGGGTAAAAGACGTTGGCCGCGTTGAGCTTGGCTCACAAAATTATTCCCAACAGTGTCAATTAAACAAGCGTCCTGCTGGGTGTATATTAATATATCAAACGCCCGACGCAAATTCTCTTCAAGTTGCCAAAGAGGTCGATGAGAAGATGGCGGAATTATCTCGCCGTTTTCCAAAAGATATGAAGCACCGTATTCCTTTTAACACAACTATCTTTATCAAGGATTCTATTAGTGAGGTTTATTCGACTCTTTATGAGGCGGGTTTTCTTGTTCTGGTGGTTATTCTTATTTTTTTACAAAATTTTCGCGCGACACTTGTTCCAGCGACGACAGTTCCTGTAACAATTATTGGCACATTTGCGGGCATGTATGCCTTCGGCTACACAGTCAATCTATCAACATTATTCGGAATAATACTCGCCATTGGCATCGTAGTAGATGATGCAATTGTGATTGTTGAAGCTGTTAGCAAATACATTGAAGAAGGTATGAGCCCGCATGATGCCGCAGTGCATGCTATGGATGAATTATTTGGGCCCATTATTGGCATTACCCTTGTCCTCATGGCCGTATTTCTTCCAGCGGCTTTTTTGCCTGGTCTTACAGGAAAAATGCTTGCCCAATTTGCTGTTGTTATCGCAACAACAGCCTTTATTAGCGCGTTAAATGCCGCAACTCTAAAACCAACGCAATGTGCGCTCTGGCTGAAAAAGACAGAAAAGACCCAAGATAATGCATTTTATAGATCGTTTAATAATGTCTACAATAGGCTTGAAAAATCTTATTTACAGATTGTGGAATGGCTAATAGCTCGCTCATCGAGGGTTGTTGCTGTTGGCATTGCAATTTCTGTAATTGGAATTTTTGGAATTGGCCGTCTGCCGACAGCTTTTATACCGCTTGAAGATCAAGGCTATGCGATCACTGCTATTGAGCTTCCTGAAGGCTCGGCGCTTGGTCGCACCATACAAACGCTCAATGCGGCTGCTGATATTTCTCTTAATACTTCCGGCGTCAAGGATGTTGTCACGATCGCAGGTGTGTCTGTTCTTGAGAATAACGCTGACAAAGCAAATACTGGCGTCAACTATGTGATATTTGACGAATGGAGCGAAAGATCAAAACAAAAGGACGGCGATCTGAAGAGCTTGATCACGAACCTTCAATCAAAAATGCGTAATCTAACAGATGGAAGTGCATTGATGCTTGTTCCGCCGCCCATTCAGGGAATAGGCAATGCCGGCGGCTTCCAGATGCAAGCAAATCTGTTGGGAGGAAGTTTCGATTATTCAAAATTGGGACGCGCCGTTGATGGCGCCATAGCAGAGGCGAAGCGTGATCAAACTCTTCAACGCGTCGCAACGACCTTTAGACCGAATTCTCCGCATATTAACTTGTCAATTGACCGTGTTCAGGCTGAAACCTTAAAGGTGCCGGTCGGTGATGTTTTTTCAGCGCTTACATCCTACGTTGGATCAACTTATGTGAACCAATTCAGTAAGTTTGGGCAGGTGTTGCAGGTCTACGTGCAGGCTGATTCACAATTTCGCCTTCAGCCTGAAAGTCTGATGGATTTATATGTGCGAAGCCAAGAGGGGAAAATGGTTCCTCTCTATACATTGGCGAATATAGAGCCTTCTGCTGCCCCAGCGCTCATATCTTTGTATAATTTATATCCATCAGCAACGATTGTTGGTGGGCCTGCAAAAGGGTTTAGTTCCGGCGAGGCTATTGATCATATGGCGGAAATCGCTAGCAAAAAATTTCCAGATGGCGTTGGTTATGAATGGACTGCGATGTCTTATCAGGAAAAGATTACAGGTAATTTACTCTATTATGCTTTCGCTTTGTCTGTTCTGCTTGTTTATTTGGTGCTGGCTGGCCAATATGAAAGCTGGATCTTGCCTTTGGCGGTTATCTCAGCAGTGCCGCTGGGATTAGTTGGGCCTGCTTTGACGCTGACTGCTGTCGGCGTTGATAACAATTTATATGTACAAATTGGTTTGATGCTTCTGATCGCGTTATCAGCGAAAAATGGCATCTTAATTGTAGAAGTTGCACGTGAACTGCGCATGATCCAAGGCAAAAGCATTGTTGATGCGGCAAAACAAGCAGCAGTGATGAGATTTCGTCCTATTTTGATGACGTCAATCGCATTTATATTAGGTGTGCTGCCTTTGGTTATTGCCACAGGAGCAGGAGCGAATGCCCGGCGTTCTCTTGGCATGAGCGTCTTCACTGGAATGATTTCGTCGACATGCTTAGCTGTTCTTCTTGTTCCAGCGTTCTTTATTGTCCTTCAAAAATTTGATGAAGCAAGAAAAGCAAAGAAAACTGAAATTCAGAAGGCTCGTGATTGACTAAAAGAAGCTCGACTGCAGATCAGGTATTTATGCATTTTTAAAATTCAAATACTTTTTAAAGATATCGCGCTTCAATTGCTGTATTCGCGCCTTAACCCAATGTGCGTTAGCGCACATTGGACCCGCGCCATTATGGCTAGGCTAATTCTGTTGCAAGAGCGGTCATGGGGGGAACATGAAGTTTCTGGCGCGCAAATGGATCCTAGTCTGGTTTGATTTGACGATATTTCTTGCTTTAGGCGTGGCGATGGCAAAGTCTGATTTAGCCGTTTCTGCGGATGATGGCCAAGGCCTAACGGTCATTCATTGGCTTCATGGCGACGCCAATGTCGGTCGTTCCTAATTGGATGACATGTAATAAGCACTCAATCGTGGGGTGTAATAATAGTGTTATGAAATGTAATATAAAATTTTACAAATTCAATCTAGGCTATGAAAATGCATGATAAACGGACGGAAATCTCTGTTGGTCTCATCTACACGCATGCAAGGACGCTTTCTAACCATTGACTCCCTTCACAAACAGTGTTTTTTTCACTAAAATTCAATACTGAGAATTGAGTTAGGGCTGCTTGTTTCATTGCAGCGCATATTTAAGTATCTAACGCAATGGGAGGCTTTGTTGCCATTTCGATTGGGACCATATTTGGCTGAGACTACTGTTGGAATGGGTGTTCTTGGCGCGATCATTAGTGGCACTAATGCGGTTGCAAAGAATGCAGAGCGTGTTCGTCTGGGAACCATTACGCCTGCCGATGCCGCGATCGATGTTGGTAAAGAAGCATTGAAGAACGGCGTTGTGACAGCTGCCACATTTGTAGCTGTGGCAAGTTTGGGTGGAGAGTTAGCTGTCTCTGTTGGACTGACGCTTGTTATTGGATCGACCCTTAAATATGCATGGGATCGTGGATATGAAGCAGTGGATGAAACGCTGAAAATTGAGAACTCGGCAACTAGAGCGGATACACTTGGCGCCGATCTACCTTTGTCAACAAAGATATCATAAATTTATCACGCCAAGACTTTTTACAGAGGAGTCCAGCCCTAACATGATTTTAAGGGGCGGGACTCTGTAAATTATGTAACTGTGACTTTATATCGATTTCGTAATGTTTGTGAGAGAAAATATAAACGGTTTGCTTGCGCGAGCACAGATGGCGCGTGGATCGGCTCAAGAAAAATCTTTAGATGCCTGATCAATTAAGATACAGGCGCGACATGCCTCTTCTGCTTCATCCTGGCTTGTGACAAAACCGTGCGAGGGCTCGCAAGACTGCTGTGTAAAAACACTCCAAAACCATTTTCCATCAAACGGCCCCCCGATGATGTGATAATATTGAGCGATATTCAGCCCCCAACCAAATGGACCGACGCATTGGCGTTCCTGCGTAATATCTACGCCAATAAAATTGTCTCCCACGAGTATGGACATCGGATCCTCCTCCAGGTGGTCTATAAAAATTTATAATTCCGTCAACATGCCGTTCAATTATACCGCGTTGAGCTAAAGCTTTATTGTTAGTTAGACAAAGCAATCAATAAAAACGGGAAGGCATTGTTTCCCTCAAATAGGTAAGTCGCCAAAATATCTCGTAAAATAAATAGTATAGATTTCCTTAATAGCACAAATCTCTTTGTTTGTCAACAATAAAGTATTAGAACACCACATTGAAATTACTGTCAGTAGCTATGTGCGAATTTAAAACCTGCACAAACGTTTGCATAACACCACATCATTGAAATATGCGTCATTCATGCGTTAGGAGAGCATAAATCATCATAGAAAAATTTAAC
>DAIRFH010000049.1:0-15841 GCA_036795145.1 Methylocystis sp. | reverse complement strand
CCTCTTCCCCGTTCATCCTAGAAGCCCCGATACGCTGTTTATAAACTTACGCCATGTCAGAACATAAGAAGAACAGCTTGCTGGGGTAAATAGACAAGAATCAAGTGTGTTCTGGGGCACATCCATCCCAAGGAACTTCCACTAGGTTCGTGATTGTCCAAACCTTGTGTGAACTCCCAAACCGCCAGCACCTCCCACTGGCGGTTTTTCTTTTGCTCTTAGACAACAAAAACCCGACACCAATACGCTACGCGGTGTCGGGCTAAGTTCTGATCGCAGAATGTTGTGATCTCGGGAGGAGTTCACCCGCAGAGCAAATCACTTGGGTGTGAAAAACTAATTACAAATTATTGGTTTTGGTCTCAGCTTTAGGCGAGGGGGGTCGTATGACAACTAATTGAATGGTTAGTTACGATACAAGTATAGCCATGCTATCGGCATTCGGGCTATAAACGCGTCGTTGAGGCGGCTAGCCTCACGCCAAGTGATACCGCAGGTGTTACCGTAGGATAATCTAGCAGCCAGAGGCGCATAACTAAGTATCTGATTTTAATGTAAGGCTCCGTAGCTCAGCTGGATAGAGCAACTGCCTTCGAAGCAGTGGGTCGGAGGTTCGAATCCTTCCGGGGTCGCCAATCAACGTTTTGTTGCTCAATTGAGGTTATAATTCGTGCGCCGCTATCCTTTGTATTTATTATTAGTCATCATTTCACTCTCGCTAAATCCCACTGGGGCTTTAGCTGAAGACCTCCTAGATTTTTTATTTGGTTCAGACAATCAGCAAAAAAACATCCCTGCCAACAAATCATCCGGTAGCAGCGAACGTCCCACAGACGGCACAGAGGCGGAAGGCGGCGGCGCGCCACAAGACGCTGGGCCCTCAACTGGCGGATATTGTGTGAGACTGTGTGATGGTTACTATTTTCCCGTGATCAAATCATCACATGCATCACGACAAGAGTCATGCGAATTTTCATGCCCTTCATCGCCTGTAGAATATTATGATGGCGGGTCAATTTCTTATGCAAGAAATCAGAAAGGACAACGATATTCTGCGCAACCCTTTGCTCTCGCCTTCAAAAAAAATACAGTTCAAAATTGCTCATGCAATAATCCCGACACATCCCAAGAGTTTGCCATTAAGATGTCACGCAATGATCCTACATTGGTCTCTGGTGATATCATAATCGAAGAAAATGGCGCTGTAGTATATAGTGGTAATAATTTCATTCCATTAGAGTCGGCTACTTCTGTTTCTGCATCAATGCGTCAACGAATTTTCTCAATGATTAAAGGCTCTAAAGACCAGCAAAATAAATGATCTGAATAATTTCTAAAAATCGATAATTATTCATAATTTTGCTAGTTAATCCATTCATCTTTTTATTAGCTAAGACGCATTAGTCCTATTGTTAAATCCTCTTTTAAATCATTGACGTCCTCAAGGCCAATTGAGAAACGTAAACATGGTCCTGGAGGATCCCATCGCGTTGCTGTTCTATATGCTTTGCAGTCAAAGGGGAGAACAAGACTCTCATACCCACCCCAAGAAAAACCAATGCCAAATAGTTCGAGCTTATCTAGAAATTCTGCAATATATTTTCTGTAGCGCTCGTTAAGTATTATAGAGAAAACACCGGAAGAACCAAGAAAATCGCGTTTCCAAAGATTATGATCTGGATGACTAACAAGAGCAGGATGAAGGACGCTTTCTACTTGTTCTTGCTTACTTAACCAATCAGCGATTTCTAAAGCGGATTTTTGTTGCGCGTTAAGTCGTAACGCCATTGTTCGTAAGCCACGCAATGCTAACGAACATTCGTCTGGCCCTGCGCCTATTGCGAAGGCATTGAATGTCGTTCGCAAGCGTTTGGCCCATTTTTTATTGGCGGAAACCAGTCCAATTAATAAATCAGAATGTCCTGAAAGGTATTTCGTGCCAGCTTCTATAACCAGATCGGCGCCCCGATCATGAGGCGGAAAAAATATCGGCGTAGCCCAAGTATTATCAAGGATAACACAAATTCCTTTTTCATGAGCTGCTTTTGAAATAGCTGGGACATCTTGAATCTCCATGGACTGTGACCCAGGGGACTCAACAATAATGGCAGTTGTTTGTTCGCGAAAAAGATGAAAAATTTGATCCGATAAATGAGGATCATAATATTCGATCAGAACGCCGAATTTTGCTAAAATATTATCACAAAAATTTCTCGTTGGTTGATACACAGAATCCGTAATAAGAATATGGTCGCCAGCCTGTGTAGCTGTCATGACAGCAAGGCAAATTGCAGCAAGACCAGATGGGACAGTAACAGAGTCCTCTGCACCAGCTAATATACTCCATGCTTCTTCTAACGATCTGACAGTTGGAGTGCCTTTCGTGCCATAGGTATAGGGCTGATTTAGTGACTCAAGAGTAGCAACATCTGGGAAAAGAACTGTTGAGCCACGATAGGTTGGAGGATTAATAAAACCAAATTGATCTTCTGGTTTACGGCCAATTTGCGTGACGAGTGTAGATATATGCCTTTTTTTACGTTCATCAGGATTTTTTTTGGCCATTATGTTCTACCCAATAGGCTTATAACAATATATTGTGACGGTAACTCATTATGTAGTTCTGGCGTCAATGTATGTTGAACAATTTTAAAATTTCAATAGCCTATCAAATAAAAATATACATTTAAAAAATCATTTCTACAATGAATTATTTTTTGCACTAATTCTGTTCCACCATTCTAAAATAGCCTCAAAGCTGGGAGAAACATTCTCAGCCAGAGGTCCTGCAAATACTGTCCATTCTTTGGCGACATAAGGTGAGACAGTTGTTAAAACAGGAATACCGCGAGACATCGCGATGCGAAATGCATCACATAAACCGCCACGTGCTGCTTCCTGCTTTGAAAATTTGCTAATCAGAATTAAATGACTATTTTCTGTAATCGAACGTTCTATCGCAGCACAGGCAAGAGCAAGCTGCGAACTATCAAGATTACAGGCGACAGAACCTGGACCGAGATCTTGAGAAATTAGATAGGATTCTTTTGATTGATAATTCTTGAGGATGATATTTGATTTTTTTCCATCGCTTGATTTTCTATGTTGTGTAATGCCTGAGACGTTTAAACCTAATTCAGATAGGTAATCGCCAAACCGCTCCATAAGATTTTGAGCATCATGAGAATGATCAGCTGGCAAGGCGGCAATAGGAATATAGGTTGGTTTAATGGACATTTTTGTCCCCAATTTATTTACGTAATAACAATTAAATTACAGCAAGTAAGCTTGAGAAAATATAGTAATATTTTTTGTATGAATAGAGTAATTATTTTAAATAAAGCAGGGTTTTCATTCCTTTTAGGGGCAGGGGACAGACAATATGCACTCTGACGCGGGGCGCATGATATTTCATCTCTAGGGACAGGCTAGACTTATTAAATGGGTGGCAATAAAAATTTTGAAATGAAATCAAAGTAAAAGTGCGGGTAAAAATATAATTTCTTTCATTTTGGTAGCTCTTTTGTTTCGTCAAAAAGGAGCCAAAAAATTTCATAAAACTATACTGTCGTATAATGCTTTTCTTTCGAGAAAGCTTTATCTTCGAAGGTGAGGCATGTCTTGCTAGACCAAGATAAAGATTATCAAGGTAGGCGTGGGGCATTATTCAAAATACCTTAGTTCTTTGTCGCAAAACAAGCTACGCCCGATCTTTTTAGAGCGCGACAAGCAGACTCAGCCGTCTGCTGCTCAAGACCAGCGAAACGGGCGCGATATAATGTTTCATTCCCCTTTTGGACTTTTTCAGTAAAGGGTTTGACTTGAGGCGGAAGACCTTGAAGATGAGACTTCGCTCTTGTCAAAAGTTCTGAGGCTTTTTCAGGCGTCTCTGCAGCCGCAACTTGAATCATCCACCCTGTATGAGTTGGTCTATTCACATCTGGTTTATTTGCCGATGCCATTGCTGCGGTTCGTATTGCAGATGGTGTTGTAGATGCGCCAACGACCGTTGCAGCCTTTGTCACTCTTGTCGAGGTTGATCCATCAATTGTAGTGGTCGATCCAACTTTTGATGAGTGAGCATTTCTCGTGTCTTTTTTTGTCGTCTCGGTCGCAACAGGTGATTTCTTCACGCCTGATACAAATGCTGGACGAATAGCCTGGTTTTCTGTGGATGAATCTCTAACTTCCTTTGAAAGAGCCTTGCTCTCATTTCCTGTTGCGCCCGTAGGCTCAGCATCAATATCATTACGATCCACTAATTTACGACCAAGATTATTTGAGGTTTCATGATCCATCGTTCTAGCAATAATAGGATTAGCAACCCTTAGAGGACGAAGTGGTTGCGCGATCTCGCTATCAGAATTTGTATCAAGACTATTAGAGCTGTTAGTTTCCGAAAGAGCAGCAACTGTTCGCGTTGTCGCAGAGCTTTGTATATGCTCTTCGATTAGATCTGCCATAATGCGATCGCGCGAAGAGGCGGAAACACCGCCCAGCACAACAGCAACGATATGATGATGGGCTCTTTTAACAGATGTTAAAAGATTAAAACCGGAAGCGCGCGTATATCCAGTTTTAATGCCATCCATACCCTCAACCCGCTCTAAGAGATGATTGTGGTTACGATGCAAGGCCCCATTATAGGCGAATACATGCGTCGAAAAATAACGATAATACTTTGGAAAGCGGTCTTGAATCGCGCGGCCGAGCAGGGCTAGATCATAAGCTGTTGTTACTTGATCTGCATTTGGAAGACCTGAAGCGTTTTCATAATGCGTATGCTTCATACCCAACTGGTGAGCCTTACTCGTCATCAGCTGTGCGAAGCCATGTTCGCTTCCTGACACATTCTCAGCTATGGCGCATGCGATGTCATTGGCGGACTTGGTGACGAGAGCCTTTATGGCATTTTCAACACTGATTGTTTGACCAGGCATAAGCCCAAGTTTCGAGGGCGCCTGAGCTGCTGCATGCGACGATATCATCAGCGGCGTATCAAGCTTCAACCGTCCATTTTCAAGCTGCTCAAACAGTAGATAAAGCGTCATAACCTTCGTTACTGAGGCAGGATGACGCAACTCATTTTCATTTTTGCTAAAGATTGTTCGCCCTGTATTTGCGTCAACAACAATTGCGGCAAACCCATGATAACGGCCAACAACATCATTATCAGCGCTTTGTGCGTGAGACGACGGACTGCTAGAATAGATAATCTGCCTATGGCGGCGGGCTTCGGCTGGAAATGCGCAAAGAGCAATTGAACTCACTGTTAAAAAAAACACCGCTGCACGGTTTATTGCGCGCGGATTACAGCGATAACCACCATGTCTCTTCATTAAAAGCGCCTCTAAATCATTTGGAAGCGTCAGGCAGGATCTTGAGCGTGACACTTCAGCGTTGAGACTAGATGATTTGCGTTACCTCCTGGTTAAACAGCGTAGAAGACCTCTAAATTGTGCGCTGCACAAAACTATTGACAAAAATGCTGCAGCGCATATAATTTATTTAAAGGCATTGATTTATCTAAGAAAACCTAACTTTCTTCCATTCTAAACAGGAGAGATCTTATGGTTACTCAAATCGACAATGTTCAAAAATTTGGCGCTGATCAGCTTGAAGCCGCTGTGGCATATACATCTGGCCTAACCAAAGGCTGGCAAGAGATCGCCAGTGAGGCAACTGATTTTAATAAAAAATCCTTCGAAAAAGGTCGTGCTTACGCTGAGAAATTACTCTCAGTTAAAAAACTTGAAGACGCCTTCCAGATTCAAAACGACTATGCAAAAACCGCATATGAAGACTTTATCGCCGGCACAAAAAAATTCGGCGAACTCTATGGCTCTTTGACCGCTGAAGCCTTGAAGCCTTTAGATAAATTCTCAAAGACTTTTACAGCCGGTAAATAAAAAATTACGCCAAATCACCCCAGCGCCTGACAAGAACATCTACTTGTCGGGCGCTTTGCGTTTGAAAGTTTCGTAAAATTCCTAAATTCTTTTTCCTGTTAACTATTTGTTAGCACAGGACGCGGCTGCCTAAGTGGTATATTTATAGAAAAAAATTTTTATCTAAAGGGGCGTTTTCCTTATGGGCATTAATGACGCCGGATTTGTCCATCTTCATGTTCATACAGCCTTCTCACTCCGAGAGGGCGCAATATCGCTTTCCAAGCTTATTGATCTCGCTCACTATGACGAACAACCTGCCTTAGCTGTCACAGACACAAACAATCTTTTTTCCGCATTGGAATTTTCAGAAAAGGCAGCAAAAGTTGGTATACAGCCTATTATTGGACTGCAATTAAAAGTGGCGTTTGATGACGATGACACCGGACATATTACGAAGGATAATCTGCATTTAGGAAATCTGGTTTTATTGGCGAAGTCTGCAACAGGCTATCTCAACCTAATGCGGATTGCATCCTGCGCTCATCTAGAGACAGAGCAGGGGGATGACCCTCATGTTCTTTTTTCAACGCTCAAAACAGCAGCAGATGATCTCATTGTTCTCTCGGGAGGACCAGACGGCGTCATTGACCGCCTCATCTCTGGCGGCAGGCTAGATCTGGCCCAGCGCAGGCTGATCAAGCTCGAGTCGATATATAAAGAGAATTTTTATATTGAGCTTCAGCGGCATAAATTAAAACAAGAAGAAGAAATCGAGCCATATTTAAAAGACTTTGCCTATCGACGAGGATTGCCATTAGTGGCGACCAATGAGCCATTTTTCGCATCTATAAATGATTATGAGGCTCATGACGCATTACTATGCATAGCTGAAGGAACTTATACGAGTGTGAGCGAACGCCGACGTGTGTCGCCAGAACATTATTTTAAAAATACACGACAAATGCATGCGCTTTTTTCTGACATACCAGAAGCAATCAATAATACAATTGAGATTGCCCAGCGTATTAATTTCAGGCCAAAAACGAGCAAACCAATCATGCCTCGTTTTATCTACGATCACCCGGCAGATACAACAATAGACGCAATTGAAGCGCAGGAATTAAGACGCCAATCGGTCAATGGATTAGCTGACCGTTTAGCCCATCACGGACCTGCGCAAGGCTACAGCTTGGAGGACTATCGCAATCGATTGGACTTTGAATTAGATGTAATCGAGAAAATGCGTTTTCCAGGCTATTTCCTAATCGTTTCTGATTTTATCAAATATGCAAAGTCAAAAGGTATCCCTGTAGGACCAGGACGCGGTTCTGGCGCAGGTTCCTTAGTTGCCTACGCCTTGACAATCACTGACCTTGATCCCGTTCGGTTTGGTTTGTTTTTTGAACGCTTTCTAAATCCAGAGCGTAATTCTATGCCGGATTTTGATATCGACTTTTGTCAAACGCGACGCGGTGAAGTCATCGACTATGTACGACACCGGTATGGCGCTGACAGAGTAGCTCAGATTATAACCTTTGGTTCATTTTTGGCGCGAGGCGTCTTACGAAGCGTTGGACGCGTGCTGGAAATGCCATTAGGCCAAGTCGACAAGCTCGCTAAACTCGTGCCTCAAAACCCAGCTAAGCCATTAACATTAGCTGAAGCCTTGGCGTCAGAAGCCAAATTAAGAGAAGAAGTCGCTAAGGACGAGCGTGTTGAGCGTCTCTTCAGAATTTCGGGGGCTTTAGAGGGACTCTACTCAAATGCATCAACACATGCAGCAGGCATTGTCATTGGTGATCGCCCTTTACAAGAAGTCGTTCCTCTTTATCGCGACCCAAAGTCGGACATGCCGGCAACCCAATTTAATATGAAATGGGTTGAACCCGCGGGGCTGATCAAATTTGATTTTCTTGGACTAAAAACGTTAACTGTCTTGGCGATGGCGAGCGATCTGGTTAGGCGACGCGAGCCAGAATTTGACCTCGCTAAGGTCCCCTTAGATGACCAAGCTACATATGCAATGCTTGGACGGGGTGAAACGATTGGCGTGTTCCAATTGGAAAGTCCTGGCATGCGTAAAGCTCTCGTTGAGATGCATGCAGACCGTTTCGAGGATATTATTGCGCTTGTTGCTCTATATCGTCCAGGACCAATGGCAAATATACCAACTTATTGCGCAGTAAAGCTCGGCGACGAAGAACCAGATTATATCCATCCAGAGATTGAACCTATTCTTAAAGAAACTTTTGGCGTCATTATATACCAAGAACAGGTTATGCAGATTGCTCAGATCCTGTCAGGTTATAGTTTAGGTGAGGCGGATAACCTACGCCGAGCAATGGGTAAAAAAATAAAATCGGAAATGGATGCTCAACGAGATCGTTTTGTCACAGGCGCTGTCGAAAGATCCATCCAACGCAGTAAAGCTAATGAAATATTCGATCTACTCGCTAAATTTGCTGATTATGGATTTAATAAAAGCCACGCAGCAGCCTATGCGCTAATTGCCTATCAAACTGCGTGGTTTAAGGCGCATTATCCAGCTGAGTTTCTTGCCGCATCTATGACATTTGATAAAAGCCAAACAGATAAAGTTGCAGAATTTCGTGATGAAGCCCGACGCATCGGCATATTGGTTGAGCCTCCCTCTATTTCATTTTCTGGGGTCGATTTCGATGTTGCAGTTGATAAAGACGGCAAGCAGATTATTAGATATGCCCTCTCAGCTATCAAAGGCATAGGAGAAGGCCAAGCGGAGTCTATCGTTCGCTCACGCAACAATAAACCATTCGTTAGTCTTTCAGATTTTGCTCGACGATTGAATCCGCGTGATGTCAATAAAAAGGTGTTAGATAATCTGGTCGCTTGCGGCGCCTTTGATGCAGTCGAAAAAAATCGTGCGGCGGTCGCCTTATCCATAGAGGCGATGCTTGCTGCAGCCAACCGTCATACGGAAGACCGAAAGGCGGGACAAAATGCCCTTTTTGGCGACATTGATGTTGATGACATAGTTGTTCCTAATACATCGCCATGGTCAACTGCTGAAACGCTTCGTCGCGAATATGATGCCGCTGGATTTTTCCTGTCAGGTCATCCGCTCGACGCATATGATCCTCTCATGTCAAAACTACGCGTGTCACGTTGGCAGCAATTTATCTCTGACGTAAAAAAAGGGGCGACGGCGGGCAGGTTAGCCGCTGTTGTGTTAGACAGAACAGAACGTCGGACAAAATCTGGTTCAAAAATGGGAATTGTTCAGTTTTCAGACGTAACTGGACAATATGAAGCCATCGTCTTTGAAGAAGGACTTAACCAATTCAGGGATAAACTAGAAAAAGGCGCTGTTGTTTTGGTAACGCTCTCGGCCTCAATTGATGGAGACGATGTTCGCGCACGAATTATTTCTGTCGACTCTTTAGAGAGGGCTGCGGCAAAAGCCCAAAAAGGCATTCGTCTGGTCATTAATGACAAAGGCCCCATTCCGAAAATCAAAAAATCTCTGGAAATAAAAGGGGAAGGGGAGGTGTCTATATTACTTAAACGCCAAAAAACGCCAGAGGAAATTGAGATCAGACTTCCCGGCACATATAATGTTAATGCAGATACAGCTAGCGCTTTACGTAATATTTCCGGGATTTTAGAAGTCGAATATTTTTAGATGAATATTATTGCGAAACCCTATCGTCTCAAGGACATAAATATGGTTGAGATTGTCCCTGCGACATTTGCTTCAAAGAGATATTGCTGAGTTAATTTATTTCTCTTATAGTTTACGCGATCACTAAAATGATTAAATTCTATAATAACGAAAAGCCTGGAAGAAACGATCATCAATGACGAAACCTGACGAGAGCTTGTTAATAAATGACAAGGACGGTCGGATTTTACGTCATCCGGAAAAGGCTTGGCGTCAAGAGCATACTCCAACTCAAAAGCCAGAGTGGTTAAAGGTTAAGGCCCCGGGATCAATAGCATGGGCAAAAACTCATGCAATTTTAAAAAATCATAAAATTACAACAGTATGTCAAGAAGCTTCATGCCCAAATATTGCTGAATGTTGGCAAAAGAAACACGCAACATTTCTTTTAATGGGGGATATATGCACAAGAGCGTGCGCCTTTTGCAATGTTGCAACGGGTCGACCATCAAGCCTTGACGCGACTGAACCATTGAGAGTGGCTGAGACCACATATGAGCTGGGTCTATCTCATGTCGTGCTGACTTCTGTCGATCGAGATGATTTATCCGACGGCGGCGCCGCTCATTTTGTTGAGACAATTTACGCCATAAGAGAACGTTGTCCTGAGACAACCATTGAAGTTCTTGTTCCTGATTTTTTGAAAAAAGAGCATGCTTTGGAATTAATTGTTTCGGCAATGCCGGACGTCTTTAATCATAATATAGAAACAGTACCATCTCTTTATACGAAAATTAGGCCTGGAGCCCGTTATTTCCATTCTTTAAGATTATTACAAAAAGCAAAAGAGATAGCCCCCTCTCTCATCACAAAGTCAGGGATGATGCTTGGACTTGGAGAGGATAGAAATGAAATCCTTCAGGTTATGGATGATATGCGATGCGCAAATATTGATTTTCTAACCCTCGGACAATATTTGGCGCCATCTCTGAAGCATCACCCTGTTGCAAGATATGTCCCGCCTGAAGAATTTGAAAATTTAAAGCAACTCGCATCTCTAAAGGGATTTCTATATATATCATCGTCTCCCTTCACCCGCTCATCGCATCACGCAGAAGATGATTTTAGAAAAATTCAACAGGCGAGAGCATTTCCATCAGCAAAGTAATATTTAGATCTAACTCTCTATATTTCCGTCTCTAGAGCTTGGTAGATTAGATCTAGTGCAAAGAGGGTGGATGCTTTACGTATCCTGTCACGAGACAGCTGGCCAAATCTTTCTTCAAAACATTTTATCTTCCCATCACGTCTGCCACAGGCAAAATAGACGAGGCCAACAGGCTTTTCACGTGTGCCGCCGCCTGGCCCCGCAATTCCAGTAATGGATATGACACAATCAGCCTTGGACCCATTAAGCGCTCCAGCCGCCATCTCTGTCGCAACTTCAGCGCTTACGGCGCCATGAATAAGTAAATTGTCTTCTGAGACGCCAAGCATCTCTATTTTTGACTGGTTTGAATAGGTGACGAAACCGCGCTCAAAAAACTGGGAAGCGCCCTTTATTTTTGTTAACGCCTCCGCCAGCATGCCGCCAGTGCATGATTCTGCTGTTGCTATACACAATCCTTTTTGCTGGGCGATAAGCCCAATTCTTTTAGCTTTTACGTAAACCGTATCTTTCATAAAAACATCCTCGTCTCAGCGCTATCCAAGCAGATATTACTTCAGTAATTATTTCAAAAAAATGGCGCGCATGTTCACGCTTAGACTTTATGCGGCTTCATGCATTTTGAAATATGGGCTGAGGTTTTTTTAATCATTGCGCCAGTTTGGGGCCAATAATCTTTTGCCTCGTTTTTTTTTCACGAGAATGTCTATTTTGAAGCTGGTAGATTAACAAGGCAATCGTATTGTTGCGAGTGCAAGAGACGCGATACCCTCTTTGCGACCAGTAAACCCAAGTCTTTCTGTCGTCGTCGCTTTAATAGAGATCCGCTCAATATCAAGCGACATAATTTGCGCGAGCTTAGAACGTATCTCATCACGATAGGGACCAATTTTAGGCGCTTCGCAAATGACGGTAACGTCAACATTCGCAATAGCACCGCCTTTGTCTTTGATGAGGGTGCAGGCATGCGAAAGAAATATTTCGGAAGAGGCTCCCTTCCACTTCTGATCAGAGGGCGGGAAGTGTTTTCCAATATCTCCCTCACAGATCGCGCCCAGGAGCGCATCTGTTAAGGCATGCATGAGCACATCTGCGTCCGAATGCCCGGCAAGGCTATGCGTATGTGGGATACTCACGCCGCCCAGCCATATATGATCGCCAGGCGCGAAGGCATGAACGTCATATCCTTGACCCACGCGAATATCCAATAAATCTGCAAATGAGTTTTTGTTCAGTAACGCCATAGCGCGAGCAAAATCCTCTGATGTTGTAATTTTAAAATTGGAGGCGTCTCCAGGAAAGACCAATATCTCGTGGCCAGTTGCTTCAAGCACCATAGAATCGTCAGTGTAATCGCGCGCATCCTTTGCCGCCAGCCGATGCGCCGATAAGATGAGCGAAAAGGAAAAGGCTTGCGGCGTCTGAACGGCGCGCAGACCGGCGCGATCCGGCGTCGCGACAATTATGTTATCCCGCGTTATTTGTTTGATCGTATCCGTTACCGCTAGGCCTGGTATTGCGGCGCCAAATTGTCTTGCACCGCTTAGGGCTGAATTAACCAGAGCCTGATCAACAAATGGCCGCGCCGCATCATGGATGAGGACAAAGTCAGGAGCTTGGTCGCCCGCCAGCGCCTCCAGGCCATTTCTAACACTTTCCTGTCTGGAGGAGCCGCCAAAAACAGGTGGCCGCAATCGAGACCGCTCTGCCGCAGTAATCTCGTTTATACACTGTAAGTAATGAGATTTATCATCAGGATGGATAACAACGCTCAGCGATGCATTCGGTATAGCCGCACATAATGAGGAAAGCGTATGCGCGAGCAGGCAGCGATCGCCAAGGCGACGATATTGTTTTGGTAGACCAGCGCCAGCGCGAGAGCCGCGCCCCGCCGCCACAATCAAAATAGCGATCTTTTCCACTCTAGGGTCCATTACGCTTTTATTGCCTGAAATCATGAGGGTTCTTTGTCGGTTTTCTTCAAAAGCGTCAATCCGATAAGGAATTTGCCCCATTGCCATTCAACTAGCCTCTGCTTATAGTGTAGGCACGATGATTTCTGCACAAAGTTTAAGCTGGGAAGATGCTGAGCCGCTCCGGGTTCGAAATATAGCTTTAAGCGGGCGCGCTTTGCTTGCCCCTATGGCGGGCGTCACAGACGCGGCGATGCGGATGATTGCAGAGCGTTATGGCGCAACCGCTACTTTCAGCGAGATGATTTCCAGCGCCGGTCTCTTAAAAGGGGATCGTGAAACCAAGCTCCGTCTGACTGCTTCACTGCAACAATCTGCTAAATCGCCGCGCGTTATTCAAATCGCAGCTCGTGACATTCAAGACATCGCTCTGGCAGCCAAAGCTGCCGAGACTCATGGAGCCGATTGGATCGATATTAATATGGGATGCCCATGTAAGCGCGTCACCGGCGGAATGGCCGGATCAGCGCTGATGCGCGATCTCGATCATGCAACGCGTTTAATTCAGGCGGCGCGCAAGGCTGTTGAAATTCCAGTTTCAATAAAAATTCGTCTTGGCTGGGATCATCAATCGCTCAACGCCTCTGAACTTGCTGCACGCGCGGAAGGAGAGGGGGTTTCACTTATCACAGTACATGGCCGCACACGGCAACAATTTTATTCAGGCAAAGCCGACTGGCGCGCCATCGCAAAGGTGGCATCTGCCGTTAAAATACCGGTTGTTGCGAATGGAGACTGCGCTTCTCCTGAGGACGCCGAGGTCATGCTCAAATTATCCGGAGCGAAGGCTGTGATGATCGGTCGGGCGGCGTTAGGCCGACCCTGGCTTGTTGGCGATATTGCTTATTATCTTTCGCACGGTCGTTTGAGAGCAGAACCCTCACTCGCAACAAGAGGACGAATTGCGCAAGAACATCTCGACGCCTTACTACGCCTCATGGGCGCGTCGGGCTTAAAACATGCTCGCAAACATCTCGCAGCCTATGTCGATAATGTTTTCGCCGGTCATGATTCAGTCAGCCCATTAAGACATAAATTGCTGACGACGCACTCGCCAGATGAAGCTTTTGAAATGATCAATTTTATTTTTAATGGCGCCAGCGTCGAGGCCGTCGCATGACTGGTAATGATTATCAAAAAAGCGATGTCGAGGGTCAAGCACCCAAAGAGTCTTTGTCGCCTGGCAATACCCTATTTCAATCAAGCCTATTCGACTCCCTTCCAACTGCATTAATTACCGTTTCAAAAGACGGCGTGATTGCTAACGCCAACGCTGCAGCTGAGTCTTTCTTTGATATGGGTCGTCAGCTTTTGATTGGCCAAAATATCGATCGCCTCCTGCCATTTGGCTCTCCCCTGATCGCATTGATCGAGCAAGTGCATCTAAGAGGCGCGCCGATTAACGAATATCGTATTGATATTGGCAGGCCCGGGCATCAACTCGATCGTCGGGTGGATGTTCATTGCGCGCCATTGCCAGAGTTTGAAGACCGCGTCTTGGTCATGCTGCAAGAACGAACAATTGCCGATAAAATAGACAGACAACTGAGCCACAGAAAGGCCGTTCGATCCGTTTCTGGATTAGCCTCAATGCTCGCGCATGAGATCAAAAATCCACTCTCTGGCATTCGGGGCGCCGCCCAATTACTTGAGCCTGGATTAAACGACTCAGATCGCGCCTTAACACGTCTGATCTGTGATGAAACAGATCGCATTGTGCGCCTCATTGACAGGATGGAGGTGTTCTCAGACGCAAGGCCCCTCAAGCGTCAACAGGTCAACATTCACTCAGTTCTCAATCATGTTAAGCAAATTGCTCAAAGCGGCTTCGCCAGACCTATAAGATTCGTAGAAGATTTTGATCCGTCTCTACCGCCCGTCTATGCAAACCCAGATCTGCTTATCCAAGCCTTTCTTAATCTGGTTAAAAACGCATCAGAGGCAATTGGCGATGCCCCTGACGGGGAAATTGTTCTCAAAACAGCCTTTCGTCCGGGTGTGAGCTTTCGCTCTCTTGGCGAGAAAAACCCTACTGGGCTGCCTTTAGAGTTCAGTGTGCGGGATAATGGGCCCGGCATACCAGAAGATCTCGCGGCCCATTTATTTGAACCCTTTTTTACAACAAAGGCTTCCGGGAGTGGCCTGGGTCTTGCACTCGTTGCCAAGATTGTAAATGACCACGGCGGCGTAATCGAGTGCGAGTCTTTGATCCGACGTACGACTTTCAGGATCCTCATGCCCATGTATCGCCCGGACAGTCAGCCCGACGATCAATCCAAGGAAAATAACTGATGACCGTTTTTGCAGCCGGGAGTTCGTATTAATGAACCGGGGTGAAATTCTCGTCGCTGATGATGACGCCGCCATCAGGACTGTTGTCGCTCAAGCGCTTTCCAGAGCCGGCTATGAAGTACGTACGACAGGCACTGCAGCAACGCTTTGGCGCTGGGTTCAAGCCGGCGAGGGTGATTTAGTCGTCACCGACGTCGTCATGCCCGACGAGAATGCGTTCGAACTCCTGCCACGCATTAAGAAACTGCGTCCCGAACTCCCCATCATTGTTATGAGCGCGCAAAATACTTTCATGACGGCAATTCGGGCCTCTGAAAGGGGCGCTTATGATTATCTCCCAAAACCTTTCGACCTAAAAGAATTTGTTAGCATCGTCGGTCGCGCATTAGCCGAGCCGCGCAAGTCAGGCGCAGCAGATGAACAAGAAGAAATCGAGGGCATGCCGCTCGTTGGGCGCTCGCCTGCGATGCAAGAAATTTACCGGTCTCTTGCGCGACTGATGCAAACGGATCTTACCGTTATGATCAATGGAGAGTCAGGCACTGGCAAAGAATTAGTGGCCCGAGCTCTTCACGATTACGGAAAACGTAAAAAAGGTCCTTTTGTCGCTGTTAACATGGCAGCGATACCACGCGATTTGATTGAAAGCGAATTGTTTGGCCATGAGAAGGGGGCGTTTACGGGCGCGAGCCAACGCTCAGCTGGTCGCTTTGAGCAAGCAGAAGGCGGCACTCTGTTTCTCGATGAAATCGGAGATATGCCGATGGAGGCGCAAACGCGCCTCCTGCGCGTCCTGCAACAGGGCGAATATACAACTGTTGGCGGCCGTACGCCGATCAAAACTAATGTACGGATTATTGCCGCCACCAACAAAGAT
>DAIRFH010000136.1:0-2955 GCA_036795145.1 Methylocystis sp. | reverse complement strand
TGACCCCAACAATCGGCCTGCAATCTTAAATTTAGATTGCAGGCCTTTTGATGTTAACTTCTGCAGCTTCTTTTAAAGATTATCATCGACTGACTGTAGAAGCTTTGTCATGCATTATCTACGAACATGATTATTTTTGTTGAACCTAAACTGCACATTGACTTGGCGCATGCGCCAATTATGTCATTCATTACAATCTTCTTTTGATAATTGAGTAACAGGCCATCCAATGTTTGTTTTCATATCTTTTTTGTCGATGCTCTCAAATCTCATCAATTTTTTAGGCATCGTTGGGGCAATTGCGCTTTTTATTTATGGATCCTATGTCGCAGCGGTCTATGACACAGAACAAGGCATGAAACTCATAGGCCTATCAATATTGGCCGGCGTTATTGTCCGCATTATTTCTGTTGTCTTGAGAGCCTGCGCCCGCGCGGGCGGATCCGAAGATTAATCAATCTAAAGCTTCACCTATGAAAATGATTTTGTGTATGACTGTTAGTTTTATACAAAACATCACATTCCCAAAAATCCGAAACAGCATAAGAGCTGCGTTTTGAAGCACAATAGGACTGACCATGCCATGGCATTTACGCCGCAATTTAAAGAGCGTTTTCCTTGGATTGGAGGCGATCTCCAGACACTAAGGAGCTCGCTTATTCCTCCAGAAAAAGACCCACCCCTAAAAACACGACTTTTCTTGAAAATGAGAGATGGAGACACACTCACGGCAAGAGTGGATACGTCAACCTCCCAAACACACAAGCCTCTCATCGTCCTCATTCACGGCCTAACAGGTTCGGAAAGAAGCACAAACATCATTGCCTCCACGAATTATTTTATTGATCAGGGATGGCGCGTCTTAAGACTTAACTTACGGGGCTCTGCACCAACGCGCCCACTTGCCTGCGGACACTATCACGCGGGTAAGACAGAAGATCTCGTCGACGCCTTAAGAGAACTGCCAGCAGAGCTGACAAATAACGGCATTATTTTAATTGGTCACTCCTTGGGCGGCAATCTTATACTCAAATTCCTCGGGGAGGCACATGACATTGAGAATCTTTTATGTGGCGTCGCCGTTTCAAGCCCGCTTAATTTAAAGAAAACTTGCGCTCAAATGATGAAAAAGCGTAATCGATTTTATCAGCGCCACATTCTCAAAGCAATGAAAGAAGAGTCCCTAGAGAGAGGAGCCATATTAACAGATACACAAAGAGAAGCCATTGTAAATTCTAATACGCTTTATGATTTTGATAATGATTTTATTGCGCCACTATTTGGCTACAGAGACGCGCCACATTATTATGACAGTAATTCTAGTGAAAGTTTTTTAGGAAAAATAACCCAACCCACACTAATTATTCACGCCCTTGATGATCCCTGGATTCCATCCGAATCTTACTTAGAAAAAAATTGGAGAGACTATCCGAACGTACAAACGGCTATCAGCAACAAGGGTGGCCATATGGGTTTCCATGGACAGGGCAATCATGTTGCCTGGCACAATCGCGTCACAGCTGAATGGCTGAAAAACTACTGAAATACATGGTTGTCATAGAATTCGTAATTACTCAAAAAACATCAAAGATAAGATATATTTTAAGCGTTCAACCATGAATTTTGGTAAAATTGATAGACGAATTTAACAGTTTTCTTTATGAGCCTACCAGATGATTTGGATCTATAATCAGAGAAACACTTCAACTGCGAGATAAATTCATGAAATACCTTTTGATTTCTATCAACCGCAGAATTTATGGCGTGCTGATAATTTCCTTTTACATGGTCCAACCGGCTTCAGCTCTTTGTGTTATTAACGACTCAGTCCTGCCACTGGCGCTATTTGGCTCGCAAGAAGAAAAGCAGCCAACAAAAATAGGAAAAAAGTATTACGATCCTAACAAAGCCTGCGAAGAGGAGAAGAAAAAAGAAACGACAAGCAGCGAGTGGTATCGTGGTAATTTTTACGGGCTAGATGACGATTGATCGGGATCTTCAATATGTCTCAATCATAACAAGCATGCTCAGTAAGGCCATCATCTTTTGATAGCTTGGGTGAATTACAGAGCCTCAAACATAATTTCTAATATTGATTTTAAATTGCTAACTAATTTATCATAGCGCAGAAATCCAAGAGGTACTGACATGAAACGCAGCATATCAATATTCAACATTCTATATTCTGTAGCCATTTATTTGGTTGTCATTAGTCCCTCGGAGGCGCACGCCCAGGATTTTAAGATCGACACCAATGCCATTGAAGCTCCAACGAAGGGCTTATCTGCGAAAAAGAGCAAGGAGTCCGGAAAGGCGGCAGACCCCGTGAAGACTGTGGGAGAACACAAGGCAGGTAGCCCAGACCGTCAGTTTGGTGAACTAGAAGGCTGGTCACCCGGTAAAGAACCCCCAAAGGATCCTAAAGATACCTCGCCGACGCCTGCTGGAGGGCCGAGCGGAAGAGGGACTAGGGTCACATCAACACCAAATGGCGGGGTTGGCGTAGGTCTCGGCTTTTAGTATCCACTCAGCTGGCATTCCCTAACCCATCATCAGAGATCGCGTTACAGCGATCTCTTTTATTGCAAAAACCTCATTATCAAAAAAATCCGTTTATTTTCTTTGCGCTTGTTAAATAAACCATCTTTCTTGAACCTATTTGCAGATCAAGAAACACAATCTATTAGTATTAGTTCAGATAAATCGACCCGGGATTTACAAAACTTTTTTTAGAAATGAATGGCTGTCAGATAAATCTAGAGCTTGCCGTCCAGGCAAATTACTTCTTCACGAGCAGGAACGGCTCTCCCAATGAAATCGGCAAAAAATATTTCGCTATTTGCTTAGATTGTATTTTCGAATCCAAGCATTTTAAGCAGTCCTTAAGCATAAAAAGGGCTGACGATTCGAAAAGTCGCCACATAGATTGCGCTCTTGCGCCTAGTTTCTGCCACA
>DAIRFH010000135.1:0-2965 GCA_036795145.1 Methylocystis sp. | reverse complement strand
AGCTTTTCGATTAAAGTTAAAGACTGACAAAGATAAGGATCAACTGCATCAAATTTATTTTTCCCCTCGCGATAAATTGCAACAATCTCGTGGAGCATTGCGTTAAACGAACGCCGACTATGCGCCCAACCTATCAATCTTGTCTCTTGTGACGTCGCAATGACGATGCCGACTGATCCATTAAAATCAAGCGTCCGCCAGGCGGAAATGATGATGGCCTCAATTGCTGCTACGGCTCGAAAGGTTCGACGTGTGCCAAAATACATCGACGGACGCAAATCAATAAAATAAAGGGTATTATGGCTGTTTTCCTCGTGAAAATTTCTCACATGCGGCGTTCCTGTTCGCGCCGTGACATTGTGGTCTAGTGTGCGGACATCATCTCCATCTAACCAAGGCCTCACGTCATGGGGCTCAATGCCCCTGCCTCGTTTTCGACTAAACAATGATGCTGTTGGCAGAGCCGCGCCTGCACGTTTTAAGTAATTATTTGCGCAAAGGAGACGCAGTCGCATGAGCATATCGACATCTATATCAACAGCTGAGGGCTTTGCATGGCCTGTCATGTTGGAGAGACACGCTCAAGATATTCGGCAATGATAGAACGCGTCGTAAAACCTTCAGATAAGGCTTGCCAGGAAAGTATGGTTCGATGTGACAGGGCGTCGACAGCAAGTGCTTGGACATCATCTGGCACAACATAATCACGTCCCAATAAATAGGCCCTTGCCTTTGATGCGCCTGCTAAGGAGAGCGTCCCTCTAGGAGAAGCGGGATAATCAATCTTTGTTGAAAGATCTAAGGCAAAATTTTTATCGCGAGGCGCTGTTACTAATCGAA
Organism: Methylocystis sp.; assembly: GCA_036795145.1. Classification (GTDB taxonomy): domain Bacteria; phylum Pseudomonadota; class Alphaproteobacteria; order Rhizobiales; family Beijerinckiaceae; genus Methylocystis. The sequence continues at coordinate 2,125 of DAIRFH010000135.1, read as the reverse complement.
CAATGTAATCTTTAACAGCGGGAGATAAAAAAACATCTCTAACCCCTTTTTGCGCCGACATAATTGCCTGTGCATTCCACGTAATATTTGATGGAGGCGGCGCGATAAAGTTATCGCCTTCTATTAAATCGAGTATCTGTCTTTCAGTCTCGGCATTTGGCAAAGATAGATTCACATGCAGCATAAATCGATCGAGCTGCGCCTCAGGTAATGGAAATGTTCCCTCTTGTTCAATTGGATTTTGAGTTGCAATCGTCATGAAAGGATTAGTCAAGGCATGTGTTTCACCAGCAACTGTCGCTTGCCTTTCCGCCATTGCTTCTAGCAAGGCGGACTGAACCTTTGGCGGCGCTCGATTTATTTCATCGACCAACAATAAGGAATGAAAAACTGGTCCGTGCAGAAATTCAAAAACGCCACGGTCCGGCCGCCAGACAGAACCGCCAGTAATATCTGCGGGCATGAGGTCAGGCGTACACTGAATGCGCGCAAAAGAGAGATCTAAATTCTGTGCGAGCAATTTGGCTGATCTGGTCTTCCCAAGTCCAGGCGCGCCCTCAATTAGAATATGACCATCAGCCAAAAGGCAGATGAGCAGTTTTTCGATTAAATCTTCTGATCCAATAAGGTGAGTATTGAGGAAATTACGTATGGCGCCCAAGGATTCTTTAAGGAGATTTGGGCTTAATTGTTCAGGGAGGTTTACTTCTGTTGACAATACAAGCGCACCCAATATTGATGTTATTGATCATCATATAGTGTGGCGCGTTATCCAGTCGATGCTTTTATTTCAATAGTTTCTCACGCTTTTGTTGATATCAGGCCCTTCCGACAATCTCACTCAGTAAGCTTTAAGGTTTCCAACCACGCTAGACCCAGAACAAAAATCTCTAATGACCCAAATAACGCAAATAGGCTGAGGGCAATGACAGATTTTCTGCAGCAGTTATGAGCTCCTCCATATATGAGTGAGGCGCGCGCCCGAAACAGCTATTTTGGCCAATATAAACGAAAGCTTGCTTTGCTCCTGCTGGCTCAATGAATACAGATATTCTTTTCCTGACATAGAGCCCCTGATTTATTTCCTCATACCGATCAAGTTCATTTAATTCTGGGATGGAAACCTCCCATAAAGCGCCATAAACATTCTTCCCGACATCTGGAATAATTGTCGCATATCCTGACGTCATGAGCACAAAACGCCAACAAGGCAAGCGCGCGGCTCCCCATAAATGCGCGCCAGGACAACGTCTCTTCATTGCAAAAACATTCATATTAGATCCGTAGGAAAAATATAAACTCATGGATCGTTCTCATGTTAAACGCAGCAGAGGTAATATTTTTTACAAAGAACTCGATTAATCGAGAATAAATGCACCCTTACTTAAAAGAGATTTCTCCAGCGACTTCTAAGAATGAACAAAATATTGACCGAGCGCTGAAAACTTATTGGCTCCAATCAGACTATTATATTGTATCCTCTTTTTGACCTGTTACTGGTTTGCCCAAGGCGTTTCTGCATGCGTTGGAACAATACTTTACATTTACCCAATCCCGCGCCCATTTTTTTCGCCAGCTAAAAGTCCTCCCGCAAACTAGGCATGTTTTTTTCGGTAGGTCAGACTTCTGTCGCATGCGTGCCATGTCGTCACCATGAAAGAGCGTATTGACGCCACTTATCACGTCGCTCCACGCGTCAAATGGCAGTTGATTGATGAGACGGAGAAAATGATGTGCTGCAACCCGAGCAGCAATGGCGTCCTCATCTCATACAGTAAAGGAACTTGAAAACGCTTGGCGACTGTCTCGGCGCACAAAGCAATATAATAACCCCTCCGCAGCTTGGAGAAGCAATTTTATTGCCGCTGAGCGACCAAGCTGGTTACAAATGACCGTAAATTTATGAACTCAATAACGGCGCCTCAGTTCCTAGAAAGTTATTTCAGGAGCGTTAACGATTTTATTGCTATGAATGGATGACATCGATTGATATCGCAGCTACCACCCCCAACCGCCATAACCCCAGCCGCCATAGCCGCCGCAGACATTGACCATTGTGGGGCCCCATGCCGTCATCATTGGGCGGTAGCATCCCCCATAATAGCCCCCGCCATATCCCCAACCT
>DAIRFH010000048.1:0-16044 GCA_036795145.1 Methylocystis sp. | reverse complement strand
TCGAGACCGGCGTGGGCAAAAGCGATTTTGCACATATCACGAACCGTTGTCGTTACGCCTGTCGCCACAACATAATCATCTGGGCGTTCTTGCTGCAGCATCAACCACATCGCCTGCACATAATCTTTTGCATGCCCCCAATCACGCTTGGCGTCGATGTTGCCAAGACGCAACTCTTTCACTAACCCAAGTTTAATTCCTGCTACTGTATGCGTCACTTTGCGCGTGACAAATTCAATGCCGCGCAATGGGCTTTCGTGATTAAACAGAATGCCAGAAGATGCGTGTAAACCAAAGCTTTCACGATAATTCACTGTGATCCAATGACCGTATAACTTCGCCACGGCATATGGGCTACGTGGGTAAAATGGCGTCTTCTCGCTTTGCATCGGCTCTTGGATCAGACCGTACATTTCCGAAGAAGAGGCTTGATAAAAACGTGCGCCTGGAGCCCCAAGACGCATTGCTTCTAACATATTGGTTACGCCAACTGCCGTGACATTTGCCGTGAGCACGGGCTGGCGCCAGGAAGAAGCGACATAAGACTGAGCGGCAAGATTATATATCTCGCTCGGCTGCACATCCTGCACTGTTCTCAGCAAGCTCGAAAGATCAGCAAGATCGGCGTCATGCAAATGCACTTTACCGCTCACGCCCAACCAGCGCAGACGATGATCCTCAACGCCTCGATGCGAGGATCGACGAATGACGCCATGAACTTCATATCCCTTGCTCAAAAGCAGCTGCGAGAGATATGCGCCGTCCTGTCCAGTGACGCCCGTCACGAGAGCGCATTTAGTCATCGATAATCCTTACAGCCTCATTGCCGGCGCCGTGCCAAGCAGTTATTTACAACAAAATCAATAATCAAGATCAAATGGCCGCGAGCCTGATACTCCCAGCTCTTCTGGAGCTGGCTGACCTAACGGCCATACATAATCGTAGATGCCGAAGCAAGTCCGGGCCAGATTTCGAGAAATCCAACCTATGGACAATCAGAGCCCGATACGCGCGCAAATTCTACGTACAATCACGCAATAGCCCCATCTCTTGAGGCGTTGTGCTAATTTGTCCATTCTTGCGCCGCGTGACCGATAAGCGGACTGATGCCGGATTTGCGCACACACTTTGGCGAATGATTGAGGAGCAAAGAGAAAACCAACTCCTTAGCCTCAGAGAAACTGGAGTAAACCGACGTCAAGCCGGAATAAACGCCCAGACGCCCTTTCTTTATTTCCTTCCCGCCACAGCGTATATGAGCCGCCTGTCGCCAATCTTGGCGAGGCGTTAAGGATAAAGGGCGAGAGACAAAAATGGCTGGGCATAGTCAATTTAAAAATATTATGCACAAGAAGGGCAAGCAGGACGCAATCCGCTCAAAACTCTTCAGCAAACTTGCTCGTGAAATAACCGTCGCTGCAAAATCCGGCTTGCCTGATCCGAACATGAACGCCCGTCTGCGCGCCGCTGTTCTCGCCGCCAAGGCTGAAAATATGCCAAAGGACAATATTGACCGAGCAATTAAAAAAGCCTCTGGCGCGGATTCAGAAAATTACGATGAAGTTCGCTATGAGGGTTATGCGCCTGGCGGCGTTGCTGTAATCATTGAGGCGCTGACGGATAATCGTAATCGAACTGCTGGGGAGGTGCGTTCCTATTTCACCAAAGCAGGCGGCGCGCTCGCAGAAACAGGCGCGGTCTCATTCATGTTTGATCGCGTTGGAATGATTGAATTCAATAAGAAAGTCGCATCGGAAGATACGATGATGGAAGCAGCAATTGAGGCTGGCGCGGATGACGTGTCCTCAACTGACGAAACGCATGAAATTATCACCTCAGTAGAAAGCCTGCGCGATGTTGCAAAAGCGCTGGAGGAAAAATTTGGAGACACTCGAAAGGCCGCTCTTGTCTGGCGACCGCAGAACACCATCAAGGTGGATGATGAAGCAGGCGAAAAAATTCTCAAACTCATCAACGCGCTTGAAGACAATGACGATGTTCAAAACGTCTATGCAAACTTTGAAATATCTGAAGCATTAATGGCAAAACTCACCAGTTAGGAGTTTGGCGATAGGGTTCATCGAGATTTGTTGCAGCGCGCAGTATGAATCAGACAGAAAATAGCTGATCATTAACTAAACATCTCGACGCGGCGTTAACCATTCTTTGCGCATTATTTGCGCCATGATCCGCCGCAGATCACTTTTTTTGATCCTTGTGCTGACGGCGGCGCTCGCCGCCTGTTCGGTGCCTTGGAAACCACAGCGTCCCGCCTGGCGCACACAGGCTGAGCATGCTTGCCTGGCGCAAAAACGCGTCGAGCCGTCAGCTTATGTTGCGCTTGCCAATGAAGTAGACGGACCCGGCATCTGCGGACTAACGCGTCCTTTTAAAGTCACCGCGCTTCAAGGCGGCGCCGTCACCTTCAACGCCACCGCCACGCTTGATTGCCCCATGGTCGCCGAACTTGACCAATGGCTGACCGATATTGTTCAGCCATCCGCTCAAGCGCGTTTTGGGCAAAAAGTCATACAAATTAATTCCATGGGCTCCTATGCGTGTCGCGGTATGAACAATCAAACAGGCGCGCAGCTCTCTGAGCATTCTTTCGGCAATGCGCTCGATATTGGCGGCTTCGTGCTGGCGGATGGTCGGCAGATTACACTTGTGCAAGATTGGTGGCGCGGCGAGGAGCAAGCCCGCGCTTTCTTGATGGATATTCACCGGGGCTCCTGCGAACGTTTCTCAACCGTACTATCGCCTGGCTCCAACGCCTTCCACTACAATCACATTCATGTTGATCTTGCGATGCACGGCCGATCTGGCCGTCGAATCTGCAAACCACAACCCGAGGAAACTCTGCCGCCGCCCGATCAATCACCACTTGTCGCGCAACATAACCCGCTGCGACCTGACGACGAAACGGATAATGACACCTCAGGCAAGCCGCCAATGGCGGCTTTTGAAAATGGAGACGCTGGCGACATGCTTGGGCCTATCGCCACGCCAATCGCGCCTATGCCGCCAAAGCGCGTGAACATTGACGATCCAACCGACGTAACTTCAAGTATTCGAAAAACGCGCTAGCGCCTCATCCCGGCAACAGATATGAGCCGCAAAACAAACCACACAGGCACGACAACAATAGCGCCAGCCATAATATAACTACCGAGTTCTCGAACAGCGCCAAACCCAAGCTGCGCGATGCGATCAAAAAACGCTTGAAAGCCATTTAATATATCGATTGGCCGCAATTCCAGCCACATCATTAACGCGCCAACGACTAATGAAATGAAAAACAAGCGAGCCAACACATTCATCGGCGCGCCGCCGAGAAAGTTTTCAAGCGCATTATTTTTTGAGGCCATTGTCTGTGATTCCATATCTATGGGTTTAGAAAATCTTTGCGCATCATCGACAGAAATTTCTCTCACAGCGCCTTCAAGACGCGGCCAATTCGCAAACGGTCCTCGCTCATTCATTTGATAGATCCTGACCAGACTAGGTCCAAAACCACGCCAAAAGACCTTTTAACGAGAGGTATCATCCTTTTCAGATAGTGAGGCGGCGGCAAAGCTTCAACGATCAAGGATCAACATACTTTGTAAATGACGCCTTGAACCCTTTTTCTTACTCAGCCATATAGAGGCACTTCCTCTGCGCGTTTGAACAAACGCGCTGTCGCAGGGGCCCTGAAGATGCCACGTCCGCCTCTAAACTCGCCCTTTCTTCTGGGGTTTGATGACATAGAACGCGCGCTGGACCGCGTCGCCCGCACCGGCTCTGACGGTTACCCGCCTTACAATATTGAACGCCTTGCTCGAAGCCAAGAGCAGCCTGAACGCTTGCGCATTACACTTGCTGTCGCTGGTTTCACACGTGATCAACTTGACGTTTCCGTTGAAGAAAATCAGCTAGTGATCCGAGGACGCCAAGTTGAAGATCGAGAACGCCATTTCCTTCATCGCGGCATCGCTTCTCGTCAGTTTCAACGCTCCTTTCTGCTTGCCGACGGCATGCAAGTACTGGGAGCTGACCTAATCAACGGTCTTTTATCCGTCGATCTCGTGCGACCAGAACCTGAGCGCCTCATCAGGAAAATCGAAATCGTTGCCAGAGACTAGGGTGTAGGGGACGCTGATGCGCGCCGCATTAAGTTTTGGTGCGCGCAAAGCTGAGTTGCGACGAATATGCCAATCAGAGTCATCACATAAACGATAACCTGCATGGTCGAGGGCTGATCGCTGTAACCAATCAATGTATGCAGCACTCTGCCAAAAATGCTTTTATCTGAAAGCGCCCACGACGTATCCCAAAGCGTGTCAGAAAATAGCGTAATAATCCCAGCCTGCTGCAAAAAGGCGACGGATTGTGCAGCAAGACCTGCAGCCAGTAAGGTGATGAGCGCCGTTGTCACAGCAAAGAGACGGCGGGAAGGAATACTAACAAGTCCGTAGAAAGTTGCAAAACTTGTCGCCATGCCTAAAGCAAGTCCCAATAAACCACCAAGAAAAACATCAAATCCTGTTTCTCCCGACGCAAGCACGCCGTAAAGAAACAACGAGACCTCGACGCCTTCTCTCATGAGCGCGAGCCCAACAACGCTAGCAAGCGCATAAAGTGTTTGATCACCGCTGACGACCGCGCGGCCAACTGAGGAAAGCTCTTGAGAGAGCGCGCGTCCATGACGCGACATCCAGATGTTATGCCATGCGAGCATGCCAACGGCGAGAGCCAGAACGCTGGCGTTAAACAGCTCTTGACCACTGCCAGCAAAAGCTTTCGACAAGCGATCAGCAAAAAAAGCGACAACCCCCGCGCCAAGGGCGCCAATGAGCGCGCCGCCGGCAATATATGTTCTCGCGCCGTCCAACCCTCGCGTCACAGCCATAACAATGCCGACAATTAAGCCAGCCTCGATTGCTTCGCGAAACACAATAATCAGCGCACCAAGCATTGGTTATTCCACTATAATCTCGCCCTTTGCCGTTTCTTCATGAAACTCGCCGACAAATTTATAAACCCCAGCCTTCAAAGGACGCAGCTGAAAACTGACTTCGCTATTTGCTGGAATGATCTTTTCTATGTGCAGCGATTTGCTCTCAAATTCCTCAGGGGAAGCATCAAGATTTTTAACCAGCAGCGTCACCGGCGTCTCAGTGGGAGCCTTCACTTGCGCCGGCTCAAAATGATGATTTTTGATCGTGAGCGCATAGGTTTCTCCGCTCCAAGCCGCGCTAGAGATGCAAGCTGAGCTCAGCATACAAATAAATAACATCTGCGCAAAAGAGCCAGCGTTAAACTTTTTCATGCTGAGATCCTATTTTTGTTGCTATCGCCATAAGTAGGTTGCGGTGAGCCTATCGTCAAAGAATAATGAGTGATTATTTTTACTTAACTTGGGTAGCCGTGTTTTGACTTTGACGTCCGCACTAAGGAAACGGCGCGCGCGTCTTCTCCAGCCGCGCAGGCCGTCTCTGCTTGCGAAATTTCGCCCATTATCTGAGCGTAAACGCTTTTATTGACGTGCCCCATCGACAAATCATTATCCATAACGGAGCGATATTTTGAAATGGCTGTCGCGCAGTTAGATCCAGCCGGGAGATTTGCCGTCGCAGCGCCCGCGGGGGCGGAAACGGCTGTAGCTGGCGGCTGAGCAGCATTGCAGCCGGCCATTAAGAAGGGCAAAACAAAAATAAATGAAATCGATTGATATCGCATAGGCTCCTCCTAGTCAGCGCAGGGATAAACGTTTCTACTGGTTTACGACACTATCCCGCAATGGCGGTCCAAGGCCCTCGCTCCGCCGCCTGCGCTTTTTCGCTTGGCGAAGCGCGGACGAGGGGGTATAAGCCTGCCATACGTGGCGCGCGGCCGACAGGCTCCGCGCCGCGATTTTTTTACGGCGCGCATTTCAAGGAGCTTGCCAAGGGTTGGCAAAGCCGTGCGCGGCAATAATGAAGCGGTCGAATTTATGGTTAACCCGTTCACATTCCTACAGGAAGTCCGGGCGGAAGCGAAAAAGGTCACTTGGCCAACGCGCCGCGAGACGATGATCACGACAGGTCTCGTCGTTGTCATGGTGCTTTTTGCAAGCCTGTTCTTCGTCCTGGTCGACTCGGCGCTGCGTTTCCTAGTTGGATTGATGCTGCGCGCTGGTCAATAAGTTTTGGAGTCAATGACGTCCTCATGAGCATGCGCTGGTACATCGTCCACGCTTATTCAAATTTTGAAAAAAAGGTTGCTGAAGCGATCCGAGAGGGCGCAGCGCAGCGCAACCTTTCAGAGAAATTTGAAGAAATTCTCGTGCCGACCGAGCAGGTTGTCGAGGTGCGTCGCGGCCGCAAGGTCAATACGGAACGAAAATTTTTCCCCGGCTACGTGCTGGTGAAATGCGACCTGACTGATCCCGTGTTTTCGCTCATCAAGAACACGCCTAAAGTCACAGGTTTCCTTGGCGCGGACAATCGCCCAATGCCCATCTCTGAAGACGAAGCCATGCGTATTAAGGGCCAAGTCGCAGAAGGCGTTGAACGTCCCAAGCCTACAATACAGTTTGAAGTTGGAGAAACGGTGCGCGTGGCTGACGGTCCCTTCGCCTCCTTTAATGGGCTGGTTGAGGAAGTTGACGAAGCACGTTCGCGCGTCAAGGTCGCGGTTTCAATATTTGGGCGACCAACGCCTGTCGAACTGGAATTTGGCCAGGTCGAAAAAGTCTAAAGCATTCCTTCTCCCATTCTAGGGGGAAGGCGAGAACGTGGCGGATCCGCCCCCGACGCCATCGGGATCATCGGATCAGACCACGAACTGCAACCGATGGCCTGGGCGCTGATATGGCGCGACGGGACATCATTCGTTGGAGAAGGTAAATGGCGAAGAAGATTGCCGGCTACATCAAACTACAGGTGCCTGCCGGTGCGGCGAATCCATCGCCGCCAATTGGCCCTGCGCTTGGACAGCGCGGCCTGAACATCATGGAATTCTGTAAAGCGTTCAACGCCAAAACAGGACAAATGGAAAAGGGGATGCCCATCCCCGTTATCATCACCGCATATCAGGATCGTTCCTTCACCTTTGAGATGAAGCAACCGCCGGTGTCCTTTTTTCTGAAAAAGGCCGCTAATCTCAAAATCGGCAAAAAGCCTGCCTCTGGATCAAAAACGCCCGGACGAAATGTCGTTGGCAAGGTGACCAAGGCGCAGATTAAAGAGATCGCCGAAAAGAAAATGCCAGATTTAAATTGCGCTACGATTGAGTCTGCTATGTCGATGATCGAAGGTTCGGCCCGCGCAATGGGCCTGCAGGTGGTGGAGTAAAACGATGGCCCATATCGGAAAACGCATTGCGAAAGCGCGTGAGGGCATCGAGCGGACGAAGCTCTATGCACTCGAAGAAGCCGTCAAGCTCGTGCGCGAGCGTGCAAAGGCGAAATTTGATGAGTCTGTTGAAATCGCCATGAATCTTGGCGTTGACCCGAAGCATGCGGATCAAATGGTTCGCGGCGTGGTCAATCTTCCCAACGGCACAGGGCGCGTGCTGCGCGTTGCTGTATTTGCTCGCGGCCCCAAGGCTGACGAGGCGATGGCGGCAGGCGCTGATGTTGTCGGCGCCGAAGATCTCGTCAACACCGTCATGGGCGGCGCGATTGATTTTGATCGTTGTATCGCGACGCCGGACATGATGCCGTTGGTCGGCCGGCTTGGTAAGGTTCTAGGTCCCCGTGGCATGATGCCAAATCCAAAGGTTGGCACTGTGACGATGGATGTCGCCGGTGCGGTTAAAGCCTCCAAAGGCGGCGCGGTCGAATTCCGTGTTGAAAAGGCCGGTATTGTCCAAGGAACTGTTGGCAAAGCCTCCTTCGATCACGGCAAGCTCGTCGAAAACATCAAGGCCTTTGTCGACGCCGTCGCCAAGGCCAAGCCACAAGGTTCAAAAGGCGCTTACATTCAGCGCGTTGCGATCAGTTCAACCCAAGGCCCTGGCGTTAAGGTTGAGATCTCGAGCCTAGGCGCGACGTCTGCTTGACGCCTTGACACAAAATGAAACGATCAAAGCCGGCAAGAAGTTGCCGGCTTTTTAATGGGCCTGCGCCGCTTATGCGGCATTCTTAGCTCTAAACCGTCATGGACGGAGCTCTTGGGAGGCGGCCTGTCAAAAGCAGCGCTTTCTGCCTTGTAAGGAGGCGCCGTTCCCCATATTTTGGTCAGACGCATAATTTTCGCTAGAAAAACGTCCTCGACCAGTCCAAAGAACACTCGCGATCTTTTCGTCGCCTTCGCCGCTTTCATTGCTACTAGGAACGCTCCTCATGTCTGTCCTGATCGACAAAAATACTAAGGTCATCACGCAAGGTTTTACGGGCAAGACCGCAACCTTCCATTCTGAGCAGGCGATCGCATATGGTACGCTTCTGGTTGGCGGCGTGTCTCCTGGCAAAGGCGGCGCAACACACCTTAACCTTCCTGTTTTTGACACTGTTGCGGAAGCGCGCGCGAAGACGGGCGCGCAGGCGTCTGTGATTTATGTGCCGCCGCCAGGCGCTGCTGACGCCATATGTGAAGCCATAGATGCTGAAATTCCTTTGATCGTCGCAATTACGGAGGGCGTGCCCGTTCAGGACATGATCCGCGTCAAACGGGCGCTCTCTGGCTCAAAGTCGCGTCTCATAGGGCCAAATTGTCCAGGCGTCGTCACCGCAGGAGAGAGCAAAATCGGCATTATGCCCGGAAATATTTTTTCGCGCGGCTCCGTTGGGGTCGTCTCGCGCTCAGGCACATTGACCTATGAGGCGGTTTTTCAGACGACACGTGAGGGGTTGGGCCAAACCACCGCAGTGGGCATCGGCGGCGATCCGGTTAAAGGAACGGACTTCATTGAAGTGCTGGAATTGTTTTTAGCGGATGACGCCACAACATCCATCATCATGATCGGTGAGATTGGCGGCTCTGCCGAGGAAGACGCGGCCCAATTCTTGAAAGATGAGGCCAAACGTGGTCGCAAGAAGCCCATGGTGGGGTTTATTGCAGGCCGCACAGCTCCTCCTGGGCGCAGAATGGGTCATGCGGGCGCGATCATTTCAGGCGGCAAGGGGGATGCTGAGAGTAAAATAGCGGCGATGGAGTCGGCTGGAATTAGGGTTTCTCCCTCCCCGGCGCGATTAGGCAAGACGCTGGTGGAGGTGTTGAAAGCCTAGCCGGCGTCTTTGTGGGGCGCTTCTGGCCCACCACCGCCCCATTTTAAGTGATGCAGCCCTGCTCCGGGGCGGCTTCGGCAAGTTGGATGCGTTGACGCAACACTAAACCAGTGATCGCGTGAACGGCGGTGAAAGAAACGAAAATATGGCGCGTTTCGAAACGAATGACACGGTTGGCGCGGTTGGTCCGCGTTCACCGCAACATGAATCGCTTGCAGATGCTTCTTTTCTTCAAGGCGCTAACGCCGCTTATATAGATAACTTGCTGGCCGCCTATGAAGCCGATCCTGCCAGCGTCAGCCCGCAATGGCGGCAATTCTTCAACGATATTGGCGTCAAAACTGGTCAAAACCCAGCTGGGTTACACGCAAGTTGGGCTCGTGAGACATGGCCGTCACATCATGAAGCCGATTGGGTCAGTGCGCTCGCAGGCGACTTTGGCGTAGGCGCGTCGTCACCACCATCGATAGCGGCGACATCTGAAGATATTGTTCGCGCAACGAGAGATTCTGTTCGCGCGCTGATGATGATCCGCGCCTATCGTATGCGCGGACATTTGCATGCGCATCTTGATCCATTAGGCCTCGAACAGCGTCAAGATCATGGAGAACTAGACCCCGCAACATATGGATTTGCGGATGAGGATTATGATCGAAAGATTTTTATCGATGGCGTTTTAGGGCTTCAATACGCCAGCATTTTTGAAATGGTCACGATACTGCGGCGCACCTATTGCGCTTCTATCGGTTTTGAATTTATGCACATATCAAATCCAGACGAAAAGTCATGGCTGCAAGCGCGCATTGAAGGACCAGAGAAAGAGATTGTCTTTACCGACAAAGGAAAGCGCGCAATCCTCAATAAATTGGTCGAAGCAGAGGGCTTCGAGAAGTTTCTGGATGTTAAATACACCGGGACGAAGCGTTTTGGCCTAGACGGCGCCGAGGCAATCGTTCCGGCGCTTGAACAGATCATCAAAGTCGGCGGTGCGCTTGGCACACAAGAAATTGTATTGGGGATGGCGCATCGCGGGCGCCTCAATATTCTCTGTCAGGTCATGGCAAAGCCACATCGCGCGCTTTTCCATGAATTCAAGGGCGGCTCCTTTCTCCCCGATGAAGTCGAGGGCTCTGGCGATGTAAAATATCATCTGGGCGCATCATCTGATCGTGAATTTGACAATAATAAGGTTCATCTTTCTCTCACCGCTAATCCATCGCATCTTGAAATTGTTGACCCTGTCGTACTTGGAAAAGTTCGCGCCAAACAAGATCAGCATGAGGGCGATCGCCGAACCGTTATGCCGCTGCTTATTCATGGAGACGCGGCATTTGCGGGACAGGGCGTCGTTGCGGAATGCTTTGGCCTTTCTGGATTAAAAGGCCACAGGACTGGCGGCTCTATTCATTTCATCATCAATAATCAAATTGGCTTTACGACTTATCCGCGCTTCTCACGCTCGTCGCCTTATCCATCCGATGTTGCAAAAATGGTTGAAGCGCCAATTTTCCACGTTAACGGCGACGATCCTGAAGCTGTGGTCTTTGCCGCACGCGTTGCAACGGAATTCCGGCAGAGATTCCAAAAACCTGTTGTCATCGACATGTGGTGCTATCGTCGCTTTGGCCACAACGAAGGCGACGAGCCAGGATTCACCCAGCCGTTAATGTATAAAAAAATCCGTGCGCATAAAACAACGCTGGATATTTACGCCGAAAGACTCATTGCGGAAAATCAAATCAGCCCTGGCGATTTTAGCCAGATGAAAGACCAGTGGCGGGCGCGGCTAGAAAGCGAATTTGAAACCGGACAAAGCTATAAGCCAAATAAAGCTGACTGGCTCGATGGCCGCTGGGCGGGGTTAAAGCCTGGCTATCAGATTTCTGAAGATGAACGCCGCGGTCAAACCGGCGCGCCCATCGCGCTCTTGCAAGAAATCGGCGAAAAAATAACAAAAGTCCCCGAAGATTTCCACATACATAAGACGATACAACGTTTTCTCGACACCAGGCGACACACCATCAAGGAAGGCGGTCCGATTGATTGGGCCACGGCAGAAGCCCTGGCCTTCTGCACACTACTGCATGAAGGAAGAAATGTCAGACTTTCTGGTCAAGATTGCGAGCGTGGCACATTCTCACAACGTCACAGCGTCCTGATAGATCAGGACAATGAGACGCGCTATCTGCCCTTTGAACATCTCAATCAAAAACAGGGGCGGTTTGAAGTTATAAATTCAATGCTCTCTGAAGAGGCCGTTCTGGGATTTGAGTATGGTTATTCCTTGGCTGAGCCCGACGCCTTAACGATCTGGGAAGCTCAATTTGGTGATTTCGCCAACGGCGCACAAGTAATCTTTGATCAGTTTCTATCTGCCGGCGAACGAAAATGGCTGCGCATGTCTGGACTTGTTTGTCTTTTGCCTCATGGCTATGAAGGCCAAGGACCAGAGCATTCCTCTGCAAGGCTAGAGCGCTATCTGCAATTATGCGCAGAAGACAATATTCAAGTCGCTAATTGTTCTACGCCAGCAAATTATTTTCACATCCTTCGACGTCAAATCCATCGAAATATACGCAAGCCTCTTGTCTTGATGACGCCAAAATCACTGTTGCGTCACAAACGGTGTGTCTCTCGACTAGCCGATATGGACACATCTTCGATTTTTCAGCGCATCTTGCTTGATGACGCCGAAACCTCGTTAACGGATATCCCACGCCTGAAACAAGACGAGGCTATTCGACGTGTCGTTTTATGTGCGGGTAAGGTTTATTATGATTTGATTGATGAAAGAGAAAAACGCGGCATTGAGGATGTATATTTGTTGCGGGTCGAACAACTCTATCCTTTCCCCGCCAAAGGACTGATCACAGCGCTTACGCGTTTCAAAAATGCTGAAATCCTATGGTGCCAGGAGGAACCGCGCAACATGGGCGCATGGTTCTTTGTTGAACCTTATCTCGAGTGGGTGCTGACCCAAGTTGGCGGTAAAGCCAAGCGAGCGCGCTATGCAGGTCGTCCAGCCTCCGCCTCAACAGCTGCTGGCACTATGTCGAAACATCTCGCGCAATTAAAAGCTTTTCTCGATGAAGCCTTCTCACTAATCTAACAATCACGCGCAATGATCCATGCGCGCCAGAAATGAAGAGACGACACGCAAATGACTGAGATACGCGTCCCGACGCTTGGAGAATCGGTGAGTGAAGCCACCGTCGGAAAATGGCTTAAGAAGCCTGGCGACTCTGTAAGAGCTGACGAAACTCTCACTGAACTCGAGACGGATAAGGTAACGCTTGAAGTTAATGCGCCATCAGATGGCGTGCTCAGTGAAATTAACGCAAAGGAAGGCGAAACAGTTGCGCCTGGCGCACTGCTTGGACAAATTACGGCGGCAGCTGGCTCAACGCCAGCAAAATCCGCAATTGACGCGGCTGCGCCAAAAATCGGCTTGCAGCAAACTGCCGCCGCCGTGTCGCTGGAAACGACGCCGCTCCCGCCTGTGCCGATGCCGCCCTCGCCTGCAGCTGCAAAAATTGCAACAGAACGTCAAATTGACGTCACGCATGTAGCTGGCAGCGGCAAACGCGGACAGGCGCTAAAATCAGATGTGTTGGATTACGCGGCACGCACTGATACGCGCGCGCCGCGTCCACAAGCTCCTAGCCAAGACGCTCAAAGAGAAGAGCGCGTTAAAATATCGCGTTTGCGTCAAACAATCGCACGCCGTTTGAAAGATGCCCAAAATACAGCTGCGATGCTGACGACGTTTAATGAAGTCGATATGTCCGCGCTCATTTTGATACGGAAAAATTATAAAGAAGTCTTTGAAAAGAAACATGGCGTTAAGCTTGGATTTATGGGCTTCTTTGTTAAAGCCTGTTGTCAGGCGCTCGAGGAAATACCAGCCATCAATGCAGAAATTGATGGACAGGACATCATCTACAAACATTTCTGTCACATTGGCGTTGCTGTTGGAACGGATAAGGGACTTGTCGTCCCTGTTTTGCGCAACGCGCATCAACTATCGATTGCCGAAATAGAACGCGAAATCGCCTTGATGGGTCAAAAAGCCCGTGATGGCGCGCTTGATATTACAGACTTGCAGGGCGGCACATTCACGATATCAAACGGCGGCGTTTATGGCTCGCTGATGTCAACGCCAATCCTAAACGCGCCGCAGTCAGGCATTCTTGGCATGCATAAGATCCAGGAGCGTCCTGTCGCTGTTAACGGCAAAGTTGAAATTAGGCCAATGATGTATCTTGCTCTGTCCTATGATCATCGATTGGTTGACGGCAAAGAAGCCGTGACCTTTCTTGTCCGCGTAAAAGAATTGCTTGAAGATCCTGCGCGCCTTGCGCTTGAAACATAAAAGGCCCCTTTTAAAGCCAGAAGGGCATGCATATTTATTTTACAGATCGCGGGATCTTTCAAGAGATCCGCAAATCGTGGCTTGTCCGCATAAGCCACAGGAGAAATGAATGGATGCAAAATCCGCCCTTGAGGCCAAGTCGCTCGTTTTGACACCGGAGCAGTTTGCCAATCTTGGCGATGGCGTCGTTGCATATCTTCGCGCAATGCGATCCGAAGATGTGACGCGCTATTTTCCGGAAGCGCCGAAGATTCCACCTGGCTTAACTGTTTTTGCGTTGATTGGCGCCGATGGCGCGCCGATTGCTCTTGCCGACTCCCCGGAAGGGGCAATTGGCAACGCAAGAGAAAATGACTTACAGATGGTCAGTCTTCACTAAAGAGCGCCTCTAACCGCCGCCAAACAAATTCTCTAAAATATTTTTTTCCTTTTTCGGGACACTGCGGCGTGGGACAGCTCCCCCGGAAGGTCGATTAGAGCCAGTCGTAACGTTTGGAATATCCTCTGGCGGCAGTAAATCCTCGATCTCGCGTGAAGTTTTAGCACCCTTATTTTGTGACGGCTGAGCATCTGGCACCTCCCCCGTCCTGGCGTCGGGTTGAACGCCAATCGAGACAGGCGCGTCTTGCTCAGGACTGCGCGCGCTCGATGTTTGCGATCGCGACGGTGGTTGTGGAGAGGGCTGTTGTGAACGCGAGGCGCCTGTAAATAGACCAATAAGCTCATCAAGCGGTTTTGCGACTTCTTCAAGCGCCAGGTTTTCTTGTCGCCAGGATCCTGACGGCAGAGCTGTGACCGGAACGCCTTGATGCGCCGCAATCATGTATCGGCTCCAAATTTCGACAGGAAGATTACCGCCAGAGGCCTTTTTGGTTGGTGAATTATCATCATTGCCAAGCCATACGCCGGTGACAAGATGACTTGTGTAGCCAATGAACCAAGCGTCACGAAAATCCTGACTCGTGCCTGTTTTGCCTGCAGCCTCCCATCCAGGAAGCTGAGCTTTACGCGCTGTTCCGGTAAGAAGCGTTTCTTTCATCATCTTATTCATCATTGCCACATACTGCGGATCAATAACGCGCTCTTGCGCCTCTGGCTTAATTTGAAACAATAATTTGCCGGACGCTGTTGTCACCTTTGCGATGACATGTGGTGAGACCCCTAAGCCGCCATTGGCAAAGGGCGCATATGCCGCAACAAGCTCAATCGGGGTTACCTCTGAAGTGCCCAGAGCGATTGAGGGATTAATCTGGAGCTCAGATTTAACACCAAGACGATGGGCGGTCTTCGCGACTACCTTTGGCCCCGCCTCCAGCCCTACCCGAACAGCAACTGTGTTCAATGAGAGTGACAAAGCACGCGTTAACGTCACGGGGCCAAGATATTCATGACTATAATTTTCTGGTTGCCAGCCCTTTAAATTTATTGGCCCGTCTTCTCGTACAGAGTCAGGCGTGAGCCCATGTTCGAGACCAGCAAGATATACAAATGGTTTGAAGGCTGAGCCGGGCTGACGCTTCGCAGACACTGCGCGGTTAAATTGACTCTCCGCATAGTTGCGTCCTCCCACAAGGGCGCGCACAGCGCCGTCTGGGTCAATGGAAACGATGGCGCCCTGCGTTACGCCATATTTTTCGCCTTTGCGATCGAGCTCATCTGCAAGCGCACCTTCAGCGGCCGCCTGCAAACCTTCATCAACAGTCGTTAAAACAACAATATCTTCATCAATCGCGCCAATCGTATTCGCAAGCGAGTCCATCACATAGTCTGCAACATAGTTTGCTGAACCGGTGCGCGCATCGCGCCGCGCCTGCGCAGGTTGTAATAAAGCTTGCTTGGCTTGTGCTTCACTAATGTGTCCTTCCTGCGCCATGGCTGTGATGACTTGCGCTGCGCGCTCATTCGCTCCCTCCGGGTTACGATCGGGAGCAAGCTTGCTTGGGGCCTTCATCAAGCCTGCAAGAATTGCAGCTTCTGATAATGACGCCTCTCTGGCGCCATGACCAAAATAATGTTCGCTCGCGGCTTCAACGCCATAAGCGCCTGAACCAAAATAAACGCGATTAAGATAGAGCTCGAGAATCTGATCTTTGGAATATTTATGTTCCAACCAAAGCGCGAGAATCGCCTCCTGAATTTTTCGCGAGACCGTGCGTTCTTGTGTAAGAAAAAGGTTTTTAGCTAATTGCTGCGTAAGTGTGGAGCCGCCCTGCATGCCGCCGCGTCCAGTTACATTCGTCACAATGGCGCGTAATACGCCAACAGGATCAAGGCCCCAATGTGCGTAGAAGCGCCGATCTTCGATAGAGATGAAAGCTTTCGGCAGATAGGCTGGGAGGTCAGACAGGCGAATTGCCGCGCCGCCGGTGTCGCCGCGATTTGCAAGAAGCTCTCCTTGCGTCGCTAAAATCGCAATGTTGGGCGGCCGTTTGGGAATCGCCAGCTGATCAATCGGCGGAAGTTGCGACCCATAATAAAC
>DAIRFH010000134.1:0-2974 GCA_036795145.1 Methylocystis sp. | reverse complement strand
CGCCTGCGCTTTTTCAGTTGAGATAATACTAAAACTTATCACGCCCAAAGAAATGGCGAGAGCCGAGGCGCAAAATCGGATCAACATGTAAACGCTCCTTTTGATAAAGATCAGGATCCCTGCATCACGCGTGAGACCTGCATAAAGCACAGCGCGCGCCATATGGCGATATGGCTGGAGGCTTGAGGAAGAATTGCGCAAAAAGCTGCTGCGCGCCATAAACGAAAGACCACAATAGATCCCGAGGGGAAAATTCATGTCGTCGGCGCGACCGCAGCCGCAAAGTTGGGGCTCAGCCGGGGTGCTGCGTCACGATGACGGCCTCGCACGCTGTCCCTGGGCTGGAACAGATCCGCTTTATGTCGCCTATCATGATGAGGAGTGGGGGCGACCCGAATATGATAGCCAAGCGCTTTTTGAAAAACTTATGCTTGATGGCTTTCAAGCTGGCCTCTCCTGGATCACCATTTTGCGCAAACGCGACGCGTTTCGTCAGGCCTTCGTCGACTTTAATCCCGCACTTATGGCCGATTTTAATGAAACCGACATTAATCGACTGATGCAAAATCCTGGCATTGTGCGCAATCGCGCAAAAATTGAGGCAAGCGTCTCTTCTGCGCGCGCCTGGTTAAAAATTGAAGCAGCGCAGGGCTTTTCCGCCTATCTGTGGGATTTCGTTGATGGCGTCGCCATCACTAATCACGTTAACACCATGGCGGAGATCCCAACGCAGACGCATGTGTCAGAAAAAATTTCTCAAGATCTTAAAAGACGCGGCTTTAAATTTTGCGGGCCAACGATCGTCTACGCAT
This sequence comes from Methylocystis sp., assembly GCA_036795145.1. Taxonomy (GTDB): domain Bacteria; phylum Pseudomonadota; class Alphaproteobacteria; order Rhizobiales; family Beijerinckiaceae; genus Methylocystis. The sequence goes on along the minus strand of DAIRFH010000134.1, from coordinate 2,162 downwards.
TCATGCAGGCTGTTGGCATGGTGAACGATCACTTGCTCGCCTGTCATTGTCGCGCAAAACATGTCAAAAGCTAACATCTTATGGCCACACGTCCTGCAACACCCAAATCGTCACCCTCAACAGCCGCGCCGCGCGCCTGGCAGCGCATGTTGTCTGGACGTCGTCTTGATCTGCTCGATCCCTCGCCGCTCGACATTGAGATTGAAGATATTGCCCATGGATTGGCGCGCGTTGCGCGCTGGAATGGGCAAACGATTGGCCCTTATATTTTCTCTGTCGCGCAACACAGTCTACTTGTAGAAAAAATCGCAAGCGCTTTGCAGCCTGACATTAGTCGAGACGCGCAATTATTCATGCTGCTGCATGACGCGCCGGAATATGTCATTGGCGATATGATTTCACCCTTCAAGGCGGTTATTGGCGAGGCCTATAAATCCGTTGAGAATCGCATTTTGAGCGCCATATTGTTGCGCTACGCTCTGCCGGCGCAGACCGCGCCAGATGTCTTAAAGCTTGCAAAACTTGCCGACCGCACCGCCGCCTTTTTTGAAGCCATGACTCTTGCGGGTTTCAAGAGAGCTGAAGCTGAACGTATTTTTGGACGCCCCTCGATTGCGGCAACGCCCTTCGTCGAGTCCTTGGCCTACGCCAATGTAGAGACGGCGCAACAATTATTTTTGACGCGTTTTCGCACGCTCGACGCCGAGCGACAAAAAAGCACAAGACGTTAATGTCTGGCGCGCGACTTTATGTTTGCGCACTCTCGAAGGTTGCGCAAACCGTCCGTGAAAGCAATGCCGGGTCATTGGTCACGCTTTTAACCGCAGGCTCGACGATTGAGCGTCCCGACATGATCGCGCCAGAGCGTCATCTCCTTCTCAGCCTGTCGGATATTGATGCGCCGCGTGAGGGGCACATTACGCCGGCGCGCGCGCATGTTGATTGTCTCCTTGATTTTTTTGACGCCTGGGACCGCGCTGCGCCGCTTGTCATTCATTGCTATGCCGGCGTCAGCAGGTCGCCGGCGGCGGCCTATATTGCGCTTTGCGCTCTGGCGCCAGATCGCTGCGAAACCAGGCTCGCGCAAGAGCTGCGACGCGCCTCGCCAACCGCGACGCCAAACCGTAAGCTCATTGCGCTCGCGGATAAGCGACTTGGACGCAGTGGCCGCATGAACGCCGCCATTCGCGCCATTGGTCGCGGCGCCGAATGTTTTGAGGGCGCGCCCTTCTGCCTTGAGATTGGCTGAGAGCCCATGGCGACATCTCAAGCCTTTGACGCCGCGCCGCCAGTCGAGATTGGTCTCACAGCCGCCATTGTGACGGTCAGGGGCGATGCGCCGCTCATATTGACGGCGCAGACCAACGAGGCGGCGATCGCCGCCCTGCCCTCTGGCTCATTCGATCCCATTCGTCACAGAACGTTTGAGATTGGGTTGCGCGCCTGGGTGACGCAACAAACCGGCGCGCCGCTTGGCTATGTTGAGCAGCTCTACACCTTCGGCGATCGCGGCAGACACGCAAGGATTGGGGACCGCGATCCCCATGTTGTGTCGGTGGGCTATCTGGCGCTAACGCGCATTGGCGAGGAAGCTGCCGCGCCGCAGGCGGCGCAGTGGCGCAATTGGCATGACTTTTTTCCCTGGGAGGACTGGCGCGGCGGGCGCCCGATCCTCATTGAAGAATTTATCCTTCCCCATCTTGAGGCCTGGATTGCGCAGGCGCCAGACGCTCTCGCGTCAACGGGCCTAACCCGTCAGCAACGCGTCTCGCTGCTGTTTGGATCGCCGGGGCGCGGCTTTAATGAGGAAAATGTATTGGAGCGTTATGAGCTCCTTTATGAAGCAGGACTGTTAGAGGAGGCGCTAAGAGATGGTCGCGAGGCGGCGCTGCGGCGCCAAAACATCGAGCCCTTAGGCTTGGCGATGTGTTTTGATCACCGGCGCATTTTGGCCACGGCGATGGGGCGACTGCGGGCCAAAATGAAATATCGCCCCGTCATTTTCGAATTAATGGGCGAGACTTTCACCCTCACCGAATTACAGCGCACCGTGGAGGCCATTTCGGGGCGTCATTTGCACAAGCAGAACTTCCGGCGCCTGGTGGAAAGCTCAGAAATTGTTGAGCCCACGGGCGAGACCACCCATTTGACGGGCGGGCGCC
>DAIRFH010000047.1:6177-16075 GCA_036795145.1 Methylocystis sp. | reverse complement strand
GCATATTCTTCAATTAGGTGCCGACCGCCGACATCTCCTTCAGCTTTTTCAAGCAAGGATGCAAAGAAGTCACGCCCCCACAAAACTGGATGGCCGCGTCGACCATCTCTTTTAGGCACAATAATGCTGCGCGTTTTTGCAGGTTCGAATTCTGCAATCATTCTATCAACTAATTCAACGCTAATATCAGGCATATCTCCCAAAAAGATCATTGCCCCATCGACATCGCTGGGTAAAGCAGAAATGCCAGTTTTAAGAGATGTCGATAAGCCGCGTCGATATTGATCGTTGAATACGAAAGATATCCCGTCATTTCCAAGAAGCGCTTGTACCTGCTCAGCCTCATGACCTAATACAACAGTAATCGAATGAGCTTTCGATAGACGAACTGTATCGACAATGTGACGAAGAACAGGCTTCCCCTCGAGCAGAAGCGTTAATTTGTTTGACCCCATTCTACTAGAACGTCCCGCAGCAAGAATAATGGCGGCGACGCGTGGAAAATTGAAATTCTTACTATCAGCTAATTTTTTCGTATCAGCCTTTGCAATGCGTGGTGTGACGCGCCAAGGAGTGTCCCTTAATAACCCCCCTACGCCCATAAGACCTATGGCCTTACTGTCAACGGACAGTCCGGCGAGCGCAAGTCGTAAAACATAATCAAATCCATTGAGCTGTTGTGATCGCGCACAACCTGGCATGCCAATTACAGGAACATCACCAATTGAACCAAGCAAGAGAAGATTTCCAGGTTCTACGGGCATCCCAAATCTTTCAATCCGCCCACCAGCAGCGACGATAGCCGAAGGAACAACGTCCTTTCTGTCTGTTATTGATGACGCCCCACAAACAAGAATAAGGTCATCCCCAGCCATGATACGTTTTTGTAAAGACAATGAAAGAGCGCCCACTTCATGGGGTGCATAGACTGCCTCACTCAAATGGCTTCCCATAGATTCAACACGCGCTTTTGTCGCTAACAAGGCTTTTTGCAGGACAGTATCTTTTATTCTTGAGGACATAGTTTGAATAAAAGAAACACGACATGACTTGAATGGACGTATCTTTATAACTGTTGCGGCCGCCTCCCAGGCACTCACAACTGCTTCAGATACAGCATAAGGATTCACCTTTATCGTCGCAATAATCTGTCCAGGCTCGACGGGTTCATGCAAGCAGACTGTTGCAATCGTGATCGCCTCATCTATCAGATTGAGGGCATTAACACCCTGCGGATCAAGAACAACGAGCCCGCTGATCGTTGCGCATATATTTACCCGCCCTGTATGTGCACTATGAGCTGAAAGTCCAAAGCCAACCAATCTCATTGCTGCTCGGTTTGCGGCCTCATCTTCTAAGACATCCAACAGCTCTAATTTTGCAACTGTGATACGATCAATGCCTGCAATTTCTAATTTAACAAGATCCGTTTGAGAAAGCTTCCGGCCTTTTAAAAAATCAAGGCCTGGTAATCTAAGAGTATGAGCTAGGATGGATGCTTCTGCTTCAGCAAGTGGAATTGTTTCAAATTTCATGTCTAAAACTCATTTCGGATAAGCATCAGCTGAATGTAAAACTGCCGTTATCTCCGCCATAATAGAGATAGCGATCTCTCCTGGGGTAATGGCTCCTATTCTTAATCCGACAGGCCCATTGATACGAGATAATGTTTTTTCATCAAGACCCTGAGCGCGGTATCTCTCTTTCCTCTTTTCGGCTGTCCGCCGAGAGCCAAGCGCACCGATATAAAATGCCGGACTCTGCAATGAAACCAAAAGCGCAGGATCATCAATTTTTGGATCATGCGTTAGAGCAACAATCGCGCTTCTTTGATTAAGCTTAAAAGCTTCTAGAGCTTTATCCGGCCACTCTGTAATGAGCTCTACGTTAGGAAAACGATCCTGGGTTGCAAATGCTGAACGTGGATCAACAATTGTTACCTCATATCCAGCTGCAGAGGCGATAAGAGCTAATACTTGGGCAATATGTACGGCTCCGATAATAACTAATCTTAGAGGCGGGCGCCATGTTTCAATAAAAACCGCACCATCTGATGTTTCAATGACACCTTGTTTATTCTCTGTAAATGCCTGTGTTAGGAAGTGGTGACTGGTTTCTGGAAGGTCTAGTTCAAGAAGGCTGCCGCTTTCCTCGACCAAAATTCGCTTGCCTGTAACAAGAGACGTCGCCAAGCTTGTCGAAATACCGTTATTCAAACGTTCTAAAATATTTTTAAATCTCTCAGGATCCTTAAATTTTTCAACGAATATCTGGATCGTCCCTCCACAAGCTAAACCTACTGATATTGCTTTCTCATCGCTGACGCCAAACTCCAATAAAGCAGGCGCATCAGTTTCTATTACTTCTTCAGCTGCGAGCAATACAGCTCCTTCGACACACCCTCCAGATACAGATCCGATGAAACGCCCCTCTTCATCCACAACCAAGCGTGAGCCGATAGGGCGCGGCGATGACCCCCAAGTTGAGACAACAGTGGCGACTGCAACACGTCTACCACTTTCAGTCCACTTAAGCGCCTGGATCATGATCTCACGATTATCGTTCATGTACGGGAGATCCTGGTCCAGGGGCGCTTCATCTTATAGCCTAGCCTATAATCTTGCTAAACCAGCCTTTCTTCGCCACAGCATCATCGGACGCTGTATCTGCAACGATGACCTCAGGGGGCGCAATTTCTTCTGCATGAGCTGTTGGCGCGATAATCTCACTAAAGCGCTCAAAAAAATCCTCGGCAAACTTCTTCGAAAAACCATCAATCAGACGACTGCCAAGCTGTGCAATCTTACCGCCGATGTCAGCATTAACAGTATAATTCAGAAGCGTGGCCTCACCTTGGGGCTCCAACCATACCTTAACCCCTGCTTTGGCAAAGCCTGCCATTCCGCCAGATCCTTCACCTGTGATTGTATAGCCATTAGGTGGATCAAGATCAGAAAGCGTCATCTTTCCGCAGAAACTTGCTTTCACCGGCCCAACGCGAACAGTTACCGTCGCTTTCATTTCGGTATCAGAAACTTTCTCCATCGTATCGCAGCCAGGTATGGATTGCTGCAATATTTCTGGATCATTTAAGGCGATATAAACTTTTTCGCGAGGCGCATTGATAAGCTGGGAACCGTGCATGTCCATGGCTTTTATCCTTTTTTGAGAGCCTTAAACTGATCACGACGTCTAATTTCAATCATTTGAGCAACGATAGAAAATGCAATCTCATCTGGCGTGACAGCGCCGATATCCAAACCAGCCGGTACGCGAATGGTATTAAAGGCAGACTCTGGAACGCCTTGTTCTAAAAGGTCATCTTTGAGTGCTAAAAACTTCTTTCGTGAACCGACAAAAGCTAAATATTTAGCGGGGGCACCAATCACAGATCGCAGAGCTTGAGTGTCGCCTCTGCCTTGGGTAGAGACGACCAGATATCCATCCGATACACTGTCAAATGGAACATCAAATCCATCAATCAAGCGGTCGGCCTTTCCAAAGGCCAAGTGTTCATTTTTTGGCGCACAAATATTTATAAAAAAACCCATTCTCGACGCCAAATCAGCTAGCGCAACAGCAACCGGCGATGAACCGCAAATCGTTAGTTGGGGTCGCGGCAGCATGGGTTCAACAAATACATCAACTGTACCCTGACTGGGGCACATGTTTCTTGCGTAAAGAACGCCATGCTTCAATTCACCCGGGCTAAGATTTTGTTCATGCAATAAGTCTTCAGGCTGAACACTAATCAGTCTTGGCTTGCCATCGGCAAGCGCCTCTTTGGCAGCGTGTAGGACCGCACCACGCGCGCAGCCACCCCCTATCCAACCACCCGTAATAGCGCCATCGGCCATGATAATTGCTTTGGCTCCAGCTTTGGCAGCTGTCACAGAGACAGTACGGACGACAGTGGCAAGAGCAAAAGCTTCTCCCCTTGCTTTATATTCATGGACAAGATCAAGAATATCAATTGAAGCCTGCATGTTCATACTTTTTCTAAATAGGGCTCAAGAGCCTGCAGACTAGCTATATTATGCGCCGGGGCGAAGAGATCAATGAATGGCATTGCGGCCTTCATTCCAGCTGCTTCAGGAGCGTATTCAGACCATCCCATCATTGGATTAAGCCAGACAATGCGTCGGCATCGACGCCGTAGCGCAGCCATTTCAGCGCCTAATTCAATTGCTGGTCCTGTATCATAACCATCCGAAACGATCATAACGCACGTTCGAGAATGGATAACACGTTTGGCATGCATATGATTAAAGACTGATAGGGATTGTCCAATACGGGTCCCTCCACCAGCCCCTTGGGCAATAAGCGTCATACGCTCTACAGCGCGTTGAGGATCTCGCTCACGTAATGCTGCAGAGAGATGGAAAAGTCTCGTATGAAAGCCAAAGGCTTCCGCCTCATTAAAGTTTGACAGCACGCCGTGCATGAAACGAAGAAATGTGGCTGAATACAAACTCATTGAACCAGACATATCCAGTAACATAACGAGGCGTAACGGCTTAATTCTTCGCTGGCGTCTGGCGAGATCAAAGGGATCTCCACCCTTCGAAACACTATTATGAATGGTCCTGCGAATGTCTAATTTTTTACCCTTGTGACGATTGCGCATGCGTCGGCACAATCGATAGCGCATGCGTTTGGCTAACCTCTCCGCTAACTCGTTAGCGGCGTTCAAATCCTCTGCATTTGTCAAGTGACGGAAATCTGTTTGCGTCAGGATCTCAACTCTCGATGCACCCTCTCGTTTACTTTGCCCTTCCTCAAAGGACGAGGAGTCATCATTGCTTCTATGGACATGATCAGCAGTCACGCCCTTTTTAGAATAGTCAGCGTTCAAAAATGTCGTGTTAAGGCTAGAAGAATATTTTTCAGAAGGATTTGCTACACGCACAACAGACTTCATGCCTTTGTTCAACCAAAATGCATCAAATATGTCATCAAACTTTTCCCAATCCGAATAACAACAACAAAATAATGAGCGTAGAGCAATTCTTAATGAGGTCGACTGATGAGAGTTAGATCCAGCAATCAACTCAAGTGCGTCCCGGACTTCTGGAAAACCTATTATGAAATCGTTATCACGCAGCGTTTGCACAAAACGCATGAGTGTTTGCCGCACACTTTCTCCCAGAGTTCTGTCTGATCTCTGGGCTGCCTGCATCTCAGGCCACCAAACCAAGAAGTCGATCGGAAACTTCCCGTGATATGCGTGATTTATCCTCTGAAGTTTTTATAAGACATAAAAGAGTTTCATAGATGAGTTCTGGCTCATCGCGAAGATTACTGATATCCAATCCAGCAAGGGTTGAAGCCCAATCTAGGGTTTCAGCAACGCCCGGCGTCCTCTTCAAATCCTCTTTACGGACTAAGTTCACCATATTGGCTATTTGCAATGCAAGGGCCGTATCAATGTGGGGAATTCGGGAAATAATAATTCTTGCTTCACGATCAACGTCTGGCAAATTGACGTAGTGATAGAGACAACGACGACGCAAAGCATCAGATAGTTCTCTCGTTCCATTTGACGTAAGAATGACTTTAGGGACCGTTGTGGCGACAATTGTTCCAAGTTCAGGTATGGTGATTTGAAATTCAGAGAGCAATTCTAATAGAAAAGCTTCAAATTCCTCGTCAGCGCGGTCTATTTCATCAATTAACAAAACCGGAGATATGACCTGACGTAAAGCAGCTAGTAACGGGCGTTCGAGCAGGTATTTTTCTGAAAATATCTGCTCTTCAACAATCGCAGCATCACCCCCTTCGCGTGCTTTTATTGCAAGCAATTGACGCTGGTAGTTCCATTCATAGAGAGCTGCATTCTGATCAAGACCTTCATAGCACTGCAGGCGTATGAGTTTGGTATTGTTTGAGAGGGCCAAGGCCTTAGCGACCTCAGTTTTACCAACGCCAGCATCACCCTCAAGCAGGAGTGGACGGGATAACTTTTCCATCATCCACAAAGCGATCGATAGATCGCGGTCAGGAATGTAGCCTACAGAAGAAAGTTGCGATGCAAGCTTTTCCTGCGGGATCTTAGAAGACATGGATGTCTGCTTTCTTGGCTATTTATATAGGCCCAAACTCTCTCCTAATTCCCAAAGACGCCAAGGATGGTGCGGCATCTGCACATTCCCTGCTCCAAGAAATGCGTAGGCATCATTTACTGCGTTTGAGAAGCACGGAACGCCGCCGACGTGAGGGCTTTCACCAACGCCTTTCGCCCCAATAGGATGATGAGGCGACGGCGTTACAGTGTAATCTGTCTCCCATTTTGGCGTTTCAACTGCAGTTGGCAGAAAGAAGTCCATGAAACTCGCACCCATGACGTTACCCATCTCATCATAGCGAATCTCTTGACCCATGGCGCAGGCGAAAGCTTCTGTCAGACCGCCGTGAACCTGACCCTCAATGATCATTGGATTAATACGGGTGCCACAATCGTCTAACGCATAAAAACGTCTTGTTTTTGCGACACCTGTATCAACGTCAATATCCATGACGCAAAAATATGCGCCAAAAGGATATGTCATATTTGGTGGCTCATAATAGTTTACCGCCTCAAGGCCCGCCTCTAGATTGGGTGGTGGACTATTATAAGCAGACCAAGCGATTTCCTTCATTGTTTTAAATTTTTCTGGCAATCCTTTGACACGAAAGCGATCAACATCCCACTCTAGATCGTCCTCATGTACTTCTAGCATATGCGCTGCAATCATTTGGGCTTTCGCTTTGATCTTGCGCGCAGCAACGGCAATCGCCGCCCCTGCAACAGGCGTTGAACGTGAACCATAAGTGCCAAGGCCATAGGGAGCGGTGTCTGTATTTCCTTCTTCTATCATTATGTCATCTGCGGGAATGCCAAGTTCTGTTGCAATTATTTGAGCATAAGTTGTTTCGTGTCCCTGGCCCTGACTCTTCGTTCCCATGCGGGCAATGATAGAGCCGGTGGGATGAATACGGATTTCGGCTGAGTCAAACATTGCAACACCAAGAATGTCACAATTTTTTGATGGTCCCGCACCAACAATTTCAGTGAAGAATGAAATGCCAATGCCCATTATTTCGCGTGTTTCGCCCCGCCGAAAGGCTTCACGCTTTTCAGCTTGTTCCTGGCGCAGTTGCTTGTAGTTAATCGCTTCCATCGCCTTTTTCATGGCTGTTGGATAGTCTCCACTATCATATTCCCAACCCAGAGCTGCTCTATAGGGAAACTGCTCTGGTTTGATAAAATTCTTCATGCGGAGCTCTGCTGAATCCATGCCGAGTTTATGCGCCAACACCTCGACTGCTCTCTCGATCGCGAATACCGCCTCTGTGACACGAAATGAGCATCTATAAGCGACGCCGCCAGAGGCTTTATTGGTGTAAACGCCATCAACTGAGAGATGTGCAACAGGAATGTCATATGACCCTGTACAAATGTTCATAAATCCTGCTGGCCACTTCGAAGGATCTGCACAGGCGTCAAAAGCCCCGTGATCAGCCAAGACATGGACGCGCATCGCCAGTATCTTGCCTTCATTGGTTGCCGCAAGCTCAGTGGTCATATGATAGTCACGGGCAAAGGAGGTGGTGGAAAGATTTTCCATCCGATCCTCTACCCATTTAACAGGCTTCCCGAGGACAATGGAGCCAACAACTGAACACACGTAACCAGAATAAGCTCCGACTTTGTTGCCGAACCCCCCGCCAATATCGGGAGCGATCACGTGGATCTTGTGCTCGGGTAATCCAGAGATCAGCGAAACAACAGTGCGGATGACGTGAGGCGCCTGAAATGTGCCCCAAAGAGTCAATTCACCTTTAATTTTGTCCATTGAGGCGATGCATTGACAGGTTTCTAATGGCGATGGATGCGTTCGGTGATCAACAAACATTTCTTTGATCGTGACATCTGCCTTTGAAAACACCTCGTCTGTGGCTTTCTGATCTCCTATTTGCCATTCAAAAATATGATTGGGATGTTTTCTGGGGCCATGCGCCCCCACCATCTTGTCTTTAATATCCTCACGCAAAATTGGCGCATCGGGCGACATGGATTTGTAAGGATCAACAATGCAAGGAAGCGCATCATAAACTACATCAACCAGTTCAATTGCGTCGGCCGCGATATAGCGATCTTCAGCAATGACGAATGCTACTTCCTGGTTTTGGAATAAAACCTTTTCTTCCGCCAACACAGCTTGAACGTCACCAGCAAGCGTCGGCATATAATGCAACCCTAGGGGCTTAAGGTCAGCTGCCGTCAAAACCGCAATAACGCCTGGAAGAGCCTTTGCCCGTGTTGTGTCAATACTGATAATTCTCGCGTGAGCATGAGGCGAACGAACGAAGTCTCCAAACAACATTCCGGGAAGCTTAATATCATCGACATAGTTTCCCTTGCCCTGGGTGAACCGGATATCTTCAACACGCTTTCTTTTACACCCCATTCCTTGAAGTTTGTCGGTGCGTTCTGAGCGTTCAATATCTATTGGGGTTTGCTGGTTCATTCTGCAGCCTCCGGAAACGCCGTGCCATTGATCTTGGCTGCCGCATATTGGATAGCTTTGACGATATTGACGTAACCAGTACAACGGCAAAGATTTCCCGCTATCCCGTAGCGGATTTCTGTCTCAGTAGGATTGGGATTTTCCTGAAGTAGGCGGTGGGCTCTCATAATCATGCCTGGCGTGCAATAACCACATTGCAATCCATGCATCATGCGAAAACCCTCTTGGAGAGCGCTAAGCGTTCCGTCAGGATTAGCAACGCCTTCTATCGTGGTAATATTCGATCCATCGGCTTGCAGAGCAAAAGTCATACAGCTTTTAACGGACATATTATCCATTTCTACCGTACAGGCTCCGCAATGACCTGTATCGCATCCAATGTGTGCGCCCGTTAGGTTTAGCTGCTCACGAATGAAATGTATAAGTAGCGTTCTAGGCTCGACGAGCCCCTCTACCAACCTACCATTCACTGTTAATGAAATCTGCTTTTTAGGCATCTTATTCCCCTTATGCCTTAGCTCGGCTTTTGGCCCGTTCAATTGCGCGGCGCAGCATGACCCCCGCCATCTTTCTGCGATACTCTGCGGGGCCACGCATATCAGACGCAGGGTCAACGATTGATTCAGCAGCTGCAACAGCAAGACTGACCGACGCACTATCAAGCGTTGAGCCAACCAAATGTTTACCTGCCTCTTCCGCCCAAAGGGGCGTTTCAGACAGATTAGTGAGGCCGATGGAAGCAGTTTGGCAGTGTCCATTTGACATTGTGATTACGACAGCCGCCGCAGCTGTTGCATAATCGCCAATTTTTCTTTTTAGTTTCTCATAAGCGTAGCCATGGCCAATCGGAGGGATTGGTATGCGTATAGATGTAACGATCTCGCCTGATTTGAGGGCCGTATCGTAAGCGCCGTTGTAAAAACTACGCGCTGAAATGCTGCGCGCGCCACCCGGTCCGATAACATCATAGGTAGCGTCAAGACATTGCATAAGCGCTGGCATGTCATTGCCAGGATCGCCATTAGCCACATTGCCGCCGATGGTTCCCTTATATCTGATTTGAGGATCGGCAATCAGAAGTGACGTTTCTGGTATTATTGGAATGTGGCGGGCAATAAGGTCTGAATGAATGAGTTCAAATTGCGAGGCCATTGCGCCGATTTTTAGCGCATTGCCTTCATGCTCAATAGCTTTCAGGCCCGCAATTCCCGACAAATCTATCAAATGTTCAGGAGTTGCAAGCCTAGTTTTCATCAGCGGTATAAGACTGTGTCCTCCGGCTAGAGGACGAGCATCTTCGCCAAGCTTGGAAAGTAAGGCTACCGCTTCGTTGAGAGAACCTGGGCGGTAATATTCAAATTTACCAGGAATCATAAACGAGCTCCCAT
>DAIRFH010000047.1:0-6077 GCA_036795145.1 Methylocystis sp. | reverse complement strand
CATAAATGAGATTATGCATGATTAAGTGATCTACCCTTAACTTTTTTAAGATTATTACAGAAATTATGTTTTAGGCTTTAGGATTTTGACTTGTAATGCTTACCACGAAGTCGTGATTTATTGCGTCGCACCAATTTTTGTTCAATTTCTGCTTTTTGAACTACTGCTTCTGTTGAGCAGGAACACAACGACACAATGAACAATGGAGCATATGGTCAAAGATTATCTGAATCACACCATGAATAAGGCAAAAATTTAAAATAGGGTTTCTTTAAAAAAATCTCCATCCATCTCCTTCTAGAACCTGCTTAGTCTTGAAGGCAATGTTGGCATTCCTAACTATTGACGCCAAAACCAAAAGAAAATAAAATATAAACTTAAGTATTGATTTAAACCATATGGATCATTTTTAAGCTCTCAAATATAACTAAAAAATAAACACATTGCGTTATTTTATCCGACAATTTTATCTGGTTTAACCGAAATGATTGTCTTTTATTTTAATGCTACCCTAACATTACAACTAAATTGGAATTTTACACATAAGTTGGTGTAATGATTGGTATTGTTATTTGTGGTTTCCATAATGACAGTATCGGATGGATTGTTAGAAATTAGTAAATTTAGGTATCAAGATATTTTTCAAGTGAACTGAGCTTATTTTGGCAAGCGGACAGGGCCTCGTTACGAGTTAAAGAATTACCACTCCCAATTACCAGATTGTAACTAATATCAGCGAGATAGACTGACCAAGCATAATTTGCGTTACGTGACTGGTGATGACGCACTACTCTAGCACAGATCGTTCCAGCATCATTGCCAAAACACCAATCGTCTGGTGGGATCGAAACTGATCCGTCTGTTTTGGCGATAACTGTCGATCTCCACCTCAATTTGCCTACTCCGTATTAAACATCATATCACAATCATGACCAGGGCTGCCTCGGCTAGTGAAAATGCGGTCATATAACAGTCAATAATCGCCATCACGACCTCCTATGTGCCATAAATCTATCATCAAGCCCCAGGCATGCTACATGGACAACCTTAGGGCGTCGGCAATTTTTGAGAGAGGCTTTTCGACCAAATTCTGCGAAACAAATGATGAAAAGAATCATGTTGTCATAAATAATTTTTTCTGCATTCTTGGCTGGAAATCTCTTAGTTTAAATATTACTGGCGTTGTATCAATTAAATTTTATATTTCCTTTACTGATCGAGGATCAGGTCCATGGTCTATAACAATCCGCACGAAGCGCATTCAAACTTTTGCAGGCCTAGTGATAGGCGGATTTTTGTTCAGGAAGCGCAAATATAATGAGTACTTTACGGCTCGTCCTTGGAGATCAATTGAGCCACAACCTGTCAGCGCTCGCTGATATTGATCTAGCGCATGATATTGTTTTGATGATGGAGGTTCTTCAGGAATGCACCAATGTGCCTCATCACAAGCAGAAAATTGTATTAGTACTTTCTGCCATGCGACATTTTGCTGCTGAATTGCGGCAAAAAGGCGTGCGTGTAGATTACATAAGGTTAGACGATCCAGAAAACGGTGGTGACTTTACTAAGGAAATTAGACGCGCCTTAGTTCGTCACAAAATAACGCATATCATTGTGACTGAGCCTGGAGAATGGCGCGTACAAGAAATGATTCAGGCCTGGTCAGATCTCTTTAAAATAAAAATAGAAATCAGGACAGACAACAGATTTTTCGCTACCCGTGAATATTTCTCTAACTGGACAAAGGGCCGTAAGCATTGGCGAATGGAGCATTTCTATCATGAAATGCGACGAGAGCATCAGCTATTAATGGATGGAGACAAACCAGTCGGCGGATCGTGGAATTTTGACTCCGAGAATCGTAAGCGCCTTCCTACTGGTATGACGCCGCCGTCACGCAAACGCTTTACTCCAGACAGCATAACGCGTGATGTGATGACATTAGTTACAAAAATATTTCCAAAAAACTTTGGCTCTATGGACAGCTTTTCTTGGCCTGTAACACGTACGCAAGCGCTTGAGGCGCTCAATGATTTCATCGAAAATTCATTGCCATTCTTTGGTGACTATCAAGACGCTATGAAAACGCAGACGCCATTTCTCTATCACTCTCTTCTAGCCCCCGCACTCAATCTTGGTTTGCTCAGCCCGCGTGAAGTTTGTGAGGTAGCTGAAAACGCTTGGCGCAACAATAATGCGCCGCTTAATGCTGTGGAGGGGTTCGTTCGCCAAATAGTTGGTTGGCGTGAATATGTTCGGGGAGTTTACTGGAGCCTTATGCCAACCTATGCGAATGTGAACGCACTATCAGCTTCAAGACCACTTCCAGATTTTTTCTGGACAGGCAAAACAGATATGCATTGCTTGGAAGAGACGATCGCAAGCACAATTCATCATGCCTATTCGCATCATATCCAGCGACTTATGCTTACAGGTAATTTCGCGCTACTCGCTGGCGTTGCACCGCGTGAGATTGAGCGCTGGTATTTAGCTGTCTATGCAGACGCTTTTGAATGGGTGGAAATGCCCAATACGCTTGGAATGGCGGTATTCGCGGACGGCGGGCGCATGGCGTCAAAACCTTATGCCGCCTCTGGCGCCTATATAGATCGTATGTCCGACTACTGCAAAGCGTGCGCCTATGATGTTAAGCAAAAAAATGGCGATGGAGCCTGTCCTTTTAATCGTCTTTATTGGGCTTTTCTTATCAGAAACAAATCACGACTTTCCGACAACGCACGTATGGCAATGCCTTATCGAACCATCGCCGCATGGGGTATGAAACGTCAAAAAGAAATTTTGGATGATGCAGAAAACTGTCTCTCTCAGATTGCTGCCTTTAACGACTGATATTGGAAAAAGCCGAGTTCTCGCTGATGATTTAAGCATAATAAGTCGCATGAGAATTTTTTTTAATATAGCGAGCAACTCTGTTTCGACGTCTACAGACGTTTTCTATCCAAATTCGCAAAAATAAATTGTCATGAAAAAGGGCCGCTGTCGCCAGCGGCCCAAGTCTAAGGGAGGAAACGCTCAAAGAGCGCGGTGCAAGGCAAACAAAATTTGCTTCACCCCGTCTCTTTAACGCAAGGAATAGTCGCGGTCAAGATAGAATACATTTTCTATAGACAATATATAGTATGAAATATATTTCTGTTTTATGCAAAAATGTAGAATTATTTTCAAAATATACACAATTCTTGCCGCGCCGTCCCTCGTCTGCGATTCCGATGATTAAGTGTTAAAAAAACACGTTCGGTTTCAGCAACCCTAAGCGGAGGATAGTTTTCTAACCTGCTGGCAGGCTTGATAGTTTAGTTGTCTTTTTTGCTCTCATTGCAGCAATATTGAGTGGCAAGGCAGTCGTTGATTTGATTTTTTCCATTGCAAAATGCGAGGTAACCTTTTTAAGCGGCGCAATTGCAATAAGCCGCTTATAAAACTCATCAAATTGGGCGATATCTGAAACGACAACGCGCAGCATATAATCGACATCCCCAGCCAGTCTGAAGAATTCAATTACTTCGGGCATTTCTGTTACTTTTTGTGTGAACTTATCTAACCATTTATCAGAATGCTCTCCTGATGTAATTGATACATATACTGTTAGTCCAAAACCAAGAGATTCAGGCGACAAGATCGCAACGCGTTTTGATATAACGCCTCGCGCTTCAAGACGTTGAATACGCTTCCAGCATGGCGTTTGTGAAAGACCAACTCTATGGGAAATTTCTGCTAATGGCAGTGTTATGTCTTCTTGAATAATTGACAGTATTTTATAATCGATTTCATCCATTTCAATGCTGCTTCCTAGAACTTGAGCTAACAAATATTCTTTCTCATCTACACCATATTTTTCCTAAAACTTTTTTTGTGATTACTTCTTATGAGATCTTTTTACTTTCTGTCATGATGGCAAAATAACATTTCTTAAATATCGCTGAAAATTAACTGATGTTGCTTTTTTACCAGAAAGAACTTAGACGGCCTCAAAAAAAGATCATATGCCGTCAGCTATATTTTCAAAGGCTGAACTTTCAGCAGGAAAAATACGCGCTTTTGTTAGTGACAGCGGAATTTTTTCGCCTAGAGATGCGGCATGCTCTACAGGAGAGTCTATTTCAAGGGTTTGATCATATCCCTCAATAGCAATCGTAGCTCTCACACCTGCGGGAGTTCTTCTTAAACTCTCAACTCTTCCTTCTATTTCACCATTACCAACCGCTGCGACAGCTATATCGGCTGGGCGGAAAAATACTTTTGCTGGCCCACTGCGCAGACCATGCGTATCAATATGTAATTCCCGCCCCGCAAATTTTACATGTCCGTCGGCTACGGTGACGGGTAAAGCGACAGCCTCGCCAACAAACGAAATAACAAAAGGCGAGGACGGGCGATCGTATAATTCCTCCGGAGTGCCAATTTGCTCAATTCGCCCTTCATTTAGGACAACGACACGATCAGCAAGCTCCATGGCTTCATCTTGGTCATGCGTCACAAAAATTGTTGTGAGGCTTGTCTCCTGATGAACTTCTCTCAACCAGCGGCGCAAATCTTTTCTTACCCGAGCGTCCAATGCGCCGAAGGGCTCATCCAACAATAAAACCCTTGGCTCAATAGCGAGGGCGCGCGCTAGAGCAACGCGTTGACGCTGTCCGCCAGATAATTGAGCTGGAAATCTTTTACCCAGACCATCAAGTTGAACAAAACTCAGTAATTCATTCACACGCGCAGCAATGACATCTGCTGCGGGTCGCAACCGCCGAGGGCGAACTCTTAATCCATAAGCAATATTATCGGCTACGGTCATGTGTTTAAAAAGCGCATAGTTCTGAAAAACCATGCCGACTCTACGATCTTGAACAGGAAGATTGGTCGCGTCTTCTCCATCAAAATAAACACGCCCTCGATCTGGCAAATTCAATCCTGCAATAACACGCAGCAATGTTGTCTTGCCCGATCCAGAGGGACCTAAAAGAGCGACAAGTTCGCCTGGTTGTATATCAAGAGTTACGTCTCGCAGCGCAGCGAAGGCGCCAAAGTCCTGCTCCACCCCATCCACGCGTATGGAAAATCCATGTTTTTTCATTTTAGTGCTTTCTTGCTCGACCAGAGAGAGCGTCTGCATATTTCCACTCGAGCAATGTTTTGAGTCCGAGAGTGATAAGGGCAAGGCTCGCAAGAAGGACTGCCATAGCGAAGGCTGCGACGCTATTATACTCATTGTAGAGAATCTCCACTTGTAATGGTATGGTGTTGGTTAGACCTCTAATATGGCCCGAAACTACGGATACGGCGCCAAACTCACCCATCGCCCGAGCGTTACAGAGCAACACGCCGTAAAGCAGTCCCCATTTGATATTTGGAATTGTTACCGTCCAAAATGTTGTTAGGCCGGAAGCCCCAAGCGTCAGCGCCGCCTCTTCTTCAACAGTTCCCTGCTCTTGCATCAACGGAATAAGTTCTCGCGCAACAAAAGGGAATGTCACAAAAATTGTGGCAAGAACAATTCCTGGAACAGCAAAAATAATTTGAATGCCATGTGCAGAAAAAAACTTTCCAAAAACGCCCTGTGCGCCAAAAACAAGAACGTAGACTAAGCCAGAAACAACGGGTGAAACTGAAAATGGCAAGTCGATCAACGTAATAAGCAAGCTTTTTCCAGGAAAAGAAAATTTTGCGATCGACCAAGCTGCGCAAAGTCCAAACATGAGATTTGCAGGCACGCTAATCGCTGCGATTAGAAGTGTCAGACGAATTGCTGACTGCGCGTCTGGATCCCTAAATGCATCCAAAAAGGCATAAAAACCTTTGCCTGAGGCCTCAACAAAGACAACCGCAAGTGGAGCAAACAAGAATAGACCAAGAAAACTGACAGCAATAGAAATCAACACAAAGCGAGCAAAACGTGTATCTTCTGTCGCCCCACGCCTGCGTATCTTTGATTTCATATTTGTCGCTATAACTGTATCAGACATGGCCAAATCGCTTTCTGCTCCAAGCCTGAACGACATTGATGATTAGAAGCGCGATAAAAGAAATAGCCAACATAATCGATGCAATCCCAGTGGCTC
>DAIRFH010000133.1:0-3032 GCA_036795145.1 Methylocystis sp. | reverse complement strand
GGCCCGAGACAAACAAGGCGATCATGGCGGGGAAAAAGGTCAGTGAGAGTAAGAATTCTGAAAGAAGAGCGATGATGACGGTCATCGCCATAGGATGAAACATTTTTCCTTCTACGCCCGAGAAAGAAAGGATTGGCAAATAAACTAGAATAATAATTGATTGGCCGTAGACTGTCGGACGGCGCATTTCAACAGCTGCGTCAACCACAGTCTCGAGACGTTCTTCTGTCGTGAGACTTCTCTTGAGTTTATGCTGACGTTCTGACAGCCGGCGTAGACTATTTTCAGCAACGATAATGGCGCCATCTGCAATCAGTCCAAAATCAAGCGCGCCAAGGCTCATAAGGTTTGCGCTGATCTTGCCTAGATACATGCCGATGGCGAGACAGAGCATGGTGACGGGAATAACCGTTGCCGTTACCAAGGCGGCTCGAAAATCACCCAGCATGAGAAAGAGCACCAGAATAACCAGCGCGGCGCCTTCTAATAGATTCTTAGCGACAGTTTTAACCGTTGCGTCAACCAGCAAGGTTCGATTGAGAATAGTGCGCACGTCAATGTCTGGCGGTAAAGATTTAGCAATCAGCTTCATCTTTTGATCAACGGCGCCAGAAACAATGCGGCTGTTGGCTCCAATCAACATTAAGGCTGTGCCAATGACAACTTCATCGCCATTCATACTGGCGCTGCCGACGCGTAATTCTTTACCAATGCCAACTGTAGCGATTTCTCCAACACGCACAGGAAAGCCATTGCGCGTTGTGGCGACGACGTTGCGAATATCCTCTATTGTTTCTAGCCGTCCGCCGCTGTGCACGACGAGACCTTCGCCATTGCGCTCGACATAGCCGGCGCCGCGGCTTAAATTATTGCGATCAATAACAGCTGACAGATCTGAAAATGACAGACCAAGTGCGTTGAGTTTCGCAGGGTCAGGCTGTACATGATATTGTTTGACGTAGCCGCCAAGAGAGTCGACGCCGGCAACGCCCGGGACCGTGCGCAATTGCGGACGAATGATCCAGTCTTGCACAGTGCGAAGATAGGCTTCTTTCTCGATCGGGGTGTGTAACAGCGCGCCTTCAGCTGTGAGATAGTCGCCATCACGCTGCCAGCCAGGCTCGCCATCTTGCGCTGTTGCAGGATTGAAATCCTTAAAGCGAACGGTCCACATGTAGATTTCAGAAAGACCAGTGGCGATTGGCCCCAATACTGTTTCAACTTGGGGCGGAAAATCAGTGCGCACTTGCGTCAGGCGCTCAGAGACTTGCTGGCGCGCAAAGTAAATATCGTAACTATCGTTAAAGATCGCGACGACCTGCGCAAAGCCGTTGCGTGACAGAGAGCGTGTATATTCAAGACCAGGAATGCCAGCCAGCGCATTTTCAATTGGAAAGGTGACTTGCTTTTCTATTTCAAACGCCGATAGCGCCTGCGCGCGCGCCGTAATTTGCACTTGATTATTTGTGATGTCCGGCACGGCGTCGATTGGCAGATGGGTCAAGGACCAGGCGCCAAACATGCCAACAAGCGCGACCAGCAAAACAACCAGCCAGCGTTGATGCACAGAAAAGGAGATAATCCGCTGCATCATGTGTCGCCGCGCTACTCCTCTGATACGTCGTTTTTGCCCATTTCAGCCTTTAGGACAAAACTATTGGAAATGGCGATCTTTTCTCCAAGTGACAGACCGCGCGTAACCTCAATCGACTGATCATCACCATCACCGGTTTCAATCTGACATTCCTCGAATCCGTCAGCCACACGTTTGAAAACCGTCGCATGGCTGTGAATGAGCTGGACGGCGCTACGTGGGATCAGCATTTTTACCGGTGTTTGCGAAAGAGCAATTTCTGCATTGAGCACACTACCCGGATTAAGGGTGAAATCTGGATTTTTGAAGGTTGCGATTACATGGCCCGTGCGGGTTTCAGGCGTAATCTGCGCGCTGATGATGCTGATGGCTCCAGAAACAAGGCGATCATTGGCGAGTTTCAGCGTAACCGGCTGACCTTCGTGAATAACACCAAGATGCGCGAGGGGGATGGCCAGATCGACTTCAACGATAGAGAGATCAGCGATGAGGTAAATCTGACTTTCCGCTTTGACCGGTTGGCCGATGTTGACGAGGCGATCGATCACACGCCCGGCGATCGGCGCGCGAATTTCCTTTTCTCGCAGACGATCAATTGGCTGATTGGCCAGGTTGGTTATCTCAGCCTCGGATAGATCCAGCGCGGCAAGTTTTTGGCGGGCAAGATCAAGTTTAACCTTTGCCTCCGCATAGACAGTCTTTGCGCGCAGGAACATCTGCTCGGCGATCACCTTTTTTTCAAAGAGTCCTTTTTCTCTTTGAAAGAGCTGCTCTTGCAGATCGTAGTTGACGACGGCAGCAAGATATTCACTTTTCGCATCAGCGACTTCACGTGAGTCAACTATTGCAATGGTCTCATCGCGCGCGACCTCTGCGCCGAGTTTTTTGCGCAATTGCGCAACAACCCCCGCGACTTTCGCGGCAACGCTGGCCAGATGATCGGGGTCTGGCCGGATTGTGGCTGGAACTGTGATGCGGCGCGTCAGGGTTCCAGGTCCCACCGCTGCAATCTCAATATTGGCACGGCTGATTTGTTCGGGCGATAGTTTGATGAGCGTGTCGGCAGGTGCTGGAGCCTCTGAATTTTTTTGTATTTTAGGGGAGCGGCTGAGCTGTTCCCATAGAAAAGGCGCGGCGGCGCCAAGGATAAGGCTGATGGCGACCAGCAGGGCATGGTAGGGGGTGAGCCGCATTTCTATCCATCAAAACCCGCATTGCGCCGCCGCCTGCAGGGACCCCTCATTGCTAGCATCTGCTGAGGGTTGGAGCTATTGCGGATTGTCGCGAAAATGGGGATAAAAACAGCGGTTTGTGGCGTATTTTACTTCTTTAGTTAAACAAAAAGCCCGGCCAAAAGGCCGGGCTCTCATCAGCGGACAGTTATTAACTATCAGTATTTAGCAACAATTGGCTCGCCCACGAATGGGTTGAAGTGCCA
>DAIRFH010000005.1:13137-61502 GCA_036795145.1 Methylocystis sp. | reverse complement strand
CTCTGTCAGCCTTGCGCAAGAAGCTGATTGAGGCCTATCCGCATTTTGGTCGCGTTGATCAGATTGCGCCAGGCGCGGCAACCCAGATTTCAGCGCTCGCCGCACAGCCCGCGCAGGCCGGCCGTGAACCCGTGCTGTCGATGATCCATGATTTTTATCTGACCAATCCGATCGCGCGCGCCTCGGCGGTCATGGCGGAATGTTCGGCCCTGGCGCAGGGTCGACTGACGCAAGCGGCGGAATAGGAGCAGGCACGTGATCGAGCATTGGATGAATGAAGCGAGCGCCCTGTTAGTGCAGTATCCCCTGCTGCTGGCGTCAATAAAAGGCGTGCTGCTTGCTGTCGTGCTGCTGATCTATGTCGCCTATGTCATTCTTGCCGACCGCAAGATCTGGGCCGCCGTGCAATTGCGTCGCGGTCCAAATGTTGTGGGTCCCTGGGGTCTGCTGCAGAGCTTTGCCGACTTCTTTAAATTTGCACTGAAAGAGCCGATTATCCCTGACACGGCCAATAAGGGGATCTTTCTGTTTGCCCCTTTCATCATGGCGACCTTGTCGATTGCCGCCTGGGCGGTGGTTCCTGTTGCTGACGGCTGGGCGGTTGGCGATATAAATGTCGGCGTTTTATATATTTTCGCTTTGTCGTCGCTCGGCGTTTACGGCGTCATCATGGGCGGCTGGGCGTCTAATTCTAAATATCCATTTCTATCTGCGCTGCGTTCCGCCGCGCAGATGGTTTCTTATGAAGTCTCCATTGGCTTTGTCATTATTACTGTCTTGCTGTGCGCGGGCTCGCTCAATCTGACCGACATCGTGCGCGCGCAAGATACGCATTATGGCATGCTCGGCTGGTATTGGCTGCGTCTGCTGCCAATGTTTGTCATCTTCTTTATTTCTGCGCTGGCGGAAACCAACCGTCCGCCCTTTGATCTTGTTGAAGCTGAGTCTGAGCTTGTCGCCGGCTTTATGATTGAATATTCCGCGACGCCTTATGTGCTCTTCATGCTCGCAGAATATGTGGCCATTGTCACAATGTGCGCCTTGCTGACGATTTTATTCTTCGGCGGATGGTTGCCGCCCGTCAATATGGCGCCTTTCACCTATGTGCCAGGCGTGATCTGGTTTGTGTTGAAGGCGAGTTTCTTTTTCTTCTTCTTTGCAATGGTGAAGGCCTTTGTGCCGCGTTACCGTTATGATCAGCTCATGCGCTTGGGCTGGAAAGTGTTTTTGCCAATATCCCTAACAATGGTTGTTATCGTCGCCGCTGTCTTGCAGTTTGGCCCTGAAACATTTGGCAAGTGAGGAGACAGATGAGGCTCGATCAAGCAGCAAAATCGCTTTTCTTGTCAGAATTCATCGCAGCGTTTTTTCTGTCGATGCGATATTTTTTCAAGCCAAAAGCCACGCTCAATTATCCTCACGAAAAGAATCCGCAATCGCCGCGTTATCGCGGCGAACATGCGCTGCGTCGCTATCCAAATGGCGAGGAGAGATGCATCGCCTGTAAGCTTTGCGAAGCCATTTGTCCTGCGCAGGCAATCACCATTGAAGCCGGTCCGCGCCGCAATGACGGCACGCGCCGCACCACGCGCTATGACATTGACATGGTGAAATGCATCTACTGCGGCTTCTGTCAGGAAGCCTGTCCCGTTGATGCGATTGTCGAAGGGCCAAACGCAGAATTTGCGACAGAGACCCGCGAAGAACTCTACTACACCAAGGAACGCCTGCTCGAGAACGGCGCGCGCTGGGAGCGCGAGATTGCCCGTAATATCGCGCTGGATTCAGCCTATCGGTAAAAGAACAAACCAAACGCGCGCCT
Organism: Methylocystis sp.; assembly: GCA_036795145.1. Taxonomy (GTDB): domain Bacteria; phylum Pseudomonadota; class Alphaproteobacteria; order Rhizobiales; family Beijerinckiaceae; genus Methylocystis. Next base: position 59,680 of record DAIRFH010000005.1, on the reverse strand, counting down.
CATGCATGCGCGCTTGTGATGAGATGAGAGGACAGTAGTGTGGCGGCTGTATTATTCTACATCTTCGCGACGATCATGATCGCATCGGCCTGCGTGGTGATCTTCGCCCGCAACCCGGTGCATTCAGTGCTGTTTCTAATCCTGGCTTTTTGTAACGGCGCGGGTCTGTTTCTGCTTGCTGGCGCTGAGTTTTTGGCGATGATTTTGATCGTTGTCTATGTCGGCGCCGTAGCGGTTCTCTTTCTCTTCGTTGTGATGATGCTCGATGTTGATTTTGCGGAACTCAAGCAAGGATTCTCGAAGCATTTGCCGATAGGCCTTGGCGTTGGCGTTGTTGTCATGATCGAGCTTGGCATGGTTGCGCTTGGATGGGTGTCTGCGCCAACTGCGCCTTACGCCGCCGCCTCGCCGATCACGCCCGATGTCTCCAATACTGTCGCGCTTGGACAAGTTCTTTATACAAAATACGCTGTTTTCTTCGAAGTCTCGGCAATGGTGCTGTTGACGGCGATGATCGGCGCCATTGTGCTTACGCTTCATCATCGCCCGAATGTTAAGCGTCAGCGGATCTCTGACCAGAATGCGCGCACGCGCGACAATGTCATTGAGATCAAAAAAGTGCCGTTCCGGACAGGCGTTTAGCGAGGTAATCTGATGATCATTGGCTTGACCCATTACCTTGTTGTTGGCGCGATCCTTTTCACGCTTGGCGTTGCGGGCATTATTCTTAACCGCAAGAACATCATCGTCATTTTGATGTCTGTGGAGCTGATCCTTCTTTCCGTTAACATCAACTTTGTCGCCTTTTCGCATGCGCTTGGCGATTTAACAGGCCAGGTGTTCGCTCTCTACGTCTTGACAGTCGCTGCGGCAGAAGCGGCGATTGGTTTGGCGATCCTTGTCGCCTTCTATCGAAACCGCGGCACCATCGCCGTTGAAGACATTAATTCTCTTAAAGGCTAAACACGCGATGATTCAGGCTATTGTCTTTCTTCCGCTGCTTGGCTTTTTAATTGCGGGCGCTTTTGGCCGCATGATTGGGCCGCGTCCTGCCGAACTGGTCACAACCATATTGCTGATCTCTTCAGCAGTCATGTCATGGATGGTGTTCCTCGACGTTGCGGTTGGTCATAATCATGGCGCAACGCCCGTTCTTGCAAATTGGATGACTGTCGGCGCCTTGAGCGTTGATTGGGCGTTGCGCGTTGATACGCTAACGGCTGTTATGCTTGTTGTCGTCAACACTGTCTCCTGTCTCGTGCATCTCTATTCCATCGGCTACATGCACGAAGATCCGCATCGTCAAAGATTCTTCGCCTATCTGTCGCTGTTCACCTTCGCCATGCTTATGCTGGTGACGGCGGATAATCTCGTGCAGATGTTCTTTGGTTGGGAGGGCGTTGGTCTTGCCTCTTATTTGCTGATTGGCTTTTGGTATCAAAAGCCCTCAGCAAATGCTGCGGCGATGAAGGCTTTCGTTGTGAACCGCGTTGGCGATTTTGGTTTCGCCTTGGGTATTTTTCTGGTTTTCCAGCTCACCCAATCTCTCTCCTTCAATGAAGTTTTCGCTTCTATTCCTGGGCTTGAGGGTAAAATCATCCATGTCTTTGGCATGGATGTGAACGCGCTCGAACTGGCTGCCTTCCTGCTCTTTATTGGCGCAATGGGTAAGTCGGCGCAGTTTTTTCTACACACCTGGTTGCCCGATGCGATGGAGGGACCAACGCCTGTTTCCGCGCTTATTCACGCCGCCACCATGGTGACGGCTGGGGTCTTCATGGTTGCGCGGCTCTCGCCAATTTTCGAACATGCGCCGAACGCGCTGCAATTTGTTACGCTCATTGGCGCCATGACGGCCTTTTTCGCCGCCACGATTGGCCTGGTGCAAAACGACATTAAGCGCGTCATTGCTTATTCGACCTGTTCACAGCTGGGCTATATGTTCGTTGCAGAGGGCGTTGGCGCTTATTCGCTTGGCGTCTTCCATCTGTTCACCCATGCGTTTTTTAAAGCGCTGCTCTTTTTAGGCGCCGGCTCTGTCATCCACGCCATGCATCATGAGCAGGACATGCGTAATATGGGCGGGTTGCGCAAAGATATTCCGTTCACTTTCGCCATGATGACGATTGGCACGCTGGCGTTAACGGGCTTCCCTTATACGGCGGGCTATTTTTCCAAAGACGGCATTATTGAAGCCGCCTTTACAGCCGGCGTTCATCAAACGCCTGCAATGATCGGATTTGTGTCAACAGTGGTGGCGGCAGGTCTGACCTCTTATTACTCCTGGCGTTTGGTGTTCATGACATTTTTTGGCGCGCGCGCCGCCCATGGCGCAGGCCATCATGCCCATGCCGATGATCATCAATCGCATGCAGCTCATGGCCATAGCGCGCATGATGATCAGGGCCATGGCGCGCACGGTCATGACGCGCACGGCCATGACGCTCATGACCATGCGCCGCATGAGTCGCCGCTTGTGATGCTTATTCCGCTCGCTGTTTTGGCGATTGGCGCCCTGGCGGCGGGCCTGGTGTTTGAGCCTTATTTTGCCGGCCATGCGTATGACGAATTCTGGAAGGGCGCGATTTTCACGGGCGAACATAATCATGTTCTGCACGCGATGCATGAAATCCCGCATTGGGTCGGCTTTGCGCCGACAGCGGCGATGGCGCTTGGTTTTGTGCTCTCGCTTTATGTCTATGTGCTCAAGCCAGGCACGGCGCAAAAGCTCGCTGACGCTTTCCCGGGTCTTTACAAATTTCTGCTCAATAAATGGTATTTCGACGAACTCTATGACGCGATCTTCGTGCGTCCAGCCTTTGCCATTGGTCGCTTGTTCTGGAAGGGCGGGGATGGCGCAATTATTGACGGACTTGGTCCAGACGGCGTTGCTGCGCGCGTTGCTGACGGCGCCCGCATCGCTGTTCGTCTGCAGACGGGCTATGTCTACCACTATGCTTTTGCAATGCTGATCGGCGTTGCTGCTGTTGTTACCTGGTTTATTGCCGGAGGAATGCGCTGATGCTCGGATTGGGATTACTCAGCGGATTAACATTTCTTCCACTTGTTGGCGTCGCCTTCCTATTGACGCAAAATGGAAATGATCAAGCGACATTGCGCAACATTCGTTGGGCAACGCTGTTAACAACCCTTGCGACCTTCGCCTTGTCGCTCGTCGCCTGGTCGCGTTTTGACGCCACAAGCGCTGCATTTCAGCTTGTTGAGGAAAGAAGCTGGCTTGGCGCCGGTCTTGTCTACAAGCTCGGCGTTGATGGTTTCTCCATGCCATTTGTGCTGCTGACGACCTTTTTGATGCCCTTTGCGATCCTTGCGTCTTGGGAGTCGGTCGAAAAGCGCGTCAAAGAATATATGATCGCCTTTCTCGTCCTGGAAACGCTGATGATCGGCGTCTTCTGCGCGCTGGATCTGGTGCTGTTCTATCTCTTCTTTGAAGGCGGCTTGATTCCGATGTTCTTGATCATCGGCATCTGGGGCGGCAAGCGCAGAGTATATGCCAGCTTTAAGTTTTTCCTTTATACGCTGGTTGGTTCATTGTTGATGCTGCTCGCCATCCTAGCGATGTATGGCTTTGCCGGCACAACTGACATTACTGTTTTGCTCAAGACAGATTTCCCAAAGCAAATGCAGTTCTGGCTGTGGCTGGCGTTCTTTGCCTCCTTCGCCGTCAAAATGCCGATGTGGCCCGTGCATACTTGGTTGCCAGACGCCCATGTGGAGGCGCCAACGGCAGGCTCTGTTATCCTTGCAGCGATTTTGCTGAAAATGGGCGGCTATGGTTTTATTCGCTTTTCGCTGCCCATGTTTCCAGACGCCTCAGCCTATTTTGCGCCTCTGGTGTTTGCGCTGTCGGTGATTGCAATCGTCTATACCTCGCTCGTCGCCCTGGTGCAGGAGGATATTAAAAAGCTCATCGCTTATTCCTCCGTTGCGCATATGGGCTTTGTCACCATGGGCCTGTTCACGCTTAATCCACAAGGCGTGCAAGGGGCGATGTTTTTAATGATTTCGCATGGCTTTGTTTCGGGCGCGCTGTTTTTATGCGTTGGCGTCATTTATGACCGCATGCATACGCGCGACATTGCCGCCTATGGCGGTCTCGTTAATCGCATGCCGCTATACGCCTTTGTGTTTATGGTCTTCACCATGGCCAATGTCGGCTTGCCGGGAACGGCGGGATTTGTTGGCGAGTTTCTCTCCTTGCTTGGGGCTTTCCAAACAAATAGCTGGGTTGCGTTGATCGCAACGAGCGGCGTTATTCTGTCAGCTGCTTATGCGCTTTATCTCTATCGCCGCGTTGTGTTTGGCGTCTTGGAAAAATCAAGTCTGAAAGATATCGCCGATCTGAGCCCGCGCGAGATTGCGATTTTTACGCCGCTTGTTTTGCTGACGATCTATTATGGCGTTCAGCCAGATCCAATTCTTAATACGACGGCCGCCTCCGTTGATCATCTTATCCAATCCCATACGGCTTTGCTTGACGCAGTAAAATTCGCCGCCGCGGGCCAATGACGGATCACTGAACAATGTCACTTCTTCCAGAAATTTTTCAACATTTCTTGCCTGAAACCATATTGGCGGTTGGCGTTATGGCGTTGCTGGCCATAGGCGCCTGGCGCGGCGAACGCGGCTTTGCGCTTGTTGATGAGCTTGCGGTGGCGTTGCTGGGATTAGCGATTGTTTCCATCGTGTTGTCTGTGAAGCCGGATATGAGCGTCTTTGACGGCGCCTATATTGATGACGGCTTTGCCAGATTCATGAAGGTGCTCGCGCTCAGCGCAGCGCTTGTTTCCATCCTCATGTCCGTTGATTATTTACAGCGCGCAGGATTGGAAAAATTTGAATATCCCATCCTTATTATTCTTTCGACGCTTGGCATGATGCTGTTGATCTCAGCAAATAATCTCATCGCCCTTTATCTTGGGCTTGAGCTCATGTCGCTGGCGCTTTACGTCATGGCGGCCTTTGCGCGCGAAGACGGGCGTGCGTCAGAGGCTGGTTTAAAATATTTTGTGCTTGGCGCCTTATCGTCCGGTATGATGCTTTATGGCGCATCCTTGCTCTATGGCTTTGCCGGCACGGTGTCATTTGCCGGTATCGCCAATGTTGTTTCCTCTTCTGCCCCCATCGGCGTGGTCTTTGGCCTTGTCTTTGTCATGGCCGGACTGGCGTTTAAAATGTCGGCGGCTCCTTTTCATATGTGGACGCCTGACGTTTATGAGGGCGCGCCAACGCCAGTGACGGCGTTTTTCGCCTCAGCGGCAAAAGCGGCGGCAGTAGCGGTCACGGTGCGCGTTGTGATCATCGCTTTTCCAGGCGCGACGCAGCAGTGGCGTCAGATCATCATCTTTCTCGCAATCGCCTCAACGCTGCTTGGTTCTTTTGCCGCGATTGGTCAAACCAGCATCAAACGTCTGATGGCCTATTCCTCCATTGGTCATATGGGCTTTGCGCTCATTGGTCTTGCCGCTGGCAATGAGATTGGCGTTAGAGGCGTGGCGATCTATCTTGCTATTTATCTTGTGATGACGCTTGGCGCCTTTGCAGCGATCTTGTCGATGCGCGTTGAGGGCAGATCTGTTGAGAATATTGCCGATCTCTCTGGCCTGTCGCGTACCAATGGATTGATGGCTTTTTTCCTGGCGATGCTGATGTTCTCTCTTGCCGGCATTCCGCCGCTCGCCGGATTCTTTGCAAAATATTATGTGTTGCTTGCCGCTGTGGACGCTGGGCTTTATCCGCTCGCCGTGGTTGGCGTTCTGGCGAGCGCTGTTGCCGCTTTCTATTATCTGCGCGTCGTCAAGATTATGTATTTTGACGATCCGGCGCCGCGTTTTGATCCTTCGCCTTTTTCACTACGCGCAATTTTGGCTTTATCGACCATTAGTTTGCTAATCTTTTGGATCTTTCCTACGCCAATTCTGGATGCGGCTGGCGTTGCGGCGAAATCACTATTTTAAAGGCCGCGCGTGTGGAGCTTGATAGGGTTGCGCGCGCACAGGGCTATCGCCTGCTCGATCTTGATGAGGTCGATTCAACCAATGATGAAGCGCGGCGTCTTATAGACGCCGGCGAGCGGGGACCGCTCTGGATCGTCGCCAAGCGCCAGACCAAGGGGCGGGGGCGTCTGGGGCGCCAATGGGTTTCTGCGCAGGGAAATCTCCATGCGAGTTTGATCGTCAGCGATCAGATCGATATGACGCTTGCGCCACAGCTTGGATTTGTCGTGGGCGTTGCGACGATCAAAGCATTGCGCTTGCTTGCGCCCTGCGTGCGGGATGTTGCGCTCAAATGGCCAAATGATCTTGTCTATCTTGGCGCGAAACTTGGCGGCGTCCTGCTGGAGAATGTCGCCGTGCCAACGGGCGATGCGCGTCAGCCGCAGCTTTCTGTCGCCATCATTGGCATTGGCGTTAACTGCGCTGAGGCTCCCAAGGGGTTAGAAACGCCAACAAAAGCCCTCGCAGAGCTTCTCACGCCTGCGCCAGATGCGGCGCAATTCTTTCGCGCCCTCACGCAAACGCTAGCCCAGACCCTTGATCTTTGGCGACATGGCGCTGGCTTTGCGCTTATTCGCGATGAATGGCTTGGCGCGGCCGCCGGATTGGGAGAAACAATCCGCATTGTTTTGGGACAAGAAACGGTTACAGGTAAGTTTGAGACGATTGATAAAGATGGTCGTCTTGTTTTGGCGACGCCACATGGCCCCCGCATCATTGAGGCGGGCGACGTTCTTCTTGGGCCGCGTCCAGTATCAACGGAGATGCGCGCATGATGAGTGTTGAGGCAGATCTCGTATTTGCTCCTTTAGGGGGCGTGGGCGAGATTGGGATGAATCTTGCGCTTTATGGTTATGGGCCGCCGAAATCTCGCAAATGGCTGATGGTTGATTGCGGCATGGGATTTCCTGGCCCTGATTTGCCTGGCGTTGATGTCATTTATCCAGACATTAGTTTTGTTGAAAAAATCAAAAGAGATCTTGTGGGCATCTGCATCACCCATGCCCATGAAGATCATATTGGCGCGCTCGCCGCGCTTTGGCCGCGCCTCAAGTGCAAAGTTTATGCAACGCGTTTTGCCTCAGGCCTTTTAGAGCTGCGTCGCCTCAATGAGCCTGGCGCGCCAAATATTATCATCACCCCGGCGCATGTTGGCGCGCCAATTAATCTTGAGCCCTTTAATATTGAATATGTCGCTGTTGCGCATTCAATTCCAGAAGCCTGTTCGCTTGCCATTCGCACGCCTCTTGGACTGGTGATTCACACTGGCGATTGGAAGATTGATCCAGAGCCCGGCGTTACCTCACGCATCGACGAGGCGCGTTTTCGCGCCTTGGGAGATGAAGGCGTCATGGCGCTGATTTGCGATTCAACAAATATCTTGCGCGAGGGCGCGAGTTTTTCTGAAGGAGAAGTTGCGCGCACGCTCAAAGCGCTCATTGCAGAAGCAACGGGCCGCGTGATTGTGACAACCTTCGCGTCGAATGTTTCGCGGTTGCGCGCCTTGGCGGAGGCCGCCATGTCTTGTGGCAGAACCGTTGTGGTGGCGGGCCGCGCGATGGACCGCGTGATCCAGGTCGCGCGCGAATGCGGCTATCTTGATGGTCTGCCGGGCTTTCATGGCGTAGAATTGCTTCAAGCCTTGCCGCGTGAAAAGACATTGATCATTGCAACGGGCTCTCAAGGAGAGATGCGCGCCGCTATGGCGCGTGCATCAAATAATGATCATCCTGCAATCAAAATAGTGGCCGGCGATCGCGTTATTTTTTCCTCACGCACAATTCCTGGCAATACGCGTGAAGTACATCGCCTGATTAATAATTTATGCAATCTTGGCGCAGAGGTGATCACAGATCATGATCATCTGGTGCATTGCTCGGGTCATCCGCGTCGCGGCGATGTTGCGCAAATGTATGACTGGGTTCGACCAAAAACATCCGTTCCTGTTCATGGCGAGGCGCATCACCTCACGCAACATGCAATCTTTGCTAAAGCGCATGGCGTTGAACATGTCGCGCCGGCGCGCAACGGCACGCTTGTGCGACTAGCGCCTGGCGTGCCAGGCGTTATCGGCGAAACGCCCAATGGTCGTCTCTATAAGGATGGCGACGTTATTTTAACTGAAAATGACGGGGCAATCCGCGAACGCAATAAGCTTTCTTTTGCGGGCGTTATTTCAATTGCGCTCGCTGTTGATAAAAAAGGCGACATGGTTGGCGATCCAGACGTCGTTTTCGCCGGCGTGCCCTCAAGGGGCAAAGCTGGCGAGGAAATGGGGTCGGTTATCGACGAGGCCTTATTTGCGACTTTTGAGGGATTGCCGCGTCAGCGTCGACGCGATGCGGATACGATCTCGACTGCGCTCGAGCGCTCTGTGCGCAGCGCCGTTAATATGGTTTGGGGAAAGAAACCCATTGTGCATGTCATGGTCGTCTCGGTCTGAGCGAGACGGCGCGCTCGATTTTGTTATGAGCGACGAAGATTTAAGTCTGCGGCGCGGTGGAGCTGATGGACAAGCCGGTTTTTTATGAATTTTTTGCAGGCGGCGGCATGGCGCGCGCTGGTCTTGGTCCAGGATGGCGCTGCGTTTTCGCCAATGATATGGATCCAAAAAAAGCAAGCAGCTATCGCGCCAACTGGGGCGACGATGTTTTTCATTTAAGCGATGTGCGCGCGCTTAGCACAGCTCAGACGCCAGGCCGGGCGGATTTGATGTGGGGATCTTTTCCCTGTCAGGATTTATCTCTTGCAGGCATGGGGGCTGGACTTGAAGGCGCGCGCTCTGGCAGCTTTTGGCCGTTCTGGCGCCTCGTTCAAAATCTTGCGCAGGAAAATAGAGCGCCAAAAACAATTGTGTTGGAAAATGTTTGCGGCGCGCTCACGGCCAATGGCGGGACGGATTTCACCCGGCTGTGTGAGGCCTTTGCGCAGGAAAATTATTCTTTTGGCGCCTTTGTCCTTGATGCGGCGCTTTTTGTGCCGCAGTCGCGACCGCGCCTTTTTTTTATTGCCGCACATCAGGATCTGATCGTGTCATCGTCACTGCGTGCGCAATGCACAGAGGGTATTTTTCATCCAAGCGCCTTGCATAAAGCCTATAAGAGATTGGCGTCGTCGATACAGGCCAATTGGATCTGGTGGCGCTTGCCTGAGCCGCCAATCAGAAACATGTCGTTACAAGATATTATTGATATTGCCTGCGATCAGCCGGCATGGCGCAGTGATGATCAGACCCAAGCATTGCTGGACATGATGACGCCAGCTAATCTTGAAAAAGTTCATCTGGCGCGTCAGTCAGGACTAAGACAGATTGGCGCGCTTTATCGACGCACACGCAAGGAAAACGGCGTTAAAGTTCAGCGGGCTGAAGTGCGGTTTGATGATCTTGCTGGTTGTTTGCGCACGCCGGCGGGTGGATCAAGCCGACAATATATTTTACTCGTTGAACAAGAGCGCGTGCGCGCGCGCTTATTATCAGCGCGCGAGTCAGCGCGCTTAATGGGACTGCCCGACACATATATTCTACCGCCAAAATATACTGACGCCTATCATTTGACGGGAGACGGCGTTGTTGCGCCTGTCGTTCGTCATCTTGCCGCCTTTGTGTTGGAGCCGCTTTTGCGCGCAAATGGCGGCAGCCTTGCCGCCTAATTTACAACAGGCAGCGCGCCGATCAGCGATAATGCGCGCTGTGAAATCAAAAGACACCAGCCCTGAACGCGCGGTGCGTCGCATCTTGAGACAATTTGCGCCAGGCTATCGCCTTCATCGCGCAGAACTGCCGGGCAAGCCAGATATTGTCTATATTGGCCGCCGGCGTGTTATTTTTGTGCATGGCTGTTTCTGGCATGGTCATGACTGCGCACGCGGGGCGCGGGCGCCAAAAACAAATGCGGATTATTGGCGGCGTAAAATTATGCGCAATCAGGCGCGTGACGCACAGCATGAGGCTGCGCTTCTTGCGCAAGGCTGGCGTCGACTCGTTGTTTGGGAATGCGCGTTAAAAGACACGGCAAGGCTGACGCGCAAACTTCGCTTGTTTCTTTCCAAAGCTTAAGCAGCGCGCCAGTATTCTGAGCGCAATTAATCCTTGGCGCGTTCGACATAGGCGCTGTCTTCCGTCTGGATAACAACGCGCGTGCCGGTTTGAATGTGGGGTGGGACCATCACTCTTGCGCCATTTGAAAGTTTCGCCGGCTTATAGGAAGAGGAGGCTGTCTGTCCCTTCATGGCAGGCTCTGTTTCAACAATTTCGAGCGTGACGCGGGGCGGCAATTGAATGGCGACCGGCGTGCCGTTGAAGATAGACAGAATGCAGACCATGTTCTCCTGCAGCCACTGCGCTTGATCGCCAATCACCTCGCTTGGAACCTGCACTTGCTCAAAGCTTTGCTGATTCATGAAATGGTGGCCGTCGTCATCGCTGTAGAGATAGGTAAAATCCATATCTTCGACGAAAGCGCGTTCGACTTGTTCTGTTGTCTTGTAGCGATCGGAAACTTTCACGCCGTCTGAGAGGCGACGCATATCAATCTGCGTTGTCGGCGTGCCTTTGCCAGGAAAGAAGCTCTCTGCGGTGAGAACGACATAAAGCTGGCCATCCTCCCGCTCGATAATATTGCCTTTGCGGATTGAACTGGCGATAACTTTCACGGCGCGCTTCCTTCTGTCTGGCTTGAACCAATTATGATTGATTGCCGGATCAACGCCGGCTGGTCTATGGACGGGGAAAGATCATATTTCTTGCGCGCCGGCAATCCGGGGCGGTTTTGGAGGCTTTATGACGCCCTCATCGCCCTGGTGGGATCAAGACGCTTATGCGCAGCGACAGCCCTTTTTGCAGGCGCGCCGAAAGATCATCCAGGCGACCCGTCAATTTTTTGACGCCTTAGAATTCAATGAGGTCGAAACGGCGATCCTGCAGTTTTCCGGCGGCAATGAGACCCATATTTCTGCTTTTGCGACTGAGCTCATTGATGTGTCGGGTGAGAGCAGTCGTCTGTTTTTGCATAGTTCGCCTGAGTTTGCCTGCAAAAAGCTGCTGGCGGCTGGCGAGCGGCGACTATTTACGCTGGCGCGCGCCTTTCGCAATAGAGAGCGCACGCCTTTGCATCATCCAGAATTTACAATGTTGGAGTGGTATCGCGTTGAGTCGGGCGTGCAGGCGCTGATGGCGGATTGCGCGGGCCTTTTAGCGCAGGCTGCGCGCGCCATTGAGGCGTCAAACTTATCTTGGCGCACAAATATTTGCGATGCTTTTGCCTCTCCTGAGACAATCAGCGTCTGCGAGGCTTTTTTGCGTTATGCAGACATTGAGCTGCAGCCCTTGTTGCAAGATCGCGATGGGCTGGCGCAGGCGGCCTCAAAACATGGACTGCGCGTTGCGCAAGATGATAATTGGTCAGATCTCTTTAGTAAAATTCTTGCGGCTAAAGTGGAGCCTTATCTTGGTCATCAGCGACCAGTATTTTTGATTGATTATCCGGTAAGTGAAGCCGCGCTCGCGCGTGCCAAGCCAGATGATCCCCGCTTTGCTGATCGCTTTGAGCTTTATGTTTGCGGCGTTGAACTTGCTAATGGCTTTGTTGAGCTCACCGATGTTGATGAGCAGCGCAACCGCTTTGAGACGCAAATGCGCGAGAAGAAGCGCATCTATCAAGAAGAGTATCCGATCGATCCAGATTTTATGGCGGCGCTGGCGCGCATGCCGCCAGCAAGCGGCGTCGCATTGGGCTTCGATCGTTTAGTGATGTTAGCAACGCATGCCGCGCATATTGAACAGGTGCTCTGGGAGCCCGTGGCGATGAGAGGCGGCGCGCTGAAGCGATAGCTCAAGCGGCGCCCGCATCATCATGGCGGTTGAGTTAATTTGTTATCATGACGGCCAGTTGCGCACGTCAACAAAGCGCCCGGCAATCGCCGCCGCCGCCGCCATTGCCGGCGAGACAAGATGCGTGCGGCCCTTGAAGCCCTGACGGCCTTCAAAATTACGATTGGAGGTTGATGCGCAGCGTTCGCCTGGCGCCAAGCGATCTGGATTCATCGCCAGACACATTGAGCATCCGGGTTCACGCCATTCAAAGCCAGCATTAAGAAAAATCTTATCTAATCCTTCGGCTTCCGCTTGCGCCTTCACAAGGCCTGAGCCTGGCACAATCATAGCGCTGACCTGGGCATGAACTTTCTTGCCGTCGATTATTTTTGCGGCTGCGCGCAAATCTTCAATCCGTCCGTTTGTGCAGGAGCCGATAAAGACGCGATTGATTTCTATATCCGTCATGCGCTCGCCGCCTTTAAGGCCCATATATTCCAACGCGCGTTCAATAGCGGCGCGTTTTTGTGGCGTTTTCGCCGTTGTTGGATCTGGAACAACGCCGTCAATGCGCACAACGTCTTCAGGCGATGTGCCCCATGTTACGATTGGCGGTAAGCTTGCGGCGTTGAGACGAATAATTTTGTCGAAATGCGCGCCCTCATCAGAATAAAGCGTCTCCCAATATTTTTGCGCGGCTAAAAACTGATCGCCTTTGGGAGATTTGGGACGATCTTTCAAATAAGCAAAAGTTTTTTCATCTGGCGCGACAAGGCCCGCGCGCGCGCCGCCTTCAATCGACATGTTGCACACTGTCATACGACCTTCCATCGTGAGATCGCGGATGGCGTCGCCAGCATATTCGATCACATGTCCGGTGCCGCCTGCTGTGCCAATCTCACCGATGATCGCAAGAATAATATCTTTTGCCGTTGCGCCATCGGCAAGTTTGCCGTCGACTTGCACCAACATATTCGCTGCTTTTTTTTGGATCAGCGTTTGTGTCGCGAGCACATGTTCAACCTCTGAGGTGCCAATGCCATGGGCTAATGCGCCAAAGGCGCCATGGGTTGAGGTATGGCTGTCGCCGCAGACAATTGTCATGCCAGGCAAAGTGAAGCCTTGTTCAGGTCCAACAATATGAACAACGCCCTGACGATGATCATGCTCATTGTAATATTCAACGCCAAAATCTTTTGCGTTTTGAGCGAGCTGTTCAATTTGCGCCTTGCTTTCAGGATCGGTAATCGGCTGTGAGCGGTCAGTTGTTGGGACATTGTGATCGACAACGGCAAGCGTCTTTTGAGGCGCGCGCACGCGGCGTCCAGCCATACGCAACCCTTCAAAAGCCTGCGGGCTCGTTACTTCGTGAATGAGATGACGGTCGATGTAGAGCAGACAGGCGCCGTCATCTTGACGATCAACAACGTGATCGTCGAAGATCTTGTCATAGAGCGTGCGTGGCGCGGTAGAAGTGGCGACCATGTCTTCATATCCCTTTAGGCTTATTGCTTCATCGAGCGTGAGGTGGGGCTGTTCTACTCGTAACGCAAGCCGCATGGAAGAGTATAAGCCCTGCGCAGGCCCGCATTAAGGTGAAGATGAGCGGTGGTTCTCCCCAAATGCCTGAAGGTCTGGCCGCCGCCCTGCAGGCGCGGCTGGAAGGGCGCTCCAGGCAGGTCCTGCGCATGCGCGCCCAGCAGCTCTCAGAGCGTTACCGCGCTCATAAAACGAGCCTTGAGTCTATTCAAGACGAGGCGGACGCCTTTGCCTATGCGCTGACCCGCATGCCGGCGACCTTTGCTGCGGTTTCGGCGGTCTTGACGCAATTAAGCGATGTTTTGCCGGTGTTTGTTCCGCGCCGGCTGATCGACATTGGCTGTGGGCTAGGGGCGGCCTCCTATGCCGCCTTACGTCATTGGCCGGAGTTAGAATCCATTCTCCTGCTCGATCACAGTCCTGTTTTTCTTGATCTTGCGCGTCATCTTGCGGAAGAAAGCAGCGTTGGCGCCCTCAAACAGGCGTTTATCTCTCACTGCGACATGCGCGCGCCGCCGCCAGACATACAGGGCGCAGACCTCGCCATCGCAGCATATAGTTTTACAGAACTTGCCGACGACAGTTTGCTGGCGACGGTTGAGACCTATTGGCGCGGTCTTGATAACGGCGTCTTGATCATTGTCGAGCCCGGCACAACGCGTGACTATGCGCGGCTCATGCGCATGCGCGATCATCTCACTGCGCAAGGCGGCCATGTTCTGGCTCCTTGTCCGCATGATGCGCCTTGCCCCTTGATAAATGACTGGTGTCACTTTTTTGCGCGCGTGCCGCGCTCCAAAGACCATCGATTGCTTAAAGATGGCGTTGCGCCTTTTGAGGATGAAAAATTTTCATATCTCATTGTTGGGCGCGTGAGCGCGCCGCGCTACGGTCGGCTCATTGCGCGCCCACGCGCAACCAAGCCCGGCATTATTGCCCGGATTTGTTCTGCGCATGGAATTGCTGAGACTTTCACGCCGCGACGCGATAAGTCTCGTTATGATAAAATGAAACGTAAGGAATGGGGCGATCCATTGGACGCGCCGCAAGAGGAGAGTGCATGAGCCGTCCAAGAGTAGCGCCTTATCTAACCGTTAGTCCCGCGGCTGCGGCCATTGCATTTTACACAGGCGCCTTTAACGCCCGTCAACGCGCCTATATGCCGTCACTTGATGGTTTGCGCGTGGCGCATTGCGAGTTAATCATCAATGACGGCTCTGTCATGCTCTCGGATTTTTTTCCAGAATTAGGTCAAACGCGCATCCCTGTCATGGGAGATATTGCGACTGTTTCCATCAGTCTTGAGTATGACATGGCGAAAGACGTCGATGAGACGTGTCAGCGCGCCTCAAAGCTTGGCGCAAAAATCGAAACGCAGCCCACCGACTCTTTTTGGGGCACGCGTTACGCTACCTTGAAAGATCCCTTTGGCCATCGCTGGATTTTAAATGCGCCGCTCAGAAGCGCCGCTTAAAATCAAAAACGCCCGCAGCACTGGCTACGGGCGATTGATGAAAGCGGGACGATGCGTCAGCTGATTATTTTTCAGCCTTTGGCTTCGTGTCGATGCGCTCAGCGATACGCGCTGACTTACCGCGACGATCACGCAGATAATATAATTTGGCGCGACGGACTTTGCCGCGACGCGTGAGCTTGATCGAGTCGATCAAAGGCCCATGAATGGGGAATACGCGTTCAACGCCTTCGCCATAAGAAATTTTGCGGACTGTGAAGCTTTCGTTGAGACCGCCGCCTTGGCGTGAGATCACCACACCCTCATAGGCCTGAACGCGGCTGCGCTCGCCTTCCTTGACTTTCACATTGACGACAACCGTGTCGCCTGGACGAAAATCGGGGATTGTCTTGCCAGCAGAGAGCTTGGCGGCCTGTTCAGCCTCAAGTTGTTCAATGATATGCATCAGATTGCCTTTGCCGTTTCGTCTTAGCCGCGAGGCCGACGAGCGTTTCGGAACGCTTGTTTTAGTTGAGGGCGGTTCAATACAGGATGTGCGGGCGCTTGTCGAGCGCCTGCGGCCAGGCTTCAGGCAAGTCTGTCGCCAATTAAAAACTCCATCGCCCGATCCATGCGGATATGGGGCAGAGGCAGGGGCTGGGCGTCATCGCCAAATTTCGCAATAGGCGGCCGAAATTTGAGAAAGCGGAACTCAGCCTCATCGTCGCTGAGCCCCAGCGCCGCGCCCTCAAACAGCTCTTTGGGGTCTTGCGGCAGGTCTCCGGGAAAGATGGCGCCCTCAGACTCGCCGTCAAAGGCTTCCAAGCCGATCCGCTCACCCGCCAGAGGCGTTCCGACAATGGCCATGAGCTGTTCGCCCTCATGACGCACCACCGCCTCGCGGGTGGCGCGCACCGCCGCTAGGGCAATAACGCCAATCTTTGCGCCAACCCCTTCCGCCCGCGCGATGGCGCGGCTGGTGAGGAGCCTGAGAACGGCCTCAAGGCGATCATGGCTTGTGTGATGAAGGTGATCCGCCTTGGTCGCGGCAAAGAGTATTTTATCAATTTTTGGTCGAAACATGGAGGACAGAAGCGTGCTGCGGCCGGTGCGAAACGCCATCAATACGTCCGCAAGAGCAGTTTCCAGATCGCGCACCGCCTCTGGACCGGAATTAAGAGCGGCAAGCGTATCAATGAGAACGATTTGGCGGTCGAGACGCGCAAAGTGGTCTTGAAAAAAGGGACGCACAATCTGGCTTTTATAGGCGTCATAGCGCCGCGCCATTTCGCGCCCAAAACTGCGATGGGGCAAGTCCTCGTCTTGGGTGACAGGCAGCGGGGCGAAGGTGAGCGCGGGAGAGCCTTCAAGATCCCCAGGCATCAGAAAGCGGCCTGGCGGCAGGGTTGAGAGCGCAAAGCGTTCCGTCTTGGCTTGGGCGAGATAGGCGGTAAACAGGCGCGTGAGTTTTTGCGCCGTCTCCTCGTCATAACGTGACTTTGGATCAATAGCGGCTGTTTCTTTACGCCAATCATTGGCAATTGGACTGCGCGCTTCGGCGCTCGCCGCCGATAAGGTTTCTTGCGACCATTGCGAGAAGGACTTGGAGAGGAGCGGTAAATCCAGCAGCCATTCGCCTGGATAATCCACAATATCAATATCCAGATGCTGCGTTTTTTTCCCCATTCGACGCTTTGACCAAAGATGCGAGTCATAATCGATGGAGACGCGCAATTCGGAAACGCGCCGCGTTGAATGCGGCCAGTGACGGGAAGGCCCCGTCAGCGCGAGGAGATGTTCCTCATAGGCGAAACGGGGCACGCTATAGTCGGGCTGGGGATCGAGATGGCCGGCGCGCAGGCGACCCTCGGCCATGGCCCGAAACAAAGGCAGCTGTTTGTTTTGCTGAACGGCGTGGGCGCGTGTGAGCTGATGCGCCAGGGCGGTGATAAAAACAGTTTTTCCGGCGCGCGAGAGACCTGTCACGCCCAGCCGAAGGCGTCCGCCTGACATAAAGTCAGACAGACTCTCGGCAGCAGCGCGCGCTTCAAACATTAGATGAGATAACTGCGACATGGGGCCCCGCGCGCTCAAGCGACAGGGCTGCATCTAATCCAAAGAGCCTGGACTTGGGTAGATCAGATTGTGACTAAAGTGACGCAGTTGTCACTTTGATAGGCCTAGGGCGGATTATCGCTTCGACATTGGAATATAGTCGCGACGTTTCTCGCCTGTGTAAAGCTGACGCGGTCGGCCGATTTTTGATCCTGGATCCTCAATCATTTCTTTCCATTGCGCGATCCAGCCGACGGTGCGCGCCACGGCGAAGAGCACAGTGAACATCGCGACAGGAAAATTCATGGCCTTTAAGGTGATGCCTGAATAGAAATCGATGTTGGGATAGAGTTTCTTTTCGATGAAATAGTCATCTGACAGCGCAATGCGCTCCAGCTCAAGAGCGACATCAAGCAAAGGATCCTTGACGCCAAGTTCATTCAGCACTTCGCGCGTCGTGCGTTGCATGATTTTGGCGCGCGGATCGTAATTTTTATAAACGCGATGGCCAAAGCCCATTAAGCGGAAGGGATCGTTTTTATCTTTTGCGCGCGCAATAAATTGCGGAATGCGCTCAACAGTTCCAATTTCGCCCAGCATTTTCAGCACAGCCTCATTAGCGCCGCCATGTGCGGGCCCCCAAAGAGAGGCAATGCCAGCTGCAATACAGGCAAAAGGATTGGCGCCGGAAGATCCAGATAGTCTGACGGTTGATGTTGAGGCGTTTTGTTCGTGATCGGCGTGAAGAATAAAAATACGATCGAGCGCGCGCGCTAAGACAGGATTGACTTTATATTCCTCGCAGGGAACGGCGAAACACATGCGTAAGAAATTTGAAGTGTAATCAAGATCATTCTTTGGATAAACGAAAGGCTGGCCAACGGAATATTTATAGGCCATCGCCGCAAGCGTTGGAATCTTTGCAATCATGCGCGTCGACGCGACCATGCGTTCAACAGGATCGGCGATATTTGTTGAGTCATGATAGAAGGCGGAGAGCGCGCCAACAGAGGCGACCATAACTGCCATTGGATGCGCGTCGCGGCGGAAGCCTTGGAAGAAGCGCGCCATCTGTTCATGCACCATGGTATGGCGCGTAATGCGATAATCGAAATTGGCTTTTTCAGCCGCTGAGGGCAGTTCGCCATAAAGCAACAGATAACAAGTTTCGAGAAAGTCGCCATGTTCGGCGAGTTGGTCAATGGGATAGCCGCGGTAGAGCAATACGCCGGCGTCGCCGTCAATGAAGGTAATTTTCGACTCGCAAGAAGCTGTCGAGGTGAAGCCTGGGTCGAAGGTGAACATCTCCGTCTCGGCATAAAGATGCCGGATGTCGAGAACGCTGGGGCCTAATGTGCCGTCGCGAGAAGGTAAATCGATCGCTTTGCCGTCGACCGTCAAGCTAGCCTTATGTTCGACCATTATGATCCCTTTTCAGCAGCTTGAGCGGACGGCGTGCGGCAAGGGCGCCGCGGGGAGGAGCGCGTGCGACACAAGAAGTTGCGTCGCGTCGTCGGCAGGGCTGCGTAGCAAACACAAACGCCCCGTGAAGAAGCCTCTTGTGCGCTGCACAAAAGCTATATTAACCGCAGGCTCTGTCAAGCCGACAAAGTTTGCTGTTCGCCTGTCTGCTGGGCGCATGCATGCCTGTGCGCGACAAAATTTTAAGCAGCGCCTGTCTCTGATTGATCTTTGATCCGAGCAAGGCTTTCATCGCGTCCAAGGATCTCCAGCACATCGAAAATGCCGGGCGAGGTGGCGCGGCCGGTGAGCGCGGCGCGAATGGGTTGCGCGAGATCCCCAAGCTTGACGTCAAGCGCAAGAGCGACCTCACGCACAACCGCTTCTGTGGCGCTCGCCGACCATTGCGGCAGCTCAGCGAGTTTTGGCGCCAGCGCGCCTAATCGCGCACGCGCCTGCGCGGACAGGATCTGAGCGGCTTTTTCATCAAGCGGCAGCGGACGCGGCGTAAAAATAAAACTGGCGCCATCGATCAATTCATTGAGCGTCTTGGCCCGCGCTTTTAATCCAGGCAAGGCCGCACGCAGCTGTTGGCGCTTATTCTCATCAAGCGCCTGCAAGAGCGCCGGACCGTTTGGCAGATAGGGCAATGTGTCAATTAGCGTCTTAAGCAGCGCCTCATCATCGCTATCGCGAAGATAATGGCCATTCATATTTTCAAGTTTTGCGAAATCAAATCGTGCCGGCGAGCGATGCACTTGTGAAAGATCAAAGGCCTCAATCATCTCATCAAGGCTAAAAAACTCTTTGTCGCCCTGACTCCATCCAAGCCTGACCAAATAGTTGCGCAGCGCCTGCGGCAAATATCCCATCTCACGATAGGCGTCGACGCCAAGCGCGCCATGTCTTTTAGAAAGTTTGGCGCCGTCAGCCCCATGAATAAGGGGAATATGGGCAAAGGCGGGCGTTTGCCAATCGAGCGCTTGGTAAATATGCGTCTGGCGCGCGGCATTGGTGAGATGATCATCGCCGCGGATAATATTTGTAACGCCCATATCATGATCGTCCACAACAACAGCCAGCATATAGGTTGGCGTGCCGTCCGAGCGCAGCAGCACAAAATCGTCAATATCCTTATTGGGGAAGACGACGCGTCCTTGCACGGCGTCATTGATAATCGTTTCGCCTTCCAAAGGCGCTTTGAGACGGATGACAGGCGCGACATTGGGCGGCGCCTCGCTTGGATCGCGGTCGCGCCAGCGACCGTCATAGCGGGGCGGGCGTTTTTCCGCGCGCGCAATTTCGCGCATCTGATCGAGTTCGCTTTGTGAGGCGTAACATGGATAGGCTTTGCCTTTCGCCAGCAAGTCTCTTGCAACTTCCTGATGTCGCGCGGCGCGCGAAAATTGATAGATAATCTCGCCGTCCCAGTCGAGATCAAGCCATTTCATGCCGTCAATAATTGCGCTGATCGCGGCTTGTGTTGAGCGTTCGCGATCTGTGTCTTCGATGCGCAGCAACATCTTGCCGCCATGACGTTTCGCATAAAGCCAATTGAACAGCGCTGTGCGCGCGCCGCCAATATGAAGAAAGCCGGTTGGAGAGGGAGCAAAACGCGTGATGACGTCAGACATGGCGCAAGGCACATTCCTAGGAGAGGGCGGAAATTCTCCCCTTAGCATGCGCCTTATAGAGGGGGAATAAAATAAACTCTTACAGGTGAGATATTATTCTTCAGTCGCTGTTTGTGGCGCAGGCGTTAATATCTCAACAGCGGCGTCGCTTGCTTGTTGGGGCGCGGCGTCAGCAGCTGTGTCTTGATCGGAATATGCTGAGCCAAGCGTAAGGGCGCTCGCTGCGACTGCGGCAAGCTTATCAAGATCTGGTATCTGCAAGATTGTTGTGGGCGCCGGGGTTGCGGCGGCGGCGATGTCTACGCCAGCTTCTTTCAAGCGCCGATAGAGATCAAAATGCAGATCGCTGCGCACCCGCGAGGATTTTTCGACATCCTCGACATAACACCAAAGTTCAAACTTAAAGCTTGTTGGCTCCATGCCAAGCAACATGACTTGCGGCGCCGGCACACGCAAAACATTGTCCTGCGCCCGGGCGGCGGCCAACATAATATCGCGCACGGTTTCTGGGTTTGTCGCGGCGCTGGGCGCCAGCGCAATTTTAATGCGTCCAATTCTATCGCCGCGGAGCCAGTTTTTAACAACGCCGGTCACGAGATTGGAATTTGGAACAATCATCGTCGCGCGATCAAAGGTTTCAATTTCTGTTGAGCGCACATTAATGCGCCGAACATAGCCTTGTTCATCGCCAAGAACGACCCAATCGCCAACGCGAATAGCCCGCTCCCAAAGTAAAATGAGGCCGGAGACAAAATTATTGACGATAGATTGTAGGCCAAAACCAATGCCGACCGACAGCGCGCCGGCAACAATTGCGAGTTTATCAAAACCAATGCCCACATAAGACAGGGCCATTGCTGCTGCGACAATGAAGCCAATATAGCCGAGCGTGGCGCTGATGGAGTTTTTAAAGCCATTATCCAGCCGTGTTAACGGCAACAGGCGTGTGTCGAGCCATCGTCTTATTGCCTGAGTGGCGATGAGAAAGCCTGCAAAGACACAGATGGCGCCGCCGACGCCTGAGGGCGATATGGTGACATCGCCAATTTTAAGCGCAAAAAAAGCAGCAACGAAATTGGCAAGAAAATCATTTGATTGATATCCCCATGGCGCCAAGACAAGCAGCACAGCGATAAAACAGGCAATCACAGTCAGCACGCCGCCGCACAACACGCCAAATGGCGCGAGTTGATCATGTCGCACGCCAAGGCCGCGCGTGAGATTGCGACCAAAAAAATTATTGGGGGAAAGGGCTGTCTCTGCGCCGCTGGCCGCCAGCGTTGTCGTCACATAAAGAATGAAGGCGACTGCGCCAATCCATCCGGTTTGAAGGATGAGAAAATTTGCAAATGTTACATAGCCTAAGCCGCAACAGGTAAAAATAACAATGAGTGCAAAGATGCTGATAAAGCGCCCAAGCGCAATCCAATCTCGACCCTCATAACTCATATGCCCTAATTGCTGATCCGCAGCTTGGCCGGAGGGAAGTCTGAGCAAAGGATAGGAAATTAAAATAGAGATGAGCATAACGCCAATGCCGCGTGTGATGATGACGGTTTGAACGCTGGCTTGGACGATGGCTTCAATTTGTTCGATTATTCTTGTCGTTGAGATAATCAGCGCGGCGCAGGTTAACAGGCGCACATAAACGCGCGCCCGTCGATCGTCAGGATCAATGAGGCGCCATTTGGGATGCAGCGGCGCGAAAACGCCAATGGCGATGGCGTGTATGAATGCAATGCGCGCGACGCTGTCAAAGAGCGTCTCCCAAATGGGCTCGACAGCTGGATCAAGAAGATCAAAATATTTAAGCGCGTAACCCAGGGCCAGCGCTGCGGCGACGGGCGTGGCGGCGGCGACAAGCGCCGTCCAGCCGGCGACGGCGGCGCGCCTGGTTTTAGATGGGACGCCATTTGAATCTTTACGTCTGAGAATGCGTCTTGACAGCAGTAAGGCAGGCGGGATCGCTAGCAGGATGCTTGCAACGCTTGATAAAAATTCAACATTCTTTCCTTGCAGACGCGACATGAAATTCGCGCGCTGATCTTGCATGAAGGCCAGCGCCTGATCATAGACCCAGGGCGCGTCAGCAAGCGCGGCGCGCCATAGATTAGGCGAGAAGAAACCATCCGTTCGTAAAAAAAGCGATTTGGTGAATAAATCGCGCATGCGCGCCACGATGGTGACGGAGATTTGTTTTGTTTCAAGCAACATCACGCGTGCACGCTTCAATGTGGCGTCCGTTGCATCAAATATTTTGCGCTGTTCAATGAGATCAGCGCTGACCAAAGCTTCTGCGGACGGCAGCGCCGGCGCAACGTCAGGCGCTGCGTTAGAGCGCGGCTGTTGCGTCGCGCGATTTTGCACGCTTGGCGAGAGGAAGGATCGATCGTTTTTGCCTGTTGGCGCTAAAGCAGGCGCAGGCGTTGGTTTGACTGCTTGTGTTTTTAGGGAAGACTCAGGGGGTGGTTCTGGCGGCTTATTTTGTAGATCTGCTGGTTTTGCCACAGGCGCCAGTTCTTTCAAGCGCGCGTCGACAGCGGCCAGGCGCGGCGTCAGCCAGTCGATATTTTTTTCCAACTCCACGCGCAGCGGATCAATGCGCTCGCGTAATTTTCTAAGACTTTGATCGGGCAGATTTGGGTCTTCAAGCGTTTTATGCGCCTCGTCCAGCGTGACGCGGCTGCGATCAAGTTTTAAATTAATTTGATCGACGGTGAGCCCTGTTTCATCGCCAAGACTAAGTTGCGCCGCAAAGACAACGAAGCATAGGGCAAGTAAAAGCGTGAAGGCGCGCACGTTTAAAAATCTCCATAAAAAGCCGTCTCTTAACATCGCTCTCAATCGCGTCATTCTTAGGGCGCTTTGCCTCTTATCAGACATCGTCTTGATAGGCATGCGTGCGACCGTATCGATCCTTAATCCGCCAGAGGCCGACACGTTCTTCTTCCACCGTCTCTTTTGAGATGCGTATTTTGCCATGGCCTCCTGGCAGATCCAGAACATAGGCGGGAAGCGCGAGGCCTGTCAGGCGTTGTGACATTTCGGCGTAGATTTTTTGACCCTGAGTGAGGCTGAGGCGAAAATGCGACGTGCCCGGCGCAAGGTCTGGATGATGGAGATAATAGGGCTTCACCTGCAAGGCCTTGAGGGCGCGCATGAGACGGATAAGCGTCTCAACGTCATCATTGACGCCGCGCAAGAGAACGGTTTGCGATAGAAGGGCAATGTCAGCTTTTCTGATCCGCGCGATCGCCTGGCGGGCGTTGGCTGTTAATTCGCTGACGTGATTGACGTGAAGGGCAAGAAAAATCGCCTTATTGCTTGCCGTCAGCGCCTCAAGCCATTCATGTGTGACGCGTTCAGGCGCAGTTGTTGGCGTGCGCGTATGAACGCGCAAAACTTCTACATGAGAGATCTGCGCCAGTTTTTTTGTCAGATGCGCAATGCGATGCGGCGAGAGGATCATCGGATCGCCGCCCGTCAAGATGACCTCAGAAATCTGCGACTGTTGCGCAATATAATCGAGCGCCGCGTCAATCTCCGCTAACGTCAATAAATCGCCTTTTCCGCGTCCAACAGTCTCGCGTCGAAAACAGAAGCGGCAATAGACGGGACACACGGTTAATAGCTTCAGCAAAACCCGATCATCATAACGATGAACAAGGCCTGCAATGGGGCTATGCGCATCATCGCCAATTGGATCTGCTAATTCTTGCGGCTTTATCTGCAATTCCTGTTCATCAGGCAGAAATTGGCGCGCGATTGGATCATGAGCGGCGGCGTCGCTCAGCAGGGCGACGACTTCAGGCGTCACAGCAATGCTATAGCGCTGTGCAACCGTATTTAGTTTTTGCGCATCATCTGGCGAAAGAAGTTTGGCCTCTTTTAGGTCATCTAGTGAAAGAAGCGTGCGCTTTGGCATAAAAGTTCCACATGACAATGATGTTTTGCGCGAGCTTTTGGGACGGAAAGATATGAGGGGCGAAAAGTTGACGCTTGCTATGCGCGAGACAGTCAAGTGATCATTAAATATTTTGGATCACAGCGCCTCAAGGAATTTATTCAACGCACCCATCGCCTGATCATAATTGGGTGATCAGGCGATGGGAGAATAGCAACTGTTTAGTGACAAGGTCCTTTTACCGTCCGATAGCCCAGAAAATTTCCAGACTCATCATAATGCGCGATGTGATGCAGGCAGCCTTTCAAGCCTGGAACAGGACGAATGGCTGATTTTTTTCCAGCATGTTCAGCGCCGCTTTCTGCATCATGCGCATAGGCAGGCAAACAAGAAAGCCCCAGCGCCAGCGCCATCGACGCGCGCAGCAACAAAGAATGTAACGAGTGTGGCGTCATGATTTTTTCCTTACTCTCAATGTCTCAATAGCAGGGGCCGGCGCCTGTGGTGTAGCCGATGAAATTACCCCACTGATCATAGCGTGGGTAATGATGATAGCATTGGTTGGAGTTTGCGATTGCCGCGCCAACGACCGCAGCCCCAATCGCTGC
Source organism: Methylocystis sp. (assembly GCA_036795145.1). Classification (GTDB taxonomy): domain Bacteria; phylum Pseudomonadota; class Alphaproteobacteria; order Rhizobiales; family Beijerinckiaceae; genus Methylocystis. The sequence continues at coordinate 35,197 of DAIRFH010000005.1, read as the reverse complement.
GCCAGCTAGTCCTGCGCCGCCATAGCCGTAGCGCGGATAGCCCCATCCACCGCCATAATAGCCGCCGCGATATCCCCATCCGCCGCCCCATCCGCCGCGATACCAGGCTTGCGCCGGCGTTACTGCGGCAAGACTGGCGAGCAGCGTCAACGTCGCGCAACCTGTCATGATTAATTTTCGCGCTCGTGTCATTTGCGTCCTCCCAGATGTTGATGATTGAGTGTGAAGACTTGCAGCGTGAATTGCAAGGCTTGGTGTGCGGCGCTTGCGCTCACAACATCCTCTCATTTGCATTATTTTTCGACAAGGACGCCTCTTGATGCGTCAAGGCTAATGGCGTGGCAGTTGTGTCGTCGCGAGAAACTGCCAGATTGTGTGAGACTTAAGCGGCAAGATCTGCAACAACGGCGTCAAGCACAGGAAAGCCTTCAGAACTCACACGCAGACGATTGTCTCTTGTCACTTCAACAAGCCCGTCGCCGATGAGCTCGCTAATGCGCGATGGAGAGAGTTTTTTTCCAGTGAGGAGAAAAAATCTTTGCGGATCGATGCCCTCGCGCAGCCGAAGTCCCATAAGGAGGAATTCGTCGCCTTCCTGTTCTGTATTGAGGAGCTCATCTTCGACAAGGCCGTGGCCTTCTGTTTCCACGCATGTCAGCCACATTTCTGGATGGCGTTCTGTTGACTGCGCGCGTCTGCCGCGCGCCGTCACAAGACGTCCATGCGCGCCAGGGCCGACGCCGGCATATTCGCCATAGCGCCAGTAAATCAGATTATGTCGACACTCCGCGCCAGGACGCGCATGATTTGAGACTTCATAAGCCGGCAAGCCAAAGCGATTTGTGACTTCCTGCGTCACATCCCACAAAGCGCGCTGCGCGTCTGCATCAGGCACAGACATTTTACCAGCCTTCACCATGCGCTCAAACATCGTGTCAGGCTCAATGGTGAGCTGATACAAAGATACATGTTCGGGTTGTCGCGTCAGCGCCAACTCAAGCTCTTTCCGCCAGGCGGCGGGCGTTTGTTGCGCACGGCCATAAATGAGGTCGAAAGAGGTGCGATCGAATACAGAATTGGCGATGTCGACGGCCATCAAGGCTTCAGCAACGGAATGCTGACGGCCCAGTTCTCTCAGGTCAATGTCGTTTAACGCCTGAACGCCAAGCGACACGCGGTTGATGCCTGCTGATTTAAAGCCCCGGAAACGAGAGGCTTCCACGCTGGTTGGATTGGCTTCAAGCGTAATTTCCGCGTCGCGCGCAATCGTCCAGTTGCTTGCGATCTGTTCAAGGATGGCGGCGACCGTTGAGGGCGACATTAAAGAGGGCGTGCCGCCGCCAAAGAAAACAGAACGCACATCGCGTCCGCGCGACATGGCCGCGCGATGCGCAAGCTCAACGCCGAAGGCTTCAACAAAGCGCTCCTCGTCGACATCGCCGCGCCGGACGTGACTGTTAAAATCACAATAGGGACATTTCGACAGGCAGAAGGGCCAATGGACATAGACACCAAAGCCAGGGTCGAAGGCGTTACGAATCATTGCAGCCATGCGCATTTATTGCATGAAAGCAGAAAAAATTCAGCGCGGCGCATGATCGGGCGGGGAAGTTTCTGGCGTGGAGCCTGTTTGAGCCTCGTCAATCGTCAGGCTCAGATCCCGCAACAGCGCCTCCAGCTGATCCGCGTCATAAATGTCGCCGCAGGGCTCCACTCTCATTACAGGCTTATTTGAGCACAGTCTCAGGCACTCTCGCGTTGTGATGGCGATCTTCGTTTCTTGCTGCTGCGACGCAAAGCGCGCCTCAACAAGCCTTTGCAGGTCGCTCAATAATTGTCGCCCGCCATTGTTGCGATTGCACTGTGGGCCAACGCAGACCAGCACGCGCGCGCATGAGTGTGACGACATCTCGCCTAAACGTCGAGATTGGCGACGTTAAGCGCGTTTTCCTGGATGAATTCACGACGAGGTTCAACAACATCGCCCATGAGCTTGACGAAAATATCGTCTGCTTCAGCCGCTTCCTTCACTCTTACTTGCAGCAGGGAACGGGCGTTGCGATCCAGGGTTGTCTCCCAAAGCTGCTCGGCGTTCATTTCGCCAAGACCTTTGTAGCGCTGAATGGCAAGACCCTTGCGTCCGATGGCGTTCATGGCCTCATAAAGGGCGATCGGTCCAGACAGAGCAGCCTCGTCTCCCCGTCGCACAAGCGTCGCGGGCGTCATGAAAATCTCGCGTAAATTTTCAGCCCGTTCATCAAGTTTTCTTGCTTCGCTCGATTTGAGCATTGCGGCGTCTAATGTCATGTTCTGCGTTACGCCGCGCAGGGTTCGTTTAAAAACAAAACCGCCCTCATGCGTCTCGCCAGTCCAGCCGCGTTCTGTCTCTTCGGCAATGGCGTCAAGACGACGCGCCACTTCAGTCGCAAGGCGCGCGGCTTCATCCTCGTCATAATCAGCTTTCAATGCGCCAGCCATTGCGGCTTGTTCGACAATATTGCGATCATATCGCGAGTGCAGGCTTGCCATAATGGTGCGAAAGGCGCGGGCGTCTTCTAAAACCTGGCGCAGATCGGCGCCAGCGCGATCGTCGCTGCCTGAGCGCAGGACAGCGCCGTCAAGCAAACTCTCAATGAGATAATCCTCAAGCGCACGTTCATCTTTCAGATATTGCGTCGATTTATTTTTTGTCACTTTATAGAGAGGCGCCTGCGCAATAAAAACATGCCCGCGATCAATCAATTCCGGCATTTGCCGATAAAAGAAGGTAAGGATCAGCGTACGAATATGCGCGCCGTCAACATCGGCGTCCGTCATGATGATGATTTTATGATAGCGTAATTTATCGGCATTAAATTCATCGCGGCCAACGCCTGTGCCAAGCGCCGTAATCAAGGTGCCGATCTGTTCAGACGATAGCATTTTGTCAAAACGCGCGCGCTCGACATTCAATATTTTACCACGCAACGGCAACACTGCCTGGAAGGCGCGATCGCGTCCTTGCTTGGCGGTGCCGCCAGCAGAGTCGCCCTCAACAATGAAGAGTTCAGATTTAGCAGGATCGCGCTCCTGACAGTCGGCTAATTTTCCTGGCAGATTAGCGACATCAAGCGCGCCTTTGCGTCTTGTCAGTTCACGCGCTTTACGCGCCGCTTCGCGCGCCGCTGCGGCTTCGACAACTTTTGAGACAATGTTTTTAGCGTCAGAAGGATGCTCCTCAAGCCATTGGCCAAGGATTTCATTGACGATATTTTCTACCGCCGGACGCACTTCAGAGGATACGAGCTTGTCTTTTGTCTGGGATGAAAATTTTGGATCTGGCACTTTTACCGACAGCACGCAGGTTAAGCCCTCACGGCAATCGTCGCCCGAGAGATCAAATTTTTCGCGTTTGGTCAGGCCAGAGCTTTCGGCATATCCCGTAATCTGACGCGTCAGCGCGGCGCGGAAGCCGGCAAGATGCGTGCCGCCGTCGCGCTGGGGAATATTATTTGTGAAGGCGAGAACATTTTCATGATAGCTGTCATTCCACCATAAGGCGACTTCAACGGCGATCTGTTCTCTTTTGCCTGTGATCAGAATGGGCGTTGAGACGAGCGGCGATTTCGCGCGATCGAGCCAGCGCACGAAAGCCTCCAGACCGCCATCGTAGTAGAGCTCTTCGCGCTTAATCTCTGCGTGACGCGCGTCGGTGAGCACAATGCGGACGCCGGAATTTAGAAAGGCGAGTTCGCGCAACCGATGTTCGATTGTCGCGTAGTCAAAGTCAATCATCGTGAAAGTTTGCGGCGACGGCAAAAAAGTGACTTCCGTGCCGCGCTTGACGACGCCGTCTTCGATCGGCGCGTCGGCAACAACAGCAAGTTTGGAAACAGCGTCGCCATTTGAAAAGGTCATGGCGTGTTCTTTATTGTTGCGCCAGATGCGCAACTTTAACCACACGGACAAAGCGTTCACGACAGAGACGCCAACGCCATGCAGGCCGCCAGAAACCTTATAGGAGTTTTGATCAAATTTACCGCCGGCGTGTAGCTGCGTCATGATGACTTCGGCAGCCGAAACGCCCTCTTCATGATGAATGTCGGTTGGGATGCCGCGTCCATTGTCGGTGACAGAGACAGAGCCGTCGGCGTTTAGCGTGACAGTGACCAGCGTCGCGTGTCCAGCGAGCGCTTCGTCTATGGCGTTGTCGACAACTTCATACACCATGTGATGAAGGCCGGTGCCGTCATCCGTATCGCCGATATACATGCCAGGACGTTTGCGCACGGCGTCGAGGCCGCGAAGAACCTTGATGGACTCAGCGCCATATTCCGCTGGGTCGCTAATCATCTTGTCGGTGTCGGTCATTTTTCCTGCAGATTTTGAGGTATTTTATATTTTTATGATTCGTTGCCTCATCATAACCCGGATCAGCGCGCAAAGGGATGAAAAGCGCGGATCTTTCACATTTTCTACATCAATCGAAGCTGCAGCAATTTCAAGCGTCTTGTTCAGTCTTGCATGATTTGGCCGGCGACGACTTTCAGCACGTCGGCGCGACTTTCAAGTGAGGCAAAAAGCGCCGGGTCGGCGCCCGTCATCCAAACCTGTCCGCCAAGCGTTTCCAATTCGCAAAAAAGCGCCTCACGACGTTTTGGATCAAAATGCGCCGCGACTTCGTCAAGAAGCAGTAAGGGCGTCTTTTCCGTCATAGCGGCGACCAGTCGCGCATGCGCAAGCGTCAAGCCAACCAGCAGCGCCTTTTGCTCACCGGTTGAGCAATCACGCGCGGCGGCGCCTTTGGGGCCGTGATGAACGACAAAATCGCTGGTCTGGGGGCCGGTCAGCGTGCGTCCGGCTGCGGCGTCGCGACGACGCCCAGCGCTGAGACGCTCTCGAAACAGCTCTTCTGCAACAAGCGCCGAGCTCTCTTGGAGCAATGAGTCAATTTCGCCTTCAACGCATATCTGCGCCCAGGGAAAGGGCCCATTTTGTCTCTCCTGAATGATCGCAGATAGGCGCGCGACCGTTTCCTTGCGCGCCGCGGCGATCGCAACGCCAAGGGCGGCGATTTCTTGCTCCGTGGCGTCAAGCCAATGTCGATCTGCAATGCCGTCTTCAAGCAGTTTATTGCGATTGCGCAGCGCGCGTTCAAATCTGTTCACGCGCTGACCATGGTCTGCGTCAATGCCAAGCGCTAAGCGATCAAGAAAGCGACGGCGCTCGCCAGCAGAGCCGGCAAACAAGCCATCCATCGCAGGCGTCAGCCATAAAATGCGACAATGATCAGCAAAGGCGCGCGCTGAGTGAATGGGCGCGCGGTCAATGCGAAAGCGGCGCTCGCCATCCTCGGAAAGACCATGTCCCAGTTGTGTTGTGGCCTCGTCAACGGCAAGTTTAATGGATACGGCATAACCGCCAGCGCCTTCATGCCTTGCGCATTCTGAAAGATCAGCGCGTCTTAGTCCGCGTCCCAGCGAAAACATTGACAAGGCTTCAAGCGCATTGGTTTTTCCTGCGCCATTTTCTCCCGTCAAGACAACGAGCTTGCTGCTGAGCGCGCAATGGGCTTGTGAATAGCATCTAAAATTAGTGAGCGATAATTCACGCACGACAGGCGTTGAGAGAGGTGAGCGCAAGAATGTCATTTCTTCAAAATACTCATGGCCTGTGCATCACATCCTGCGCCAGCTCCAAGGTCTGCCATTATCTTTGCGCGCTGACAGTGAGGGCGCAGCGTTTTTAAAACATCTGCGCGGGCATAGCCGATCCTTTCGCGCGTTTGGTTCTTGACTCAGCCATGATAAAAGCCGTTGTGCTCATATAGACGGTGAAGACGGCGAATGCCAATCACGCGCCAAGGGAGGATCGGGTCGTGAGCCATGTGCAGGCGCACAATCTAAAGCAGAAGCATATTTTGCTCATTGTTGGCGGTGGGATCGCAGCCTATAAGTCGCTGGATCTTGTCCGGCGCTTACGAGAATGCGGCGCTGGCGTCAGCGTCGTGATGACGGCGGCGGCGAAGCAGTTTGTCACGCCGCTTTCTTTTGCCAGCCTCACGCAGTCGCCTGTTTACGACGAGCTTTTTTCTGCAACAACCGAGCAGGAAATCAGCCATATTCATCTCTCCCGCGCAGCCGATCTCCTTGTTGTGGCGCCGGCGACGGCAAATCTTATTGCGCGTGCGGCGACAGGCTTATGCGATGATCTGGCGACAACAGTTTTGTTGGCGACGGATAAAAGAACGCTCTACGCGCCATCAATGAATCTGCGCATGTGGGCGCATCCTGCGACGCAAGAAAACATTGATCGGCTGAAGGACTATGGCGCTCTATTTGTCGGGCCTGATACGGGAGATATGGCCTGTGGAGAATATGGTCCTGGTCGGATGAGCGAACCAGCGCAAATCGTCAGCGCCATTGAAGCGGCGTTAATGCATCAAACGCAGTTGCCGCTGCCACAGAAATTTCAGTCGGCATTATCGTGCGACACGACGCGCGCCCTTGCTGGAAAACATGTTGTCGTAACATCAGGGCCAACGCATGAAGCGATTGATCCCGTGCGCTATATTGCTAATCGTTCATCTGGCAAGCAAGGTCATGCGATCGCGCGTGCCGCAGTTGCCGCCGGCGCGCGTGTGACCTTGATTTCAGGTCCGGTTGCGCTGCCCGATCCTGAAGGCTGTCAGACAATACATGTCTTATCCGCGCGCGACATGCACGCGGCGGCGATCGCTGCTTTACCCGCTGACATATTTATAGGCGTGGCGGCCGTCGCAGATTGGCGTGTCGCGCCTGTCGATCAAAAAATTAAAAAAAATGACGCCTCGTCAGCGCCTGCCTTAACTCTCATTGAAAACCCCGATATTCTCGCAACGATTGCAAGCTCGCCACAGCGCCCCGCGCTTGTTGTTGGCTTTGCTGCGGAAACGCAAAATCTTCTTAGCGCTGCGCGCGACAAGCTGATCAAAAAAGGTTGCGATATGATTGTCGCCAATGATGTTGGCGTGACGTCAGATGTGTTTGGCGGCGAGACCAATGACGTTCATATTATAACGTCGGCGGGCGTCGAGAGCTGGGATAAAATGACAAAATCAGCGCTCGCAGATCGTCTGATTGGCCTTATCGCCAATCAATGTGACGCGATGGGAGTGAATTAATGCGTGTCTCATTGCGACGCCTATCGCATGGCGCGGATTTGCCTGCGCCCGCCTATGCAACGGCAGGTTCAGCAGGGATGGATCTTTACGCAGCGCTCGCGCAGGAACAAAAGCTTATTCTTGAACCAGGGGCGCGCGATCTCATTCCAACAGGCGTGTCGCTTTCTTTGCCTGAGGGCTATGAAGCGCAAGTGCGGCCGCGCTCCGGTCTCGCCATGAAATTTGGCGTTACTGTGTTAAATGCGCCCGGCACGATTGACAGTGACTATCGGGGAGAAATTAAAGTTATTTTGATTAATCATGGCAGTCAGCCGTTTGAAATTACCCGGGGCATGCGCATTGCCCAGCTTGTCGTTGCGCCCGTCATTGCGGTGTCTTTTGTTGACGTCGATCATGCGCTTGATGAGACAGCGCGCAGCGCGGATGGGTTTGGCTCCACAGGTCTTGGCTCCACAGGTCTTGGCGGGTTCACTCTCAAATGAAACTTTTACGTCGTCCTGCACGGTTAGCTTTGCTTGCTGTGCTTGATGTCGCCATCCACGCCCGTGGTCGGCCGGTGTCGTCAAAAGAAATCGCTGCGCGTTATGATTTACCGCCAAGGCGACTTGAAGCGCTGCTGCAGGCGATGGTTCGCGCCGGCGTCTTAACAAGCATTCGTGGGCCTGCTGGCGGATATGAGCTGGCGCGTGAGCGGCGCCGTATTTGCGTTGGCGAAATCGTGCGCATTGCCTTGCGTGTTGACGACGGCTCACAGGAGGGCGCTTGCCTGCTGGATCGTGTGATGGATCCCACGCTTGCCGCCGCAGAGGCGCGCGCCTTAACCTATCTTGACGGGGTGACGCTTGACGAGATTTACGCCAGCGCCCTCGCGCTGGAAATGGCGGATGGGCCAAAGGCGCGTGGAGATTTTGATATTTGACTGCTGCCTGTGGCGTCTTCTTTCAAAAACCTTATGTAGCTATGGCAACCACATGTATCGCGACGGCGCTGGGGTGTCGTCACTCACAGAAATCCTTGGCGTTCTGGCTGGGGTAGGACGAGGGCGTCATGACTTTCAATACGCTGAAAATAGAAACCTTTGAGCGCGTTGTTCTCATTCAGCTCAATCGACCCGAGGCGCTAAACGCTCTCAATAAAGAGTTGATTGACGAGTTAGACGCAGCCCTCTCCTCCTTTGACGCCGATCCCTCCATAGGCTGTATTGTGCTCACAGGGTCCCAAAAAGCCTTTGCCGCGGGCGCAGACATTAAAGAGATGCGCGCCTTGTCGTTTGTAGACGCCTTATTACAGGATTTCATCGCGCGCTGGGACAGTGTTTCAAGAACAAGAAAGCCCATCATCGCCGCTGTGTCAGGCTTTGCGCTTGGCGGCGGCTGTGAACTGGCCATGATGTGCGATTTTATCATTGCGGCGGAAACAGCGAATTTTGGCCAGCCAGAAATAAAACTTGGCGTCATCCCAGGGGCTGGAGGAACGCAACGGCTCGCGCGCGCCGTCGGGAAGGCGAAAGCGATGGATTTAGTGCTGACGGGCCGCATGATGGGCGCGCAAGAGGCCGAACGCGCCGGTCTTGTGGCCCGAGTTACCTCGGAATCGGATCTGATTGCTGAGGCCCTGAAGGCTGCGGCGCAAATTGCCGCGCAATCGCTTCCCGCGCTTATTCTGGCGAAAGACGCTGTTAATCAGGCTTTTGAGACCACCCTGGCGGAGGGTGTTAAGTATGAGCGCCGCCTGTTTTATGCGCTCTTTGCGACGGAGGACCAGAAAGAGGGGATGGCCGCCTTTACGGAAAAACGCAAACCCGCCTTCAAACACCGCTAAACATGGCATTGACGTCGGCCCTGACTGGCGCTTATAAGGCCCCATCACGGCTGCGGTTTTCGCGGCCATTTATTTTTGGCTGCCGTCAGGCGGCTCTTTCATCGTCGAGGATCGCCAGACATGGCCAATACCAAATCGGCCAAAAAAGCCGTTCGCAAAATTGAGCGGCGCACAGTTGTCAACAGAGCGCGTCGCAGCCGTATGCGCACTTTTTTGCGTAAGGTTGAAGAGGCGCTGGCTGTTGGAGACGCCAAGCTTGCTTCCGAGGCTCTTGAGAGCGCCGCTCCTGAATTGATGCGTGCGGCTCAACACGGCGTGGTTCATAAGAACACCGCCTCACGCAAAGTTTCCCGCTTAACCGCGCGCGTTAAAGCGCTGACAGCCAAAGGCTGATCGTTTTAGCGAAAAAATCTTTCATCAAGTGATCACAAACCCGGCGATCAACGCCGGGTTTTTTTGTTGACCAATGCGCCGGCGATGCGATGTCTTTTTTAAAATTCAGCATGTTAAAAAATGTAAGAAAAATTAGTGACGCAGCGATGAATTTTTTTTTTACTGTTTCAAGACTGCGCAAGAAAATTGTCAGCGATTCAACTCCTTGCGGCAAAGCCCATTGACGCGTCACAGATGCGCAACACTTGACAAGGCGCGCGATATACGGGCGAAGCGCATGTTTGACGTCCTCAAAAAATAGTATTCGTGACATGTCGTTTTTTATAACACACGCTGAATCATTATCTTACGAGGCAGCGCCCAATCCTGTCGTATTTTCTTGCGTCTCACGACGATATCGCAAATGATCAAAACACGAGACGCGCATTGCACGCGCATCATGCATTGTGTAGAAATTAATCGTTGGTTGAAAACAAGCGGGGTTGTGGCGTTTGATTGGTTGTGAGCGTCTTGAGCCAATGCAATGTTGGTTCACTGCTGCAGTCGATCCGTTACAAATGATTGTTGTTTTCATACTAATCCAGCGCGTAATATTGTGTCTTAATCGTTGCTCCTAACGCCGCCGCTGCGCGGGGCGATTGGAACGGTTATTGCAAAGAGAACTCAAAAGAAGGGGACGATGTCATGCTGAACATGTGGCGCATTAAAACTTACCACACGATGTTCGGCCAGAACCCAACATCATCGCCGCCTCTCTGGATTGGCCGCCTGGGGTGAGGTTGGGCTAAATCATCCTTCACGGTCATCACATCAACTGACGCCTCTCGTTCGTTGAGTGACTGACAAATTGCTTCTAATCAGAAAACATAATTTTCACGCGAGACTGCGGCGCGCGCATTGCGTTTCGCAGCAGACTCGATGTGTCAAAGAAAGTCTTGGATGTTGGATAAGCGTGAACAATCAGTACAGGTCGCAATTTCGCCAGAGGATCGCGCGCGTTGGGAGCGCGTGCGTCATCGGTTGCGCGCCGAGCTTGGAGACGCTGTATATAATTCATGGTTCACGCGTCTTGAATTAGACCGCATTGATGGTCGGGTCATGCAGCTCACTGTGCCGACGAAATTTCTCAAGAGCTGGGTGCAGTCGCATTACGTTGAAAGAATTCAATCGCGCGTCGCAGCAGAGTTTAAAACCATTGAACGCGTTTTGATCGACGTGCGTTCTTCAGCGCGCACATCAAAGTTGCGCGACGCTGAAACTGACGCCGCATTAGATGCGCCCATTTCTGCTGGCGCTGACAAACCAGCCAATGCCTCGAGCCCGGTCGATCAAGATTATTCATCTGCGGCCTTAGCGCATCAACGGCGCATTGCGCGTCCAGCCCCGCGCGCTGACAATGGCGCGATCATTGGCTCGCCACTGGATCGCCGTTTGTCATTTACGACCTTTCTTGTCGGTCCCTCCAATCAACTCGCTTTTGCTGCGGCCTCGCGCGTTGCTGAGGCGCGTCCGGGCGAGACGCCCATGTTTAATCCCCTCTATGCCCATGCAGGCGTGGGATTAGGAAAAACACATCTGCTGCAGGCGCTTGCCCATGCCGCCAATGAAAACAGACGACGGGCGATATATCTGACGGCGGAGCGCTTCATGAGCGGCTTCGTTTCCTCTCTCACCGCCCAGACCTCCATCGCCTTCAAGGAACGACTGCGCGCGATCGACCTTTTAATCATTGACGATGTTCAGTTTCTGCAGGGCAAATCCATTCAGCAGGAATTTTGTCATACCCTCAACGCGCTGATAGACGCCGGACGACAGGTGGTTGTCGCGGCAGACCGGCCGCCTGCTGAACTTGAGACGCTTGATGAGCGCGTGCTGTCGCGGTTTAAAGGCGGCCTATGCGTTGATATTGGCCCGCTCGATGAAGCGCTCCGGCTGAAGATTTTGACCTCACGCATCGCCATCGCGCAAGAAGCGCATCCAAGCTTTCACGTGCCCCAAGAGGTGATTGCTTTTGTTGCGCGCACGATTGTGACCAATGGCCGCGATTTGGAGGGCGCAATTAATCGGCTGCTTGCGCATGTCACATTAAATGGCGCGCCCTTAACGGTTGAGACAGCAGAAGCCGCGATCCGTGATCTTGTGCGCGCCCAGGATCCACGCCGTGTTAAAATCGATGATATTCAAAAGCTGGTGGCCAGCCATTACAATATTTCTCGCGCAGATATTCTTTCCTCCCGCCGCACAGCCAATGTCGTCAGACCGCGACAAATCGCCATGTATTTGTCCAAAGTTATGACCTTGCGGTCGCTGCCTGAGATTGGGCGGCGTTTTGGCGGCAGAGATCATACCACTGTGCTTCACGCTGTTCGTAAAATTGAAGAGCTCTCATCAAAAGATAAGGGCCTGAGTGAAGTCATTGATCTATTGAAGCGGATTTTAAGCGAATCCTAACACAGGCTTTCTAGCCTCAGCCTTATCGGCCCGTTTTTACGCTTGACCAGAGCTTGTCGATAAGCTTCTCGCTCGACTGGTCGGCGGCGCTGAGAATAAACATGCGCGCCAATGTTTCTTGCGGCGGGAAGATTACGGGATCATTGGCGAGCGAGGGATCCATAAATTGGCGCGCAGATAAGACGCCGCTTGAAAAATTTGTGGCCTTAACATTACGCGCCGCAATATCTGGGCGCAGCAGATAATCGATAAACATATAGGCTTCGTTGAGATGTGGCGCGTTGCGCGGGATCGCAAGATTATCAAGAGACAATAATGTGCCGTCGCTTGGCGCAACGAAGGCAATCTCTGTTTCTGCTCCCAATTCCCTTGCGCGGGCGCGCGCAAGTAGCGCGTCGCCGGACCAGGCGACGGCAAGGCAACTCTCACCTAAGGCAAGTAAATTCAAGTCGCCGTCGCTGTTATATTTTTTTATGTATCGGCGCAGGCTTGAGAGGAGATCGGCTGCGCGTCTGAGCTGATCTGGATTCTTGGCATTTGGATCAATTTTCAGGCTGGAGAGCGCAAGCGCCATCATCGCTTCTGAGCGATCAGGCAGCGTCACGCCACAGTCAGAAAATTTCTTTATGGCCTCAGGGCGCAACAGCTGATCCCAATTTGTCAAAGGCTTACCGAAGCGATCGCGAGTTTTTGTCGTGTTGAAAGCCACGCCGGCCGTCATCCATAAATAATTAACGGCATGCGCATTGTCGGGATCGAAGCGCTTGAGACGGCGGTCAATTTCCGGCCAGAGATTGACCGCGTTCGCCAGGCGTTGCCGGTTAAGCGGTTGAAGCGCATCAGCTTGAATAAGACGCTGGAGCGCGGCGGCTGAGGGGACAATCAGATCATATCCGGCAGAGCCAGCAAGCATACGGCGCTCGAGCTCATCGCTTGTATCAAAGGTGTCATAGATGACTTTGACGCCGGTCTCTCGCGTAAAATCCTCAAGGATGCTGGGATCAATATGATCGCTCCAATTAAATATGCTCACAATGCGATCAGCAGCGCCGGCCGGTAAAGCAGTTGCGATTAGAAGCGCAATGATGAGAAAGAGAATTTTTGTCATCTCTACCGCTAGTCTGTTTAGGAGCGCTTGATACATGGCTGTCTTGTTTTTTGATGAGATGACAGCGCAATGGCCATCAGCTGCGTGAATAATCATTATGTCGTTGTGCATGCAGCGATAAAAACCTCAATATGAAACTGGGGCCAACGCCATCATTCCTTACTTAAACACGCTTGTTAGACGATCTCATCGAGACAGTGCTGAGCGCAGCAGGCGCTTTACCGGGGTGCGCGTTTTGCAAGAATGCGTTGCAACGTTCGCCGATGCATATTCAGTCGGCGCGCTGTTTCCGAGACATTGCGATCGCATGATTCAAAAACGCGTTGAATATGCTCCCAGCGCACGCGATCTGCCGACATGGGATTTTCCTGGGCGTCAGGTTTGTCGATCTGCGTGGCCATGAGCGCATGATAAATTTCATCGGCGTCGGCGGGCTTGGCGAGGTAATCGAAAGCGCCCATCTTAACGGCCGTCACAGCCGTGGCGATATTGCCATAGCCTGTTAAAATAATGCCGCGCGCATCAGGACGCGCTGATTTAAGCTTTGAAATGACATCAAGGCCGTTGCCGTCTCCAAGGCGCATATCGATAATAGCGAAGGCGGGCGGCGTTGACTCAAGCGCGGCGAGACCTTCAGCGACGCTCTCACAGGCTTTAACAATAAAGCCGCGCGCCTCCATGGCGCGCGTGAGCCGACTGAGGAAGGGTCTGTCATCATCTAAAATCAGCAGCGTGCGTTCGAGCGGCAATGTCGCGGCGGAATCATTGTCGTCGCTGATCGCGTCATGATCTTCATGTTGATCGATAAATTTATCAGATGAATCGGAGTGGGACATTGTTCCTGCCTGATTGGCCATAATTTTTAACTGACTAAGCGGCTCAAGTCGATTCCCTAATCATTGGCTAAAATGAGCGTTGGCGCGCGGGGATTGGTATGTGTGATCTCGAGAGCGGAGCGTGGCCAGGTGATGCGAACGATGGCGCCCGTTCTTGGCGCAGAGACATTGGTTGTTTCCACGATTGCGCCTGAGCGCTCAAGCAGTGTTTTGGCGATAAACAGTCCCAGCCCCAATCCAGACTCAATATCTTTTTTGGTGCGGCGCTCGGTTGGACGTCCACGCAGATATGGATCTCCCAATCGCGCCAGCACATCTGGCGTAAAGCCTGGCCCATCGTCTTCAATGGTGATGGAGACCAAGCTGCTGGTCCAATTGGCGTCGATGCGCACGCGCGAGGCGGCAAAATCCATCGCATTCTCGACGAGATTGCCCAAACCATAAATGATGCCAGGATTGCGCGCCAACACTGGCGGCGTTGTCGCCCCGCGCTTGGTCACGTCAACGGCAACATCAAATTCGCGTTGCGGCTCCACGACTTCTTCAATCAATGTGTCGAGTGATTGAATATTCATGACGCCGCCTTCGTCTTCTGAATTCAGCGAAGTCAGCTTGCCTAATATTTCACGGCATCGCGCAGTCTCCTGCGCAAGCAAGGCAAAGTCATCACGCAGCGTTGGCGTGACGTCGGCGGCTTTTTGCAATTCTTTGACGATCAAGGTGATGGTCGCCAATGGCGTGCCAAGTTCATGCGCGGCGGCGGCGGCCAATCCATCAAGCTGTGAGAGATGCTGTTCACGCGCCAGCACAAGCTCTGTGGCTGAGAGCGCTGTTTCAAGCAGGCGGGCTTCATCGGCGACGCGCGCCGCATAAATGCCAATAAAGCTCGCGCTCAACGCCAGAGCGGCAAGAATACTGACGCGATAAAGCGCGGGGAAGTTAAGATGCTCTCCTTCCCGCCACGGCAGGGGTAAATAATCGGCAAAGAGAAATGTCGCGACAGCGAGCATCGATATGCCAAGTAAAAACGTCAGATTGCGTGGAAGCGAGACGGCCGAAATTGTGACCGGCGCCAGAAATAGCATGGCGAAACCATTGGTCAGTCCGCCTGTGAGATAGAGGAGAAAGCCTAATTGGAGAATGTCGTAACCAAGGAGAAAGGCTGCTTCTATGTCTCCAAGGCGAAAGCTGCGCGACGTGCCAAAGCGCAAACCAAAATTTAGCGTTGCAGACGCGACAATGAAGACAAAGCAGAGGCCGATCTCAAACTCGAAGCCAAGCAGATAATAAACAACAATAAGCGCTGTGGACTGACCGGCGATGGCAATCCATCTGAGAAAAATCAGCGTATCAAGACGAAGGCGACGCACATCGTTTTGAAAGGGATCTCTCGTGGTCGTCATGACGGTGTCCTTTGGCTCGCCCCGCTATTATAGACCATTCTTGCGCGCGGCGCGCCATAAACGCCATTGACGGTAAAGCGGAGAAATCTCATGCGCTTTATTCATGTCGCCGCTCTTTTGCAGGCGATCCAGATAAAGCGGGACAAGTGAGGCAGGCAGCAGCGCTTCTTTGCCTAAGGTGAGCGCTGCGGCGGCGCGCTCGGCGCGCGCATAGTAATCTTTTGCAGCCTGAAGGATTTCATGGCGCGCGTCTTCAAGGCCCGTGTCATCATCATGGAAAAATTCTGTTGGGATAAATTTATGTGACGGCGCAATCAAGGCGCGCGTTAATCCAAGACTGACGCCGGCTTCATCAAAAGCTGGGCTCTCTGGCGCTTTCAAAATATACGCCGCCCAGCGTATTGGCGCGGCCACGCTTGCCAGGCAGTAATGCGTCAACTCATCCATATGCGCGAATGGCGCGTCATAGAAATCAACAAGATGAGCCTCAAGCAATGTATAAAATTCAGCGCGCGGCAAGTCGTGACGGTCAATGACGTCATGCAAGGCGTCAACGATTGGATGCGCGCGGACGTCCTCGCTGGCGTTTGGGGCAAGCGCGTCATGCCACCAGCGCAACCGCATTTCACCCAGCAGCGGCTGAGAGACCTTGATGCTAGCGCTGCGAATTTCAGTGATAAAAGCGTAAATGACATGAATGTCTTGACGTGCAGGCAAGGGGATAAACAGACACGCCAGCCAGAGATCCTTGTCCTGGGCGCGCAGCATATCTTCGCAATATTGAAACTGCTCTTTTGCGACGCGCGACATCAGACGGCAATCAAGAGCGCGCCGACGCGACGGCCTTCATCCGTCAGCATATTATAGGTGCGAACAGCGACATGGGTCGCCATTGTTTCACAGCCAACGCCAGCATTTCGTAATTTTGCGCGTAGTTTTGTGGGCATTGGCATGAGGCTTGGACCCGTACCAATAATTAACAGATCAAGCGCCTCTGCTGAGTTTAAGGCAAGATCGATGATCGCATCGTCAATTTGGCTAAAATTTGTGAGATCAATCGATCTGATGCCTGTTGGCGACGCCAGGATGGAGCCTTGATGCGACATATCGGCAAAGCGAAAACCGCCTTTGCCGTAATCATCAATTTTATAACGGCCAGGAACATAGCCCTGTGGCGCGTTTTGATGATTATCCACGCCTACCTCGGCTTTGCGCTACGGCTTTGCTGTTTGCGTTGCGCTGGCGCTTTCGCGTCCGTCTGCGCCTCAGAAGCGTGGGTCTTATCTGCGTCTTCATTGCGCAGGCCGAGATAAATCAGCATGGGCGAGCAGATAAATATTGATGAATAGGTGGCGACAAAAATGCCCCATATCATCGCCAGGGAGAAAGAACGAATAACCTGGCCGCCAAAGATCACCAGCGCGAGCAGCGCAAGCATAACGGTGGTGGCCGTCATGAGCGTGCGCGGCAAAACGGCGTTGATTGACATATCGATCAGCTGCGCCGTCGCCATTTTCTTATATTTTCGCATATTTTCTCTAATGCGATCGAGAACGACGACGGTTTCGTTCAAGGAATAGCCGACAATCGTTAAAATGGCGGCGATTGATGTTGTATTGAATTCTAGCTGTGTGATGGAGAAAAATCCAACTGTCAGCAAGAGATCATGCATGGTTGCGATGACGGCGCCAATTGCAAATTGCCATTCGAACCGAAACCACAGATAACTCAACACGGCAAGAATTGAGAGCACAACGCCGAGCGTTCCTGATTGCACCAATTCATTTGATACGCGCGGACCAACAACTTCCACTCGCCGCAGATCATATTCAGCGCCCACAGAAGTGCGCACGCTTTCAACAGCTCTTTGTTGCGCAACGTCGCCGCCAGCCTGCAGGCCAAAGCGTAAGGTCGCATCTGCAGGATTGCCAAAACCTTGAACTTCTATTTCGCCCAGGTTTAATTTTTCTCCCAATGCCCGCAAGGCGCCGATTTCTGCAATGCCGCCTTTAGCGCGCAGTTCAATAACCGTGCCGCCAGCGAAATCGATGCCAAAATTCATGCCCTTGAAGATGAAGAGCGCAACAGCGATCAATGAGAGTAGGGCAGAGAAGGGATAACTCACGCGCCGGAAGCGCATGAATGGGAAGGAGGTGTTCTCCGGAGCGAGGCGCAGGAGTTTCATTGATTTAAGGCCTCTTTAAATCGGCAGGCGCGTTGGACGCGCATAGTGATACCAGATCGCGATCATCATCTGCGTCATCGTATAAGCGGTGATGATGGTTGTCAGAATGCCAAGAGCAAGCGAGACGGCGAAGCCGCGCACAGGTCCTGTTCCAAGAAAATATAAAATTGCTGCAGCGACAAACATTGTGACATTGGAGTCGACGATGGTTGCAAAAGCGCGTTTGAAGCCAGCGTCGAGCGATGCAAGGATGGTGCGTCCCGCATGGTTCTCCTCACGGATACGTTCATAAATAAGAACGTTGGAGTCCACCGCCATGCCAATGGTTAGCACAATGCCGGCGATGCCTGGCAAGGTGAGCGTTGATCCAAGAAGAACAAGTCCAGCAAAGATAAAAGCGATGTGAACAAACAGCGCGATATTAGCAAAGACGCCAAAAACGCCGTAAGTGATGAGCATGTAAAAAACAACGAGACCGGCGCCGACATAGGCTGCGCGTTTGCCGGCATCAATTGAATCTTGTCCTAAACCCGGGCCGACGGTGCGTTCTTCAACAATATTGAGTTTTGCCGGCAATGCGCCTGCGCGCAAAAGGATTGAAAGATTATTGGCTTCTTCAACGCTAAAGCGGCCAGAGATCTGACCTGAGCCGCCAGTGATCGGCGTCAGAATGCGCGGCGCTGAAATCACCTTATTGTCCAGGACAATGGCAAAGAGGCGATCAACATTCTTTGACGTCACTTCTCCAAATCTCTGCGCGCCGCGAATGTTGAAGCGAAAGTTGACGACAGGCTCGCCGCCACGCTGCTGGTCAAATCCAGGTTGTGCGTCTGTTAGATCTTCGCCTTGCACCATTACTTGCTTTTCAATCGCAAGCTTGCCAGTGCCGTCTTGCTGCTCAAGCTCTTCTGACTCGCTGGGATTTTGTCCAGGTTCCGCCACAAGACGAAATTCAAGCTTGGCTGTCTGACCAAGGATTGTTTTGAGCTGCTCGGGATCTTGCAGGCCTGGCACTTGAACAATAATGCGGTCGTCGCCCTCGCGCTGAATGGAGGGCTCGCGGGTGCCAAGGGCGTCAACGCGTCGACGAATAACTTCAATTGATTGGTCAACGGCGCGGCGCGTCTTGTCGATAACGCCCGCTTCTGTGACGACGAGACGAATGAGGCCATCTGGCGTCTCTTCCACCTCTAGCGGCGAAGCGCCGCCGCTGCGGGCGCTAAAGCTTGATTTGAGCAAGCGCAGCTTGGGAAGAACTCTTTCTTTATCTGCGACGTCAGCTAGTCGAAATTGCACGCCTTTTGGCGTGGCTCCAATGCCGCCAGTGATTGCGACTTTTTCTTCTCTTAGAATGCGTCGGACATCCTCACGTAAGTTTTTTACTTGCGTCGTGAGAATGTCGGCTTTGTCGACCTCAAGCATGACATGCGATCCGCCTTGAAGATCAAGGCCGAGCACGATTGTTGGCGGCGTCAACCAGCTGGGCAGACGCTCTTTTAACGCTTCGTAATGCGCTGGGGTCAACATGCTTGGCGCAACCACGAGAATAGCGGCGAGCGTCATCAGCACAATGGCAATCAATTTCCAGGTCGAGAAGCGCAGCATCGTGTCGTTATTTCTTTAAAGAGATCGGGTCTGTGCGCGCAAAGGCGCGCAATGAGATCAGGCTTTGGGCGCAGCAGGCGTGTCCTTGACGGGTTCACCCTTTGCCCGAACCTCTGTGATGGCTGAGCGCAGAAGGCGCACGCGCACATTTGGGGCGATTTCGATTTCAACTTCATCGTCATCGATTGATTTTGTCACTTTGCCAACAAGTCCGCCGCTTGTGACAAGCGTATCGCCGCGCCGCACGTTGCGCAGCTGGGCAAGCTGCTCTTTTTCGCGTCGTGCGCGGGGGCGAATAACCAAGATATAAACGATGCCCATGACCACAAAAATTGGCACCAGCTGGGCGAAGAGATCTGGCAGAGAGGGCTGTGGCGCCATGGCGTCCGGCGCAGCGCCCGGTGCGAGCGTTCCAGCGCTTTGAGCGGCAGGCGGCTGGGCAGGGGTCGCCGACTGTTGGGTTTGCGCCATGGCGTCGGGAACTAGCTTCATGTCAATGTCTCTTCATTTCTGTGTCAGCAAGCCGCGCAGGCGGCCTTGCCGGGTCGGCAATGGGCGCGGACTATAGCCGCTCACTTGCCGAAAGCAATGCTGTATGGGGCTGATCGAGGGCTATTCTCGCGCTTTTAGGAAACAATGACGCGATGGTTGCTTCAGTTTGATAAATCGAGGATCACGCGCCGCATGAAATCGAGACAGGCGGCCAGTTCAGAGATCTCTATATATTCATTCGGCTGATGGGCCTCATCAATCCTTCCAGGCCCACATACCACCGTGGGCAAGCCAGCAGACTGAAAATGTCCAGCTTCCGTCGCATAGGGAACGGCGATAGTCTGGTTGCGCCTTGCGGCGCGCAGCGCGAGGATTTCTGCCGCCGAGCCGATTTCCGGGGCAAGGCCGGGCACTTCATTCTCAATGAAGGTCTCAATCCCGGCCTGGGGGAAATTGGCAAAAAATCCCGATCTCAGCTGATTGGCATAAGCCTCAAGCTGATCGGCGGCGAAGCGGGGCGGGGCTCCGGGCAGACCACGAAACTCCCAGTGAAACTCGCAATCTCGCGCAACAATATTCCTGGCCGTGCCGCCATGAATCACCCCGACGTGAATGCTGGACCAGGGCGGATCAAAACGGCCGCTTGGATCGCCAGCGACACGCAATTGCGCAGCGATTTTTTCCAGTTCAACCACCAATTGGCAGCCCACATGCACAGCGCTGACGCCGCGATGGAGATTGGCGGAATGAATCTCAAATCCCGTTACGCGCGTCGTATGCGTGGTGACGCTTTTATGCGCGTCCGCCACATGCATGGAGGTTGGTTCGCCAACAATGACGGCGGCGGGGCGGGGAAGGTCCACGCCTAATCGGGAAATGACGTCAACGGGTCCCAGACAGGTCGTCTCTTCATCATAGCTTAAAAGCAGATGAATTGGGCGCGACAGGCGCGCACGCTTAAATTCCGGGATCATGGCCAGACAGGCGGCGCCAAACCCCTTCATATCGACGACGCCGCGTCCGTAGAGACGGCTCGCTTCGCGACGCATCACAAAGGGGTCGCTATCCCAGTCTTGGCCTTCAACCGGCACGACGTCGGTATGACCTGAGAGGAGAACGCCGCCCGCAACATCTGGCCCGATGGTGGCGAAAATTGCAGCCTTGTCGCCTGCGGGGTTGAGGGCGCGGATGAAGGGCACATCCTGGGCGTTGAGATATTCAGCCACGAAATCAATGAGCGGCAGATTAGACTTGGAGCTTTCCGTATCGAAAGACACCAGCCGTCCAGTCAGCGCAATGGCGTGTTCGAGCGCGTCCATTAATTAAGCGTCGGTCGCGACAGCGGGCTGTCGAGTGAGAAGGCGGGTATATCAACGTCGAAGGCCTCACCCGTATCGGAAATCATGCGATAGCTTCCTTGCATCAAACCAGAAGGGGCGCTGAGCGGACAACCAGAAGCATATCTGAAAATCTCGCCAGGCTCCAACAAGGGTTGTTCGCCAACGACGCCAGGGCCGCGCACTTCTTCCCGTCGGCCATTCGCGTCAATGATAATCCAATGGCGAGACAGCAATTGCACGCGCACATGACCAAGATTTGCAATCTCGATCGTGTAGCACCAAAAATAACGTCCTTGCTCCGGGTCGGAGCGATCCGGCATGAAATCCGGAATAGCAGTTACCTGAATGTTGCGCGTGGTTGAGACATACATAGGAGATTAACTAGTGCGCGCAGGCGCGATGTCGATGTTTTTTCTTGCCTGCGAGGCGGCAGCGCGGGATTGATGAAGATCAGTTTTTGCTAGCCATTCATGCGTGCAAGGCCGGCGCCAAGATCTTCCATGAGATCTTCAATATCTTCCAATCCGGCGCTCAAACGCAGCATGCCTTCTCCAATGCCAAGCGCAGCGCGCGCATCTGGCGTCAGGCGTTGATGCGTTGTTGTTGCAGGATGAGTAATGAGGCTTTTTGCATCACCGAGGTTATTTGAAATCTTGATGACTTCGAGCGCGTTGGCCAGACGGAAAGCGGCTTCTTTTCCGCCCGCAAGCTCGAAGCTCACCAGCGTTCCGCCGCCCGTCATTTGACGACGCGCCAGCGCAACGTGCGGATGATCGTCTCGGAAGGGATAAATAACGCGAGTGACGCCGCGCTGTTGCGCAAGAAAATCGGCAATTTTTGTTGCGTTTGTTGTTTGCTGACCAACGCGCAGCGGCAATGTCTCTAACCCTTTGAGCATAACCCAGGCGTTAAAGGGCGACATGGCGGGACCGGTCTGGCGCAAAAAATTATGAATGGTTTCATCAATCAGCGCTTGTGAGGCGAGAATAACGCCGCCGAGGCATCGACCCTGTCCATCAATATGTTTTGTTGCGGAGTAAACGACCATATCCGCGCCGAGCGCGAGTGGTTTTTGCATCAAGGGCGTTGCAAAAACATTATCGACGATAAGTTTTGCGCCCGCATTATGCGCAATGTCTGCGATCGCCTTGAGATCATAGACTTCAAGCGTTGGATTTGTCGGGCTCTCAAGGAAGAAAAGTTTTGTCTCCTTGCGAACGGCGTTTTTCCATTGCGCGCTGTCGGCGCCATCAACAAGGGTGGTTGTGACGCCAAATTGCGGCAA
>DAIRFH010000005.1:0-13127 GCA_036795145.1 Methylocystis sp. | reverse complement strand
ACATACAGACATGAGCCAAACAAGGCTCTCGCGGCGACAACGTGATCGCCTGCCTTAACTTGCGCCAGCATGCTTGCGGTCACGGCGGCCATGCCGCTCGCCGTAGCGCGCGCCGCCTCTGCGCCTTCAAGCAAACACATGCGTTGCTCAAACATAGCGACAGTGGGATTTGAAAAGCGCGAATAAATAAAACCAGGATCATCGCCTTTGAAACGCGCTTCAGCCGCCTCCATCGTGGGATAGGCGAAGCTTTGTGTGAGGAACAGCGCTTCAGACATTTCTCCAAAGGGCGAGCGCAATGTGCCGCCATGCACAAGTTGCGTTGCAGGTCTGAATTTTCTGCGTGGCGCGACGGCTGTCATCATTTTCCTTTCGGCGCTTTCCGCCTACTGACGCATGAAGCCGGTCATGCAGTCTGTGTCTTATGTTTATGGCCCCGTCGCACATCTGACGACAGGACGCCTTGAGCCCGGCGGGACTGGCTTTTAGCGCTATGTTTTTAAAGACGGCAAGCCAATGGCGCGATTTTGCGCGCGTTGGCCCATAGAAATGAGCCGCGATGAGCCTGTCAACAGCCCCCGCTTGAAACCTTGTCAAAATTGGCGCTTATGCGCGCCAGAGCCGCTATTTATCCGGGGCGGCGCAAGATGGGACAGTGAGCGCATGAGCAGCGTGCTCTCGAGCCGACAAATTAAACAGATGATTGAGGCGGGCGGGATCGCGCTGGCTAAGCCGCTCGCCCATGGGCAGATTCAGCCGGCAAGCCTTGATTTGAGACTGGGCGCCAAGGCCTATCGCGTGCGCGCAAGTTTTCTGCCGGGCAAACAACGACGCGTTTCCGAACTTCTCTCACAGCTCAAATATGACGAGATGTCTCTTGAAGACGACGGCGCTGTTTTAGAACGTGGCTGTTTTTATGTTGTGCCGCTGCTTGAAAGCTTGGCGCTTGCTCAGGATATTTCAGGGGCCGCCAATCCCAAAAGCTCAACAGGCAGACTTGATATTTTCACCCGTTTAATCACCGATTACGGCGATCGTTTTGACGAAGTGTCGGCTGGCTATAAGGGGCCGCTTTATGCAGAAGTGTCGCCGCGAAGTTTTTCTGTTCGCGCGCGTATGGGCTCGCGGCTCAGCCAGTTGCGGTTTCGCACACATCCTGATGGCGCAATGCCCCTTGGGCGTTTTTTAGATGACAGCAAACTTGCAGAAATCCATAAACGCACACCGCTCGTTGATGGTCCGCTGACGTTGCGTGAGGGCGTTGTGTTGCGCGTTTCACTCGATGCGGCGGCTTTTGGCGGCATTATTGGCTATCGCGCGCAAAAGCATACGGATGTGATTGATGTAGACCGCATCGATGCATATGACATCGATGATTTTTGGGATCGGTTGCCGCCGCGCGATGGGCGTCTCATTTTAGATCCAGGCGATTTTTATATTCTTGCATCACGAGAGCGACTTGCCATTCCCTCGCATCTTGCTGTGGAGATGGCGCCGATGGATGCCGCGATAGGCGAGTTTCGCGTGCATTATGCTGGTTTTTTTGATCCCGGATTTGGCATCGGCGCAGACGGGCGGCCAAGCGCCCGCGGCGTTTTAGAAGTGCGTTCGCGCGAAGTGCCGTTCATCCTTGAAGATGGCCAATTTATTGGCCGGCTGATATATGAATCTATGGCGGAAAAGCCCCAGGCGCTTTATGGCGAGAGCGGCGTTTCTAATTATCAGGGTCAAAGCCTCAAGCTCTCAAAACATTTTCGCGCCTCGTGACGCATGCGCTGAAGCGCATTGTTGCGTCCCTTGCCTCATGCCTCCCGCTTGCGGCTTATTATTGGCGTTGTGATTCGACTTCTCCACACAGCTGACTGGCATCTTGGAGCCACCCTGCAGGGATGGTCGCGTGAGCGCGAGCATCGCGCAGCGTTGGCGCAATTTATTGCCGCCGCAAAAGCCAATGCTGTTCATGGCGTGATCATAGCGGGCGATATTTTTGACAGTCTCAATCCATCAGCTGACGCGCAGCGGCTTTTATATGACACGCTGCGTGAGGTGCGACGGGCGTGTCCAAAAGCAACAATTATCATGATTGCCGGCAATCATGATCCAGCAGGTCGGTTAGAGGCTCCTCGCGCTATATTTGATTTTGCGCGCATTAATTCGATTGGCGTCATCTCCCGCACTCAGGAAGCCTTTGACGTTAAAGCGCATCTTTGTCCCATATTTGATGATGACGGCGGCCTTGCAGCCCATGTTCTTGCGCTTCCTTACCCGCGCGCGGGGGATCTTCGTTTGAACGCGCCGTCCGCTGAAGGCTCGCCGGTCGCGCAGGGCGTTCGCGCGCTTTATCAAGAGGCGATTGCTGCGGCGCGCGAATGTATCGGCGCAGGCCCGTTAATTGTTACAGGTCACTTGCATATTATCGGCGCCATTGAGTCTGAAGGCGCTGAGCGGCGCATTTTGATTGGCGGCGAGCATGCGACGCCGAGCGATATTTTTCCCTCTGATCTTGCTTATGTCGCTCTAGGCCATCTCCACCGTCCACAAAGCGTTGGGCGCGAGACAATAAGATATTCTGGTTCTCTCATTCCCATGTCCAAGACGGAGCTTGCCTATGATCATGGCGTTAGTCTTGTAGAGATTAATCCCGATAGCGGCGCGCACATCACGCATCTTCCATTTGAGCGCGCCATTGCGCATCTAAAATTGCCAGAGCGCGGCGCCTTGCCTTTTTCTGAGTTAGAAGAAGCTTTAGCGCAACTGTGTCATCCCTTTCAGGCCGGCCCGATCGAGACTGCGCCATTTTTACATCTCGCACTGTCAACCCAAGGACCGGCAACCGGTCTCAAGGCGGCTGTTGACGCAATGGTTGAAAAATATGCTGTGCGCCTTGTTTCTTTGACAGTGACGCGTCCTGACAGTGAGTTAAGGCAAGCGCCTGCGCCGCAACGCCTGAGCGATATTGCCCCAGAAGAACTTTTCCGTCGCGCCTTCATTCAAACCCATGGCGTTGCGCCAACTGCCGCGCATGTAGCTTTTTTTGATCAATTGGCGCAGGAGCGCTGAATGCGGATTGTCGCGATACGAGGCGAAAATCTTGCAAGCCTTGGCGCGGCTTTTGCGCTTGAGTTTGAACAAGAGCCGCTTAAATCATCTGGACTTTTTGCCATAACGGGCGAGACAGGCGCAGGCAAATCCACATTGTTAGACGCCTTATGTCTGGCGCTTTATGATAAATTTCCGCGGCTCCTTGCGCCAGGCGGCGGCGAGACAGCGCCTGATCCTTCTGGCGATACGCTGTCAGGCGGCGATCCACGCATCATCTTGCGTCGTGGCGCAAGCGCAGGTTTTGCGGAAGTTGATTTCATCGCCCGCGACGGCCTTCCCTATCGCGTTCGATGTGATTTATTGCGCGCGCGCGGCAATGCGGCAGGACGATTACAACATCGTTTGCGAACGTTGTGGCGCCTAGATGCCTCTGGCGCGCCGGCTCAACTGATGGACTCTGGCATTGATCCCGTCAATCGTCGCGTTGTTGAGCTAACAGATCTGACATTTGATCAGTTTCGGCGCACAGCGCTGCTGGCGCAGGGCGATTTTGACGCCTTTCTACGTGCGGACTCAAAAGAGCGTGCAGATCTTTTAGAAAAAATCACTGGCGCAGAAATCTATGGACTCTTGTCGCAACGCGCATTTGAGCGCGCCAAAGAACAGCAGGCCTTGGTTGCGCAGCTGGAAGAAAAAATTTCGGACATTGCTCTTTTAACACCAAGCGACAGAGAGCATAAAATTCAACAATGCGCGGCCATCACGACACAAAGACAGGCTGTGAGCGCCGATCGTCAGTCCGCCCAACAGGCGCTGATCGCCTGTGAGGCGCATGCGCAGGCGCAAGAACGGTTAGCCTTGGCGCAGTCTGACGATGATGCTGCGCGCGCACAGCTGCAGTTGTTGGCGCCAAAGATCGACATTGTTGAAGCCTTGGATCTCCTTGAGCCGATCCGCGGTGATTATAATGATATGCGGCGGTTGGATGAGGCAATGACGCGGCTTGGCGCGCAATTAGCCGCAGCCAAAACAAAGGCTCAGGCCGCGCAGCTTCTCTGTCAAGCCGCCCAACATGACAAAGAGGCTGCTGAGGTCAAGCTGGTCGAGATTGACGCGCGCATGTCACATTATGCGCCGATTTGGCGTGAAGCCTCAGAACTTGACGTCTTAATCTCATCATTAAGCCACTCATGTGCGCAATCACGCCAGTCTAGCCAAGATCTTGCTGACCAATTAGCGAATAAGTCGCGAGAATGCGATGCGACGCGCTTAAGGTTTGATGAGATGAAGCATCACGTTGCGCAGTCGCGTGCCTGGTTGCACCAGCTTGCGCCGCTACAATCCCTCTATGACAAGCGTGATGATTTTAACCGCCTCATGACGCAGCGGCGACAGGCGGTTGAGGAAAGCGCAAAGGCGCAAATGCGTGTGCGCGCCATCGCGCGCGAGTGTGAAAACGATCGTATTAAAATAACGCAACTTGAGCAGCAAGACGCGAAAGATCAGTTACAAAAAGATCAGTTTAAGCAACAAATAAAACATCATCAGCGCCTTCTTATCGATGGCGACCCCGCTGCTTTGCAGTTAAAATTAGAGGCTGTCACAGATCGGCACCGGGTGCTTCAGCGCGCGGCTGACTTATGCGCGGATTATGCGCAGGCCAAAAAGGCGATTGATCAGGCGCAGCCGCTGGCGGCGCAAATGACAGAGCGCATGACGTCGCTTGCCGCACAGCTTGCCGCATTACGCGAGCAACAAACAATCCAGTCTGCTCAGGCGATAGAAATGTCGCATCTTGACGCTTTGGCGCAATCAATGATTGCGCCGGAAGCCTTGCAAATGCGCGCTGTGCTGCAGCCAGGCGAAGCCTGTCCAGTATGTGGCGGTTTGGATCACCCTTTCGCGCATCAAGAAGGCGCCGCACAGGAACTTGTGGCGCTGCTGCGCGCCAAGCATGAAGCGGCCCGCCACGCGCAGGCGGCTGTTGGGGCGGCGTTGATTGAGATGGGCGCCAAGGAAGCGCGCATAGGCGCTGAACATGAGACGCTCTTACGCGATATCGCACAGAGCCAAGAACGCGCATCCCTCAGCATGCAGGCCTATCACAAGATAAGAGATCAAGAAAACATGCGCGCTTTGCCTGGAGATATTGATCAGGCGCGCTCAGAAATAACCGGCTTGCTTGATCTTTCTTGTCAACAGCGCAGCGCGCTTGATGAGGCTTTTAAGGAGCTCAACGCCTTTAGGCGTGAAAGCGATGCGAGTCAGTTGGCGCTTGATCAACTTCAGTCTGACATAGAGCGTCGTCAGCGCGAAAAGGCGCATATTGATGAGACGGGACGCAGACATGGGTTGGAGGCGGCGCGTTTAGAGGAGCTCGTTGCTGGCAATGCGCGGCTCATTGCCAGTTTAAATCAGACTCTTTTGCCATTTCTGAGCGCCTGTGACTTAACATTGCAGGATCTTGAGCGTGATCCTTTAACGCTCCACAACATCATATCTGAGCGCTTTGATCATTATGATGCTGTCAAGAAAGCGCATGAAGATTATGACGCGCAGCGCGCTTCCTTGTTGCAGCAGATATCTATGCTGGACACGCAGCAAGACGGTCTGCGTCACGCCGTCAAACGTGCAGATGAGGAGATGAATAAATTAGAACAGGATAGGCAAGCCTTAAGCGTCAAACGTATGCGGCTTCTCAATGGCGAGGAAACAGAGAGTCATCGCGCCAGACATGCGCAAGAGCGGCTTTCTTGCTTTCAATCCTTTGAAAAGAGCAGGTCGGCCTATGATGCGGCCGCCAAGCATCTGACCATTGCGGAAACTTCAATCCAAGAACTGATTGGTCACATGTCACAGTTAGAAAGTGACGCGCAAACTGCCCGCGAAAACTATCGCATGGGATGGCAGGCGCTGGGATTTGATGCGACACGCGTTGAAAAGCTGCTCTCCTATCATCAAGAAGAACGCGCAGCCTTAAGAGAGAGTGTTCATGAAGGCCGGCGGCGCGCAGCCGCGGCTGATGCGGCCCTGCATGCGCGTCTTGATGATATGCGCCTTGCAAAGGCGCAGTTAACGCGCATTGAGCCGCGCGAAACGCTTGTGGACATACTCTCACAGTTGACTGAAGCGCTCGACGCCTTGTCGTCTCAATATGGGGCGTTGCAGGAGCAAATCCTTCAAGATGACAAAGCCCAACAGCTTGCAGCAGGTGTGGCCGATGAGATTAAGGGCGCAAAAGCCCAGTGTCAGCTCTGGGGCGAGATCAATGAGGCGATTGGCTCAAAAACAGGAGATAAGTTTCGTCGTTTTGCCCAGGCCGTCACGCTTGAGCATCTCATCGCCCTAGCCAATCAACGACTAGCCTTGCTGGCGCCGCGTTATCTGCTGGAAAAGTCGCCAGACGTTGATTTGCTTGGCGTGCATGTCATTGATCGTGATCTTGGCGCGGAGCGCCGGTCAACGCGATCTTTGTCGGGCGGCGAGAGGTTTTTAATTTCTCTCGCGCTTGCTTTGGCCTTATCCGCGCTGGAGGGGCGCGATTCTTTCATTGATACGCTTTTTATTGATGAAGGCTTTGGTTCTCTTGATAGCGCGACGCTCGATATTGCCATCGACGCTTTGGAAAATCTGCAGGGTCAGGGCAGGAGAATAGGCATTATCAGTCATGTGGACGCGCTGCAGCAACGCATTTCGACAAAGATCCATGTCATTCGTCAAGGGGGCGGCAAAAGCGTTGTGACAGTGTCATCTCTGGGCTGAGGCGAGGCCATGTGATATCATCGCCTCAAGAGGAGAGATCGTTGCAATATGATCTTTTGATTATTGGCGGCGGCGTGAATGGCTGTTCGATCGCGCGTGACGCAGCAGGTCGCGGATTAAGCGTTCGACTGGTGGAGCAGAACGATTTAGCAAGCGGCGCGTCGTCCATGTCCACCAAGCTTATTCATGGCGGCTTACGTTATCTTGAACTCTATGAATTTAAACTTGTGCGTCAGTCTCTTATCGAGCGCGAAAGATTACTCGCCAATGCGCCGCATATTATTTGGCCATTAAAATTTGTCTTGCCTTATCAAAAAGGTCTGCGGCCATTTTTTTTGTTGCGATTGGGCTTGTTTCTTTATGATCATCTGGCGCCGCGTCGGCAATTGGAGGCTTCGCGGGCCATCTCTTTTCATGAGAGCGATTTGGGCTCCCCCTTGCAAGCGGTTTTTAAAAAGGGATTTACCTATGCCGATTGCTGGGTTGATGATGCGCGTTTGGTGGTTCTCAATGCGCTTGAGGCGCGCGAACGCGGCGCAGAGATTTCTCCTGGCTGCGCCTTGGTTGAGGCGCAGCGGATGCCTGCGGGCTGGCGCGCAAAATTCGATAATGGCGAAGAAATTTTCGCCCGCGTTTTAATTAACGCGGCTGGGCCCTGGGTCTTGGAGGTGATTGAAGGCGCGCTTGCGATTAAATCTAAAAAGCATATGCGGCTTGTTAAAGGGTCGCATATCGTCACGACAAAACTTTATGAGGGCGCGCAGGCCTATATTTTGCAAAATAGCGATGGCCGCATTGTTTTTGTCATACCCTATGAGCAAGACTTCACATTAATTGGCACGACAGAGCGTGGTCATGACGGCAAGGCCTGCGCCGTTGAGATTTGTGATCAGGAGATTGATTATCTTCTTTCTTGCGTCAACGCTTTTTTTCGTAAGCCTGTGCGCCGCGCGGACATTATCTGGCGTTACGCTGGGCTCAGGCCGCTGTATGATGATGGCGCGCTTGAGGCTTCTGTTGTGACGCGTGATTACGCCTTTGATCTTGATGCGCCTGCTGATAGTTGTGCTGTTTTATCAATCTTTGGCGGCAAGCTCACCACCTCGCGGCGCTTGGCTGAGCACGCGCTTGATACGCTGGCCCCTTTTTTTCCTCATGCTGGGCCCGCCTGGACGCAGGATGCGCCGCTTATCGGCGGCGACATTGATTTTGAGGCCTATGTAGCGCAGCTTCAGCAACGCTATCCATTTTTAAGCGCGCGCACGTCTTTGCGCCTGGCGCGTGCTTATGGCCAACGCGCCGAGATGATTTTAAAAGATGCATCATCCATGTCAGATCTTGGACAAAATTTTGGGCAGGATCTGACACAAGCGGAAGTTTCCTATCTCATCCAGCATGAATTTGCGCGCAGCGCAGAAGATATTCTCTGGCGACGCAGCAAGCTTGGCCTTCATATGACAGAAGGTGAAAAGAGCGCTTTACGAGACGTTATCGGACGTTAAAGATCTCTTGCGCATTGATGATTGTATTGGCGCCGGTCATAATATTTTTAGCTAATCCTGGCGCAGCTGTGGCGATGTGATCTGAAAAAAACTGAGCAATTAACGCACGGCGCGCTGCATGAGGATCTTTTAACGCCCGCGATAGATTTGCGCTTTTTCTCAATGTCGCGCCGGCCCGAACCAGGGCAAAAAGACGCAGATAAGTCGTCGCGCCCGCAAGCGCGACATTTGGATTTTCGTTTAATGCTTTGAGCATAAAGGCGCTTGTTGTGGTCAAAGCCTCCAGAGCTTTTGCTAAATTGTCGCCGCCGCCATCTTCTATTGCCGCTTGCATGTCAGCAATTTCATTTTTCAATGTTAAGCCCTCGCAGAGGCCTAACTTACGCGTTACGAGATCAGCAGCTTGCACGCCGTTTGTTCCCTCGTAGATTGCGCAGATGCGCGCATCGCGCATTAATTGCGCGGCGCCGGTCTCTTCAATATAGCCCATGCCGCCAAACACCTGTATGCCAAGTGAGGTCACTTCATTCGCGATGTCGGTTGAAAAAGCTTTGGCGATCGGCGTTAGTAAGCTTGCACGCGCTTGTGATGCGGTTGCGCGACTTTTGTCTTTGTCGCGATGACCAAAATCCAAGGCGGCGGCTGTTTCAAAACAAATACTGCGCGCCGCTGCTGTGAGGCTCGCCATTGTCAGCAGCATGCGCGCAACGTCTGGGTGGGCGATAATCGCGCTTGTCGCCTGTGATCCGAGGCTTTTGCCCTGCTTTCTTTCGCGCGCATAGGCCGTGGCGATTTGCGTGGCTCTTTCTGACAGCGCGACGCCTTGAATGCCCACGGACAGACGCGCGTTATTCATCATGGTGAACATACAGGCGAGGCCGTTATGTTCTGTTCCGATTAGAAAACCAATCGCGCCGCCTTTTTCTCCAAAGGACATGGTGCAGGTCGGCGAACCATGGATGCCAAGCTTGTGTTCAATTCCTACGCATTGCACATCGTTGCGGCGCGTGAAGGCGCCGCTCTCATCGGGAAGAAATTTTGGAACGAGAAATAAGGATATGCCGCGTGTGCCCGCAGGCGCATCTGGAAGCCGCGCAAGAACAAGATGCACAATATTGGGTGATAGATCATGCTCGCCATAGGTGATGTAAATTTTTTGTCCAAAGATGTGATAAGCGCCATCAGACGCGCGCTCAGCGCGTGTGCGCAAAAGGGCGAGATCCGTTCCCGCCTGCGGCTCGGTGAGATTCATTGTTGCGGGCCATTGCCCGCTTATGATTGCTGGCAGATATGTGTTTTTAATTTCTGGGCAAGCATGCGCCTCCAAGGCTTCAATTGCGCCATGACTAAGCAAGGGGCACAGCGAAAAAGCCATATTGGCGCCATTCCAGACTTCCGTGCAGGCGGCATTGAGAATGAGCGGCAATCCCATGCCGCCATGATGGGGATCTGCCGATAGGGCGTTCCAGCCGCTGTCGATCCATTTCTCATAAGCCTCGCGCCAGCCAGGCGCTGTCGATACGCCGCCATTCATGAAGCGCGCGCCGATACGATCGCCTGATTTGTCGAGCGGCAATAATTCAGCTGAGGCGAATTTTTCAGCCTCTCTCAGCGTCTGCTCAGCGACGCCATTCGCGATATCGCTATAGACTCCGCTTTCTGCGAAGGCAGCGTCGCCAGCAGCAAGACGCAGAGAAAACAAAATATCATCGATTGGCGCTTGATAGCTCATTATTCACGTCCTTGGCCTGACAGCTGCGTCTGTTTTTTAAATTGCGACGTGAGGCGTCTATAGGGGCATCTCTTCTTTTTGAAAATATTTGCAAAATTTGCGCCCATCGCTTTTGTCGCCTGAACTCAACGGGGCAGAGGCGCGCGTTGCGCTTTTGGCTCCTCAGGGACAAAAGGCGTTGCTTTGGCCATTGATTAAGCGGGGGCAGGGTGTTTGCCGGCTCTAATGGCGCAAAAGAGACGTTTTCCTGGATTTTAGGCGAAAAAAACAGCTTTAGCGCCACTGGGCAGTTGACTTGCGTCACGGGAGTGTGAATCTCCCGCAAACCCTGCCGGTTGTTATTGCTGGGGGGGCGGCTTTGTCCGGCGGCGCGCTGGAAAGCTGATGTTGCAAAAAAAGGAGATGTTCCATTCGTCGACCAATGAAGAGCGCTGCGGCTCCACAGAAAGAAGGACCGCGCATTAACCGGGATATTCGTGCACGGGACGTGCAACTGATCGATTCCGAAGGCAAGAACCACGGCGCTGTTCCGCTCCAGGACGCGTTGAGCATGGCTGAGGAGGCCGGTCTTGATCTAGTCGAGATCGCCCCAAACTCCGAGCCGCCGGTGTGTAAAATTCTCGATTACGGACGGTTTCGTTTCGCCGAGCAGAAGAAGGCGGCTGAGGCGCGTAAAAAGCAGAAAGTTGTCGAGGTTAAAGAGATAAAACTGCGCCCAGGCATTGATGAGCATGATTACGACACAAAGATGAAGGCCGTGCGTCGCTTCTTTGAAGAAGGCGATAAGGTCAAGGTGACGCTTCGTTTCCGTGGTCGTGAGATCGCGCACCAAGATATTGGTTTTCGTCTGCTCACCCGCGTTAAGGCTGAAACGGCCACGCTCGCCAAGGTGGAATTAGAGCCCTCTATGGAGGGCAGGCAGATGGTTATGGTTCTTGCGCCGCGTTGAGCGCGAGTTGACCGCCCTATAGTCCTTTGGCGTGCGCCTGACCTGAAAGGTCATTTTGAATGGACATGCGGACGATTGGCGCGGTTGTCCCTGTGCGTCAAAGCAGCGCCTTTTTGGCCGCGTTCAGCCTTTTTTTATGGCTGAGCGCGATCCAAGATTGTCAGGCGCAACTGGCTTTGCCAGGCGCCGTTTCTCCAACGCCAGCCGGCGCCGTGGCGACGCAAAGCAAAAAATCGGACAGTGGCGGCGATGAGACGCGGGCGCGCCCTGTTGTCGCCAAAGCGCCTTTGGAAGACGCTGTCATAGGCAAAAAGCTCACGCGCGACGGTCTTGGCGGCGAGATTGAATTTTCTCTCAGCGGCGCGGCGCTAAAGGTTGCGCGCTTGACGCTTGTTGGCGATCGCTTATCGCGTTCAGGCGCGCAATGTCGTTTTGACGTTGCTGCCGCCTCCATCACGCTTACGCGGCAACACAGCGCAACGGGCTTGCAGCGCTACCAACTCGCCGCGCCTGATTGCGCCTTTGTCTTTGATATCCTTGATGGCGCGATTTTAGCTGTCAGTAATGGCAAGGCCTGTGAGTTCAAGCAATCTGATTGTCGCGCCGATCCAGAAGGGCTTTGGGGGATGAGCGCGGCTGAATTTGATCCCAAAAAAGCTGAGGAGATGCTTGGCGCACGCGCAAATGTTGAGAAAACGATGCGGGGAAATTTTCGCGCGCTATACGATCAAAATAAAAAAGACCTAGATTTACGTAATGCACTTGTAAGAGAGCAGGCAGGCTTTTCTTCGCATCGAGAAGAGGTTTGTCGTTCCTACGCCAAAGAGTCCGAATTTGGTTACTGCGCCTTACAGTTAACGCAGGCCCGCGCAATATTATTAGGCGCGCAATTTGGATCAGCCATGAAAGCCAAAGAGCGAACAGCTGCGCCTTTGAAGCCGTAAGTCTTTCACCTCATCACAGCTTAACTTACGCGCTGTTGCGCAGGCGCGCGCCGCGAGCTGGATCATAAGCAAGAATGGCGGCTATGAGGAAAAGACTTGTATAGCCAAGCACGGCAATAAGCGCTGTCCAGTCAGTCTTTAGATAAAGCGAAAAGCGTATCAGCTCTACGGCATGCGTAAAAGGATTGACGGCGCAAACATAATAGAGCCAGGGGCTCGACTCTTTCACCCGCCAGAGTGGGTAAAGCGCAGATGAGGCAAAAAACATTGGGAAAATAACGAAATTCATAACGCCGGCAAAATTTTCAAGCTGCTTGATCAGCGAGGATAAAACCATGCCCAGCGCGCCAAGCATCAACCCGCTTAACGCAAGCGCCGGCAGCACGGTTAAATAACCAAGCAGGCTTGGCGGCTCTATTTCCCAAAAATAAGCGATCAGCAGATAAGCATATACTTGCAGGATTGACACAACGACGCCTGAAAATAGTTTTGATCCCAGCAAAAACCAGCGTGGAAAGGGAGAGATCAGCAAAGTGCGCATGTTTCCCATCTCTCGGTCATAGACCATTGACAGAGATGATTGCATGCCGTTGAAAAGTTGAATCATCGCCATCAAGCCAGGCGTGATGTAAACCTCATAGAGAATATATGTTTCATAAGGTGGGATAATTGAAATACCCAGAACTTGCCGAAAGCCTGCGGCAAAAATAAAGAGCCAGACAAGCGGCCGCACAAGCGCAGATATAAAACGCTCTCTTTGATGGAGAAACCTCAGCCCCTCTCGCCAGACAATGCCCCACAGGCATATGAGATATTGACCAAGGGTAAAACGCGCATTGAAGCTGTCAGAAAGAGATCTCATAAAGACAGGCTTTCCTTGCTGCTGGCGGTGATTTTGGCGAAGGCCTCGCCAATCGTTTGCACATGATATTCTTGAATGATGCGATCGCAACGCCCTTTTGCTAAAACCTTTCCCTGATGAAGGATGATGATGTCGTCTTCACTAGAGATTTCATCAATAAGATGCGTGGTCCAAAGGACGCTCAGTCCATCATTGCTCACGCGCTCGCGCAGCTGAGCCAGAATTTGGGCGCGCGCTTGTATGTCTAATCCAACAGTGGGCTCATCAAGCAACAACAGGGCTGGTCCATGCATGAGCGCTCTGAGTATTTCCACCTGGCGCATCAATCCGCCTG
>DAIRFH010000046.1:15191-16894 GCA_036795145.1 Methylocystis sp. | reverse complement strand
GCTTCTTGCGCAGGGCTGACAGAGAGTCGAAGGGCAGCGGCTGACCAAGCGCGCCAGAGAGCGCGCGCAAAATGGCCCAATCTTCGCGGGCGTCTCCAGGCGGGAACACAACGCGCGACGACATCTGGACACGGCCTTCCGTATTAACAAAAATCCCAGACTTTTCCGTATAGGCGGCGCCTGGCAGGATCACGTCAGCGCGATGCGCGCCGCGATCGCCGTGCGAGCCGATGTAAACAACAAAAGCGCCGGGGTCGATGGCGATCTCGTCAGCGCCAAGATTAAAGATGACGTCGAGCGCGCCAGCCTTTGCCATCGCTTGCGCGTCCAGAGCGCCTGCGCCTGGCGTAAAGCCCAGATCCAGCGCGCCAACACGCGCCGCCGCCGTATGAAGGACGCTAAAGCCATTCCAGCCCTCACCCACGCCGCCAAGCTTCTGCGCCGCTTTAGCGGCGAGCGCCAAGATTGCGCCGCCATCGGAGCGCGACAGCGCACCCTGCCCGACAAGCACAAGCAATTTGCCAACGGGCTGCGCCGTCTCGATAAATTGCATGAGCGACTCTGCGCCAGCGCCGGCGTAATCATAATCATAGGTCAGATCTGCTTGCGCGCCGATAAGCGTGATCGTCAGCTCGCCAGACAACCATCTCTTGCGGATACGAGCGTTTAGAACCGGGGCTTCCTTGCGCGGATTGGCGCCGATAATCACTATCGCGTCAGCCTCATCAATGCCGGCGATTGTCGCATTAAAAAGATAGGAGGCGCGGCCAGCTTTAGGATCAAGCTTTGCGCCGTCCTGACGACAATCCAGATTTGCCACCCCAAGCTGCTCAGCAAGCAGCTTAAGCGCAAAGACTTCTTCAACTGCTGCTAAATCGCCAACAAGCGCGCCAATGCGCGCGGCCGGCGCGGCTTTGGTTTTTTCAGCAACAAGCGCCAGCGCTTCATTCCATGTAGCAGGACGCAACCGCCCATTCTCGCGCACATAGGGACGGTCCAGACGCTGCGTCTTCAACCCATCAACAATTTGACGCGTCTTGTCAGAAATCCATTCTTCATTAATCGCGTCATTGACGCGCGGTAAAATGCGAATGACCTCACGACCGCGAGAGTCGATGCGAATATTGGAGCCAAGCGCGTCCATGACATCGATTGTTTCGGTCTTTTGATATTCCCATGGCCGCGCACGAAAGTTTTGCGGCTTGGCGAGCAAAGCGCCAACAGGACAAAGGTCAGCGACATTGCCTTGCAACTCAGAGGTCATGGCGCTTTCAAGATAGGTTGTAATCTCCATATCTTCGCCGCGGCCAATTGCGCCCATATCGCCTGTTCCGGCAACTTCCGCCGTAAACCGCACGCATCTGGTGCAATGAATGCACCGCGTCATTTCCGTCTTGACCAACGGACCAATGAATTTGTCTTCAACAGCGCGCTTGCTTTCATGATAGCGCGAAGAGTCCGCGCCAAACACCAAGGCTTGATCCTGCAGGTCGCATTCGCCGCCTTGGTCGCATATCGGGCAATCCAGCGGGTGATTGAGTAAGAGAAACTCCATCACGCCTTCACGCGCCTTTTTCACCATTGGCGATTTTGTCAGCACCTCTGGCGGCGCGCCGTTTGGTCCAGGACGCAGATCCTTAACAGACATGGCGCAGGAAGCTTGCGGCTTTGGCGGACCGCCCTTCTCTTCCACGAGGCACATG
>DAIRFH010000046.1:0-15181 GCA_036795145.1 Methylocystis sp. | reverse complement strand
GGCACATGCGGCAATTGCCGGCGATCGACAATCGCTCATGATAGCAAAAGCGCGGCACTTCCGCACCCGCTTCTTCACAGGCCTGCAGGAGCGTGAACTCCCCTGGCACATCAACTTCCACGCCATCGACGAGGATTTTTGTCACGTCAGTGTCTCCGCAGTGTCGCCGCCGCCACGCTTTAAAAACATCTTGCTCATTCTGCCGCCACACGCACCGGATCTGAATGCGGATTGGCCGTATATTGGTCGATGCGCTGCTCGATCACATGACGGAAATGGGTGATCAAGCCCTGAACAGGCCATGCCGCCGCATCACCAAGCGCGCAGATGGTATGCCCTTCAATCTGTTTCGACACATCAAACAACATGTCGATTTCTTTCTTATGCGCCCGCCCCTCAACCATGCGCTGCATCACGCGCCACATCCATCCCGTGCCTTCACGACATGGCGTGCACTGACCGCAGCTCTCATGCTTGTAGAAGTAAGACAATCGCGCAACGGCGCGAATAATGTCAGTTGATTTATCCATGACAATCACAGCCGCCGTGCCAAGACCTGAGCCGAGCTTGGAAAGACTGTCAAAATCCATGGGACAATCAATAATCTCATGCGCCGGTAAACAGCGCACTGATGAGCCGCCTGGAATAACAGCGAGCAAATTATCCCATCCGCCGCGCACGCCGCCGCAATGGGCCTCGATTAATTCGCGAAACGAAATAGACATTTCTTCTTCAACATTACATGGCGTGTTGACGTGTCCAGAAATGCAGAAGAGTTTCGTGCCTGCGTTGTTTGGGCGTCCAATGCCGGCAAACCACGCTGCGCCACGCCGCAAGATGGTTGGCACAACCGCGATAGACTCAACATTATTCACGGTTGTTGGACAGCCATAAAGACCAACATTCGCCGGGAATGGCGGCTTTAACCGCGGCATGCCCTTCTTGCCTTCAAGACTCTCAATGAGCGCTGTTTCTTCGCCGCAGATATAGGCGCCAGCGCCATGGTGCACATAAAGATCAAATGGGTAGCCATGAATATTATTTTTGCCGATGAGATTTGCCGCATAAGCCTCATCAACCGCAGTCTGAAGCGCTTCGCGCTCAGCAATAAATTCGCCGCGCACATAAATGTAGCAGGCATGCGCGCCCATCGCGAAACTTGCAATCATCGCGCCTTCGACCAGCGTATGCGGATCGTTGCGCATAATCTCGCGATCCTTGCAGGTGCCAGGCTCAGATTCGTCGGCGTTAATGACAAGATAATGCGGACGCGCAGGATCGATCTGCTTTGGCATGAAAGACCACTTCATGCCGGTTGAAAAGCCTGCGCCGCCGCGACCGCGCAGACCCGACGCCTTAACGTCTTCGATAATCTTCTCGCGTCCAAGCGCAAGCAAGGCTTTGGTGTTGTCCCACTGACCGCGCTTTCTCGCGCCAGTAAGAGAACGATCCCCTATTCCGTAGAGATTGGTGAAAATACGATCTGTGTCGGAGAGCATGGCGTTTCTTTCCCTCCGTTACTTCGAGCCATAGAGCGAGACAAGACTTGTTAGCTTGCCAGCAGGCTCTGATGAGACGCGACCTGTTTGGGAACCAACTTTGACGGGACGGCCAGCCGCCAGATCATCAAGCAGTTTCTCAAAATTCTGCGCGTTTAAATCTTCATAGAAGTCATCATTAATCTGAACCATTGGCGCATTACAACAGGCGCCAAGACATTCAACTTCAAGCCAGGAAAAGAGACCGTCAGCTGTGACAGTGCGTTGTGGACCAACGCGTCGTTCTAATATTTTAATCAACTCATCTGAGCCGCACAGCATGCACGGCGTCGTGCCGCAAAGCTGAATATAATATTTCCCAACCGGCGCGAGATTGAACATCGTATAGAATGTCGCCACCTCAAGCACGCGGATCTTTGGCATGCCAAGACGCTCTGCGACTTTTTCGATCGCCTTTTGCGGCAACCAGTAATTATTTTGTTTCTGCGCCTGCCATAACGCCGGCACGACAGCCGAGGCCTGACGGCCATCGGGATATTTGGCGATTTGTTTGTCGAGCCAGGCGGAATTTTCTGGCGTGAACTCGAAGCTATCAGGCTGCTGATCGGCAAGACGACGGACAGACATTAGCGGTCAACCTCCCCGAAGACGATATCCAGCGATCCCAATATCGCGGAAACGTCCGCCAGCATGTGTTCCTTACACATAAAATCCATTGCAGATAGATGGGCGAAACCAGGCGCTCTGATTTTACAGCGATAGGGCTTATCGCCGCCGTCAGAAACAAGATAAACGCCAAACTCGCCCTTAGGGGCCTCAACCGCGGCGTAGACCTCGCCCGCAGGCACATGAAAGCCTTCTGTGAAAAGCTTGAAGTGATGGATCAAGGCTTCCATCGACCGCTTCATTTCAGGACGCGACGGCGGCGTGATTTTATGATTAGGCGCCAATACAGGGCCGCGACCGTCTGCGCGCATCAGCCTGTCAATGCATTGACGCATGATGGAGACAGACTGACGCATTTCTTCCATTCTGATGACGGCGCGATCATAACAATCGCCGTGCTTGCCAACAGGAATATCAAATTCCAATTCTTCGTAGCATTCATAGGGCTGTGATTTGCGCAAATCCCAGGCTGCGCCAGAACCGCGCACCATGACGCCGGAGAAGCCCCACTTCCAAGCGTCCTCCAAAGAAATGACGCCAATATCGACGTTACGCTGTTTGAAAATACGATTGCCGATGAAAAGCTCTTCCAGATCATCGCAAACTTTTAAAAACGGATCGCAAAACGCTCCGATATCTTCAACAAGCTGATCCGGCAAATCACGCGCGACGCCGCCTGGCCTAAAATAATTGGCGTGCATGCGCGCGCCGCAAGCGCGCTCATAGAACACCATCAATTTCTCGCGCTCTTCATAACCCCACAGCGGCGGCGTTAACGCGCCAACGTCCATAGCCTGCGACGTCACATTAAGAAGATGCGACAAAAGACGACCGATCTCTGCATAAAGCACGCGGATCAATTGCGCTCGGCGCGGCGTCTCAACGCCAAGCAAGCGTTCAATCGCCAAACAAAACGCATGCTCCTGATTCATTGGCGCGCAATAATCAAGCCGATCAAAATAAGGAACGTTTTGCAGATAGGTGCGCGACTCCATCAGCTTTTCAGTGCCACGATGAAGAAAGCCAATATGCGGATCTACCCGCTCAACGACTTCGCCATCAAGCTCCAAAATGAGACGCAACACGCCATGCGCCGCAGGATGCTGCGGGCCAAAATTAATATTGAAATTTCGCTGGCCTTGCGGGGCTGCTGGAAGTTCATTCATCTGCGACGCACTCACTTGCTCGCCTTCTCATCGCCAGGAAGCTCGTATGACACGGCCTCCCAAGGCGAGAGGAAGTCGAAATTGCGATATTCCTGAGTCAGCTTAACGGGTTCATAGACGACGCGTTTTTGTTCATCGTCATAACGCACTTCAACAAAGCCAGTCATCGGAAAGTCTTTACGCAACGGATGACCGTCAAAGCCGTAATCGGTCATGATGCGGCGCAAATCCGGGTGATCAGAAAAGATCACGCCGAAAAGATCATAAGTTTCTCTCTCATACCAATCAGCGCCAGGGAAAAGACTAACAAGAGAAGCCACTGGCGTTTCTTCCGAGGCGTGCGTCTTGATGCGAATACGCAAATTATGCTGTGGCGATTGCAGATGCGCCACAACATCAAAACGCTGCGCGCGTTCTGGATAATCCACCGCCGTAACGTCGATAATATTGACGAAACGACACGCAGGCGCATCACGCAAATAGGTTGCGACCTCCAACCAACGATCGCGACGAACGTTCAGCGTAAGTTCGTCAAAAGCAACGACGACATCGCTGATCGCGCCTGAAAGTTGGCTGCTGATGGTCGCGCCAAGCGCCTCGAGTTCCCCACTCATTCAATATCCTCTCGCAGCAAGCCGCAATCTTAAACTTAACGTTCGATTGTGCCCGTACGTCTGATCTTCTTTTGTAGCAACAGCATGCCGTAAACGAGCGCTTCCGCTGAAGGCGGGCAGCCCGGAACATAGACATCGACGGGAATGACGCGATCGCATCCTCGCACGACGGAATAAGAATAGTGATAATATCCGCCGCCATTTGCGCATGAGCCCATGGAAATAACGTAACGCGGCTCTGGCATCTGATCATAAACCTTGCGCAAGGCTGGCGCCATTTTATTGGTCAAGGTGCCGGCAATGATGATGCAGTCAGACTGACGCGGCGACGCGCGCGGCGCAAAACCAAATCGCTCTAGATCATAACGCGGCATCGCCGCTTGAATCATTTCAACCGCGCAGCAGGCCAGACCAAAGGTCATCCACATTAAGGATCCGGTGCGCGCCCAATTGATGACGTCATCCGTCGCCGTAACAAAAAAGCCTTTGTCAGCCAGCTGATTATTGATTTCCAGGTAGAATGGATCATCTGATCCAACCGGCTTGCCTGTGCGCGGATCAATCAGTCCCTTGGCCTGCGGAGCAACCAGCGCGCCGCCAGAAGTCGCGGTCAATCCCATTCCAATGCTCCTTTGCGCCACAGATAGACGAAGCCGATCGCAAGCTCCCCAAGGAAGATCATCATGCCCCAAAAGCCAAAGACGCCAACGTCTTTAAAGGCGACGGCCCAGGGGAAGAGAAAAGCGACTTCAAGATCGAAAATAATGAACAACAGCGACACAAGATAAAAGCGCACGTCAAATTTCATGCGCGAGTCGTTGAAGGGATTAAATCCACATTCATAGGCTGACAGCTTTTCAGGATCTGGCGCTTTGAAGGCCAGCAAGAACGGCGCGATGAGCAAAGCGCCGGAAATGATCGCTGACAAGGCAATGAAGATGAGAATTGGCAGATATTGTTCGAGCAGCATCGGCATGG
Organism: Methylocystis sp.; assembly: GCA_036795145.1. Lineage (GTDB taxonomy): Bacteria > Pseudomonadota > Alphaproteobacteria > Rhizobiales > Beijerinckiaceae > Methylocystis. The sequence goes on along the minus strand of DAIRFH010000046.1, from coordinate 10,258 downwards.
GTCGTCTCCGGTCAACTCCGACAATCAGGCGCGGCGGGGGCCGCGGTCGTGCAAACCGCGTTTATTAGAATGGCTCCAAACCGCGCGTTCCGTAACAAAGGCGCCTTGTCAAAGCAAGAGACAAGCCGGCCATTCCCCTCCCTTTGATCATTTTCTTCCGCGCCGCCGCATAAAATCCGCACGGAACTATTCATCTGTGCAGTCAAGCAAAAAAGCTGCCGCTTGATAATCCGCAAAGCGCCGCCTGCGCCGTGCTTGAGCCTCGACGTCATCGCCCCAGGTCGAGATCTGAAAATCTTCATCAATATTGGCGGCGGACCAGACCGTATCTGCGCCGAGCGCATGATGGGCAAGCGCAAGCGCCAGACCCAGCGAGCCCGTTAACGCCGCAATTTCATGGAGCGCCGTCAATCGAAAAGGCGCTTTGGGGCCTGCGCCGACGCAGGCGCGGAGCGCGGCAAGGCAGGCCTTAAGCGCCTCCGCTGGCTGATCGACAAACATCACCCCTTCCGCCAGAACCAATCTGGCCTGAAGCTTCTCACGCAGAAAGCGCAGCACAGGATCCCAGGCGCAGGCTTGCAGCGCGATGAGCTTTTCTGGACCATCCGCACGGTAGCAAATCAGATCGGAGCCTGCGTATCGCGCCGTTTCGGCTTCAACCTCCGCCATATGAGCGGCCACCCCGTCAATTGCCGTATTAACCAAGCGGGTCAGCGGCATGGCGGCAGGATCTATCACCTCGACCTGCTGCAACCATTCAGTAACCAGCCTCTGCGCCAGCGCGGGCGTTGGCGCCAAGACAAGATTTTTTGCCGGCGTGCGCACGGCTCGCTCATCCAGCAAAATATGAAAAGCGCCGTCGGCTTCGCGCCATGAAGCTGTTTTGTAGAATTTTTTTGGCAGCTGGCGTTTGCCGTCGCCCGTTTTCTGCGCGCTTGCGCCTTGCGCATGGGACGTCATCGCCTCTGCGCCCAAAGGGGGGCTCTCATGTGACACGCGTTATCACCTCTGGCTTAAGCCGGCCTCATGCGTCTGGCGCAGCCTCAATCGGATCATATTGCTTGATGTCAAAGCCAAACATCTCCCAACTCATCTTCATATGAGCAGGCAGTGGCGCTGTTACGTCAATGACGCCGCCTTTGGGATGCGGCAAGACAAGCCGGCGCGCCAGCAAATGTAATTTTTGTTCAAGTTCCGCTGGCATCGCCCGCATTGGATCGCGGCGTCTGATCTCGTCCTCAGGCCGACGCCCATATTTTGGATCGCCGAATATGGGATGACCAATGGCCTCCGCATGCGCTCTCAATTGATGCGTGCGGCCGGTCAAGGGCTTCATGGAGAGCCAGGCGCATCGCGGGGCGAGCTTGTCGACAGTGGCGTAATAGGTCAGCGAATGTTGGGCTTCCGCCTCGCCATGTTTGGCGACATGCATGCGCTCAAGATTGCGCGCGCCCCCGCGGTTTGTCTCCATGCCCTCGCCCTTCGCCAAGTAAAGAGACACGCGGCCCTGAGCAGGTTTGGGAATGCCCTCGACAATCGCCCAATAGGTTTTTTGAGCCTGGCGCGAGCGAAAGATTTCACCTAAATCCGCCGCCATTTTGCGGCTCTTGGCGATCAGTAAAACGCCTGAGGTGTCACGATCGAGACGGTGCACGAGGACGGGCCGCGTATCGCCAACAGCCATGGCTTCCAGCATGCCGTCGATATGGCGGCGCGTGCCAGAGCCCCCCTGCACAGCAAGACCAAAGGGCTTGTTGAGAACCAGCACATGCTTGTCCTCAAATAACGTCATTTCCCTAATCGCGCGCTGATCTTCAGGAGAAATACGTTTAACGGCAGGCGCCGCAGGCTGAGCAAGCTTGAGAGGCGGAACCCGAATTTTTTGCCCTTCTTCGAGCCGCGTTGAGGTCTCAACGCGCTTGCCCTCAACGCGCACCTCGCCTTTTCGGCAAATTTTCGCCAGATGCGACAGGGCCAATTGCGGATAGCGGCGCTTAAACCAGCGATCAACCCGCATGCCGGCTTCATCTTCGCTCACAATATGCGTCGTCACCCCGGTTGCGGCGGGCATGTCTGAGGGGTGAGATGGCGGCTCTTGCGGGGACTTCGTCATGGAAACTTTCAAGCACGCAATGCAGCGGCGCAACACGTTATTGCGCCTTATCGACCATTGCCCTGCCCATGTCGATGGCGCAAAAACGTCGTCTTGGCGAGATTGCGCGCCTGATCTACTTGGAAGGCGCGGCTGTGTCAGCTATGAGTTTCGAACTCACGCAAGGATAAACGATGCTGCCGCCTACTTCGGAAACCACCTTGGTTGATCGCTCAACGCTCGACGCTCGGATTGTTTTCGTTTCCTCTGTCTTTCTGCTCGCCTTTGCCTTTATCGCCCTGCTCGATCGCGTTGGCGCTCCCGTGCGCTTTGTTGGCGCTGCAACGCCCTGGTTCACGATTATCGCCCTTGCGACACTTGGCTTCCTTCTCCATTCCACGCGCGTATCAACCTATTACGCCGCTGACCGCAGCGTTCCGGGCGCTTATGCAGGCTTTGCCAACGCCGCCATTATGATTGCGCTCGCCCTGCCCTTTTCTGCGCGATTGGCCGGGCATTCGTGGATGGTGGGGGTCAACGCCGGAATTGTCATTGGTTTGGCGATCGCCACGCTTTACCTTGGCCCCCTGTTGCGCCGGTCCGACGCCTACTCCATCTCGGGTCTGATCGCTGCGCGTTTTCAAGACGAAAAGGCGCGCATTGGCCTGGTCATTGCAATTGCGCTGGCCTCCGGTCTCTTGGCCATTGCCGGAAATCTGATCGCTGTTGAAGCGCTCTCCGACCTCACAGGCGCCGGCCGCTCTGTCGCCGCCTTCGCCATCGGCGCCGCCAGCCTGTTTATCGCCGGACCAGGCGGCTTATCGGGCGTCATCTGGGCGACAGCCGCGGCTGGCGGCGTTGCCCTCGTGGGCTTTGGCTGGCCCATTGTCTCTCTATGGTTTCATGGCGAACTGCCTGTTGGCGTCCTTGGCGGCGGCGCGGAATGGTCAAGAGCCTCAGATTTACTCGCTAATTGGCAGATCATGCCCAAACCAATGATCTTTGGCGTTGAATTTAGCGTGACGCTAGCAATGGCGCTTGGGGTCGCCGCGCTGGCGCCCATTCTTGCCCCTGCTGTCACAACAGCAAATTTTGCCGCGGCGCGCCGCAGCGGCATCGCGACCATGCTGTGGAGCGCCGTCTTTATGGCGCTGGTTTCCACCGCCATGGCCGCAGCTGCGCTCACCTTTGCAACCATCACAGAAAATAAACCCTCAGAACAATTGCCCACCCCGGTTTATTCAGAAAGCAGTCGCGGCCTCATCACAATTTGTAATGACTATGCCGGTGGCCCGCTGCAAGCGCAAAAGGCCTGCGCGGAACAAGATGTTAAACCCGGCGCGCCGCTAAAAGCAGCCGACATCCGCCCCGTCGACAGCGGCTTTCTCATCGGCTCTTTGCCCGAGTTAAAAGAACTCGGCGCCGCTGCATCGGGCCTCTTCGCCTCCGCTATGGTTGGCCTGGGATTAGCCCTGTGTGCGATGGGACTACAGGCTTGCGGCGCTGCTGTTGGCCATGATGCGCTGTATCATCTTCGGGGCGAAACGGATCTCAGCAGCAGACGTCTCGCCATTACGCGCATGGCGCTGATTTTCGTTTCCGCTCTGGGCTACGCCTTGAGCGTTTTAAACATTTTTGCGCCTGGCGAACTTGTCGCCCTGGCCTTGGCCATCTCGGCCGCCTGCGTCGCGCCCTCAGTAATTTTGATTTTCTGGCCGCGGGCGGGTGATCGGGAAGCGCTCATCGCTCTTGGCGGCGGCGCCCTGGGGATGATCATGGCGCTTTTTGCGGCTGAGGCGCGGCGACGCGTTGACGTTTACGCGCTGGCAGGTCTTGGCGGCGCAACGCTGGCCCTCGCCGCGGCGGCGATTTCTGGTCTTTACGCGCCCGACAACCCGCACGCCCGCAGCTTTGTCAAAAAACTCTTTGATGACAGGCAAGACGCGCCAGACGCCGACGCGACATATTAAACGCTCTGCCTGCGCGACCCATTGGCCCCTATCGCTTCTGATAAATTCTGCTATAAGCGCGCCTGCACGTCAGACGCTGTCTTGACGGCTTCGAATGAGGCGACCGCGCTGGACGACATCCCGGCGCTAGCCGCTTCTTTCGGACAATTCAAACGCATAAGGAACGCCGATGTCGATAACAGCAGAGCGCAAGCAAGCGCTCATTAAAGACTATTCCACCAAAACAAATGATACGGGCTCGCCAGAGGTACAGGTCGCTATCCTTACGGAGCGCATCTCTAATCTGACCGAACATTTCAAAACGCATGTGAAAGACAATCACTCGCGTCGCGGTCTGCTCAAGCTCGTGTCTCAACGCCGTCAGCTTCTTGACTACGTCAAGTCTCGCGACGAGGCGCGTTATAAGTCGCTCATCGAGCGTCTTGGCATCCGCCGTTAAAAGAGATTTTCGAAAGCGGCGTCATGATGCGCCGCTTTCATTTTTGAGATCACGCCGATCCTTGGCGTGTATTAGCCATGGCCGGCATTGTTGTCATGGCAGGATCGCCGGACGCTGCGTGGACCTTTGATGCAGGCGCCCGCAGCGCAGCTTCCCGCTATCTTGCTTATGATGAACCGCTGGCCTTTATGAGAGAAAGACCACGCATGTTTCATATTCACCGCGAAGAATTCGATTGGGCCGGCCGCAAACTTATTTTGGAAACAGGCAAGATTGCGCGCCAAGCTGACGGCGCCGTCATGGCGAGCTGGGGAGAAACAACTGTTCTCGCAACTGTTGTCTCCGCCAAAGCGCCAAAGCCAGGCCAGGACTTCTTCCCGCTTACCGTCAATTACCAGGAAAAAGCTTTCGCAGCCGGTCGCATTCCTGGCGGCTATTTCAAACGTGAGGGCCGACCCTCAGAACGCGAGACGCTTGTCTCCCGCTTGATTGATCGTCCAATCCGCCCACTCTTTCCAGATGGCTATCGTAATGACACACAAGTCATCGTGACGGTGTTGTCGCACGACCTGGAGAATGACCCAGACATATTGGCGCTGGTTGCCGCCTCCGCCGCGTTAACGCTTTCCGGCATCCCCTTCATGGGTCCTGTTGGCGGCGCGCGCGTTGGCCTCATTAATGGCGCGCTCAAACTCAATCCAACGATCGAAGAGATGAAACTATCTGATCTCGATCTTGTCGTCGCCGGCACGCAAGACGCCGTGCTGATGGTTGAGTCTGAAGCAAAGGAATTATCAGAAGAAATGATGCTTGAGGCTGTGATGACAGGCCATCGCGGCTTCCAACCTGTCATTGACGCCATCATTCGACTTGCTGAGCGCGCGGCCAAAGATCCTCGCGATCTCGTCATCGCCGACACGTCAGAAGTCGCCGCCGCTGTTGCGCAAATTGCTGAAGCGCAATTGCGCGAGGCTTATAAAATAACTGTGAAGCAGGATCGCTATGCGGCCGTTGACGCGGTGAAAGCAAATGTAACAGCGCAACTCTTCCCAGAAGGCGCTGAGCCAAAATTCACCAAAGAGCGAGTCGCTGAAGTCTTCAAGGAATTGCAGGCGAAAGTCGTGCGTTGGAATGTGCTTGACACAGGCGTGCGTATTGACGGCCGCGATGTGAAAACAGTGCGCCCAATCGTTGCAGAAGTTGGCGTTCTTCCTCGCACCCATGGTTCTGCCTTGTTCACCCGCGGTGAGACGCAAGCGCTCGTTGTTGCAACGCTTGGCACGGGCGAAGATGAGCAATTCGTCGACTCTTTAGAAGGCACCTATAAAGAGCGCTTCTTGCTTCATTATAATTTTCCGCCCTTCTCTGTTGGCGAAACAGGCCGCATGGGCTCGCCTGGTCGTCGCGAAATCGGCCATGGCAAACTCGCCTGGCGCGCCATTCGCCCCATGCTGCCAGCAGCCGCGGAATTTCCCTACACGCTTCGCGTTGTCTCAGAGATTACTGAGTCAAACGGCTCATCATCCATGGCCACAGTGTGCGGCACCTCGCTCGCTTTGATGGACGCAGGCGTGCCAATCAAATCGCCAACCGCAGGCATTGCGATGGGCCTCATCCTTGAAGGCGAACGCTTTGCCGTTTTATCTGACATCTTGGGTGATGAAGACCATCTCGGCGATATGGATTTCAAAGTTGCAGGAACAGCCAATGGCGTCACTTCCTTGCAAATGGACATTAAAATTGCCGGCATCACGGAAGAAATCATGCGCGTTGCGCTCGCGCAGGCGCGCGATGGTCGACTGCATATTCTTAATGAGATGTCGAAAGCCATCACCTCCTCACGCGCGGAGCTTGGCGAATTTGCGCCCCGCATCGAAACTTTTAAGATTCCAACCGATAAGATCCGGGACGTCATCGGCTCAGGCGGTAAAGTGATCCGTGAAATCGTCGAAAAGACCGGCGCGAAAATCAACATCGAGGATGACGGCACAGTTAAGGTCGCCTCCTCTGACGGAGACTCAATCAAGGCTGCGATTAATTGGATTAAATCCATCGCCTCAGATCCTGAGATTGGCGCAATCTATGAAGGAACTGTCGTCAAGACTGCTGACTTTGGCGCCTTTGTTAATTTCTTTGGCGCAAAGGATGGCCTTGTCCATATTTCGCAGCTTGCAAAGCAGCGCGTGAATAAAACCACGGACATCGTCAAAGAAGGCGATCGCGTCAAGGTGAAGCTGCTTGGCTTCGACGACCGCGGCAAAGTGCGCCTCTCCATGCGCGTTGTCGACCAGGAGACGGGCGAAGATTTGGAAGCAAAGGAAAAGGCTGAACTTGCTGAAGGCGGCGCTGACGCTTAAAGCTTTGCCTCTTTAATAGAAGTTTTAAAGCCGCCAGAAATTTCTGGCGGCTTTTTATTTATTTTCAAATTCTAAATCTGGCGCGCGCTTGTCAGTTGGATTTAAGAGCGCGCCTCTTGTCCTAAAACACGCGCGATTTCATCTTGAAGCATAGGCTCTGCGACTTCTTCAACAAGCCCATCCTGCAGCCAGATAAGAAAACAGCGAATGTGTTTTTCTGGATATAGGGGCTGAACGGCAGCCTGATATAAGGCCATCTGCCGCAAATTGCTGGTTGATAAATTTTCAGCCCTGCGACCTGATTTAAAATCGCCAATCCAGATCTCATCGCCAACTTGCGCCAGACGATCTATGCGCCCGCGAATAGTTTGGCCAGACGGCAGAACAGCGGCGACATCAACTTCCGCCAAAGAGTCTGATGTAAAGAGTTGTGCGACTTGAGGGTTCTCAAGCACATTCAGAACTGCAGATAAAATCTGCGTCTGTGTTGGCGCATCAAATTTATGCGCGCGACGTTTTAAAAAACTTTGAGCCCGCGCCTGCCGAAGCGATCTCTCACAAGCTGGCAAATATTGCAGCAACTCATGCGTTAAGAGACCAAGCGATAAGGAATGCGCCCGCGCTTTATTGAAGTTTTTCTCTGTCGCCTCCTGCTCAATATATTGCGTTGAGGGCGTCAAGGTTGATGACGCCCTCAACTCAAATGGAGCCGGGCTGCGGGCAAATTCCGGCACATCGGATAAATCACCTGATGGCTGTTCTTTCTGAGTGGGCGCAGCATATGGCACGCCGCCATAAACCAACAGCTTTTCCCCAGGATATAAGGGATCGCTGTGCGTCTCACATATTGGCGCAAGCGCCGCCAGGATCGAAAGATACCAACATCCTTCCGCCGGTCCGGCGCGGCCATGAAAACCAGCAATATAAAGGCGCTCCTCGGCGCGGGTAAGCGCAACATAAAGAAGTCGTTGATGTTCCGCGCGCTCGGCGTTGCGATAGTCCTCGCGCGCCATGCGTACAGGCTCTGGATCGCTTTCTTTACCAAGCGACCACACAAGCTGCGATTGTCGCTGCGCATGAAGCGTAAAAAGACTTGGATCATGCTTGCCTGAAGGCGCCCCACAGCTATCAGGTAAGAAAACAATCTTGGCCTCAAGCCCTTTGGCTGCATGTACCGTCATGACGCGCACCTCATTGTGCACGCTCTCCATATCCCGCTTGATTGAGAGATCGAGCGATTGGACCATCATCAGAAATTTTAATAGCGATGATGAATGCGTGCGCTCGAAATTCAAGGCAAGACGCAAGAACTCGTCAATAACGTCATGGGCCTCAACGCCCAAACGCGCAACGAGCTGCGCACGCCCCCCATGGCTCGCCAAGATCAGACTGTAAAAGTCAAATGGGCCTAAGCTTTGCGCATCCTCGCGCCAGCGCATGATCTTTTGTGCAGCCTGATGGTGATGCGGCGCATGTGAGGCAATCAATGCCGCATATAAAGACCCTGCTCGCCCTGGCGCAAGATCAAGAAGATCATCGTCGTCAAAACCAATTAAAGGTGATTTCAATAAGCCGGCAAGCGTCAGATCATCCTCAACAAGCAAGGCCACGCGACCCAGCGCAATGAGATCCATCACCGCTACATGATCAATGAGATTTAATCGATCTGCGCCAGCAACAGGAATTTGATGCAATTTCAGCGCGCGGATCATAGCCTCAAAAAAAGCGCTGCGTTGTCTCACTAAAATAAGAATGTCGCTGGCGTTAATAGCGCGACGCGCGCCATTTTCTTCTACAGTTTCGAAGCCCTGAGGATCGAGCAACGCTTTAATTTTCAGCGCAATTTTTTCTGCAATGCGTTCAGCTGGATCATCTCTTTCCGGCGCATCAACAGGCAGACGCCAATCATCAGGCTCCGCTGCCGCCCCCTTGCCAATGAGCGGCCATATTTCAATAAGCGACGGCACATCCGTCTTTAGTGCTTCATGCGCCAGTTTCTCATCGCCGCGCCCAGATCCCAAGCCATAATCATTATCGGCGTGAGAAAAAACCGTATCCACCATATTCAAAACGCCCGGCGCCGAACGAAAAGATTGATGTAGCGCAATTTGCGTGAAAGAAAGATCGGCATTGATGAATTTTTGCGCGAGGGCGCGCCGCATTTCTTGAAATTTATCCGGAGCTGCGCCTTGAAAAGAGAAAATAGATTGTTTTTCGTCTCCCACAGCAAAAAAGCTGCGTTTTAATCTGCGCGCACTCGCGCCTGTACAAAATTCATCGGCGATTGCCGTTAAGATATCCCATTGCGCCGCGCTCGTATCCTGCGCCTCATCAAGCAAAATATGATCGATCTGCGAGTCAAGCTTATACATGACCCATGACGGGCTTGAACTTTGCAGCAACCGTCGTGTGCGTTCAATAAGATCATCATAATCTAATAAATTCTGCGCCCGCTTACGCTGCTGATAATCATCAAGCATCGCCCGACCAAGCGTCATGAGTGAAAGAGAGCGCGCAATCAGCGCTGCCGCCTTATGCTTTTCTCTTACAACATGCAACCGGTCTCGTTCCGCCTCCATTTGCGCGAGAAGATCCGGATAAGCCTCAGACAGTTTCTTACTGATGATCGCTGCGCGCTGTCCAAGACCGCGCGGCGCGCCATCCTTGGTAAAAAAAACAGCAAGGTAAAGGTCGCTGCAAAGCGCTTCTTGTCGTTGCGCAAAGGCTTCCGTCAGCAGCGCGCCTAGTTTTTTGTCATTGACGCCGCCAAGATCAAGTTGGCGCGCAATATGCGGCCAGCGCTCGGGCGCAATGCCGCCAAACACAATCTCTTGATCAAGAGAGGCAACAGTATCTGCGCTGCTCAAACCAAAAAGTTTGACTAAGCTCTCCTGATAGCGCGTCAAATCCTCATCATCAGAAAATATGTCGCGATTAAAGAGAAGCTCATGACATAAAGCGTCAAAACTTTGCGCGCTAATCAGCGTTGCCACATGATCGAAGGCGTCTTTTAACGCACCCGCCTGCGCCATCGCCTTTCTGACAACAGATTTTTTAGCGCGCGCCAGAAGATCAAAGCGGGACACGTCGTCGACAACGCTAAAGCCAGCAGGGACATTAGCCTCAAAAGGAAAAAGGTGAAGCACGCGCTCACAAAACGCATGTATGGTTTGAATTTTTAATCCGCCCGGCGTTTCCACCGTTCGCGCAAAAAGTTGACGCGCCATTATGAGATCGGCGCTCGAAGGGGATGGCGCGCCTGTGCGCTCTATGGCATGCGCCAGAGCCTCATCGTCCAAGAGAACCCAGCGCGCCAGTTGCTCAAAAACGCGGGTCGACATATTAGCCGCCGCCGCTTTGGTATAGGTAAGACACAAAATATGAGAAGGCGGCACGCCAG
>DAIRFH010000132.1:0-3121 GCA_036795145.1 Methylocystis sp. | reverse complement strand
AGCTGATCCATGCATTTTTCATTATCATCTTTACGTATCGGATCAGCGCCGGCAAGACGTGATAAACCATTTATGGGGAGATCAGTTGCTATTTGTATTTGTCGAATAAATGGAAGCATGTCTGGAGCGAGTCGATATTGTAAAATAATAGTCTCATCAATATTTCTTGATTTAGAAAATGAAACAGCCTTATCCAATATATCTTTTAATGCTAAGAAGGTTATTTGAAAGATTGGTAGTGTTTCTTCTTTCGTTAGTATCATCATTTTTATCGTTCCCAATTGAATTAAACAACTGAATTGTAACATAAGTTTTCGCGGTCAGAAATGAGTTTTTTCTGTCATTTGATGGTGTAGAGCCATCGTAATTGATCAATATTTTTGTCATTTAATATTTTCTTTTCCAGTAAGAGTGGGTTTTATGAAGACTGCCCCCGTAAAATTTTTAAACTAGTCAAGATTTATTCGATAATCAAAATAAGAGAGAGATTTTGTAGGTATGCTTATTTGATCGTCCCGACTGGAATTGGTTTGTGTAATTTTCCTGCCTATGACGGATCAGCTAAGCTGAAGACTGGTTTATTTCATAACTAACAATCCACAATAACTTTCGGGTTTAGCTATAAAAGAAAATTTGTTCTGAAATAATTAACTGCAGGAGGAGTGTTTTTTTATTTATTTAAGGCAACATTTCTCGTTTTATCGGATAGATAATAAGCTCACATTAAAAATAAAGCTGAATTTAATATCGAAGTCAGATAGGTTTTAATGTAATTTGAAATATCTCTTATGATGTTTTGGATCTCGGTGTCACGAATGTATCGTAATTATGTGTACAGCTCTGGCAAGTCATTGTAAAGTAACGCTATGTGTCCTTCCTAGGAGTAACAAAGATGCAAACAAAAAATGAAATACTTAGGACGCCATGCCGTGACGATCTGAATCTTAAACTTATCTCCAACAAAACTGGTTTGACGTTCAGTCTTTTGCCTAGCGGTATGGTCTACGCCATTGAAGCTGTGAAGGATGGTCGCACAACAATGATCAATCAATCATATGCTTTACCGATTGAAGGTGGAATGGGGGGGATAGTTTTACGTATTAGTGGCCATAAACCAAAGACTGTGCCGATTGTTGGAACAAGAGCGCGCTGTAGTATTGGATCTTCTGGCAATCAGTTTGTGTGGGAAGGTAAAGAAGGTGACATAAAACATCGTGTATGTCTGTCTTTAGATCCAGACATTAATTTATGGCTTTGGCGAGTAGAAGTCATTAATTCCGGAGAGAGTGAATTATCGTGCGATTCCATTTTCATTCAAGATCTTGGGCTTGGTGATCCAGGTTTCTTGATGAATAACGAAGCTTATGCCAGCCAGTATATTGATCATCATATCGCACATCATCCTCGCATGAAAATCATCTTGATGGCGCGACAAAATCAAGCTCAGGGCGGCGCTTATCCCTGGGTCGCTCATGGCTGTATTGAAGGGGCTGTCGGCTTTGCCACAGATTTTCGACAACTGATGGGTGATGATCTGCGTAACGTTGACTTTGTTGGTGGTGTCTTCGGCGTAAACTTGCCCTCAGAACGGCTACAATATGAAACTGCATGTGCAGCATTACAGTCCAAACCGGTAAGCCTCGCGCCGGGAGCGACTGCTTGCTGGACTTTTTTTGGTCTTTATCAACCTGATCATGCTGCAGCTTCGTCTCAAGAAGATCTTAAGTCAATTGATAGTATCGAAGAGTTATTACAGAAATTTGCGCCAGTATCTGTCGATCTATCGCTTCCTATGTTTAGTATCCTGCATGAGGCGAATGCGGCAATTGCAGAGCCTTTAGATGCATCTGTGATTAATGCATATTATCCTAATCGTCTTCATGAAGAGAATGTAGATGGTAAACTTCTATCTTTCTTTACGCCAAATACATCATATCAACGTCATATTGTTCTGAGGGATAAAGAACGTCTTGTTGCGCGGCGTCATGGCGCATTACTGCGCACAGGACAAGGTGTCCTGCCGGATGAGACAACGCTCTGTTCTACTTGCTGGATGCATGGCGTCTTCAGCGCCCAATTAACCATCGGCAATACCTCTTTCCATAAGCTTTTCTCAGTATCACGTGATCCCTACAACATTACGCGTGCGAGCGGATTAAGAATGCTCGTAGAATTGAAGGAGGGCTGGCGTCTATTGAGTGTGCCTTCAGCTTTTGAAATAGGACTGAATGATAGTCGTTGGATTTATAAATTTAGTGATAGAACTATTTGTATTTCAGTCACGGCCTCAAGCGAAGATTCAGCATTACAATGGCGCATAAGTGTTGAAGGAGAATCTTGTCGCTTTCTCATTTTTGGCCATATCGTTCTAGGCGAACGAGAATATGGACAGGCGGCGAACATTGAGATTGATAATGTAAACAAGCGTTTTTCATTCACGCCAGCGGCCGATACCATATGGGGGCAACATTATCCTCAAGCTAGCTATCATTTAGTTACGAGCACAGCAGATAGAGTTGAATCTATCGGTGGTGATGAACTGCTTTATGTAGAAGGCAAACAACGAAGCGGTGCTTATGCAGTAATCCGTACATCAAAAATAACAGAATTCGTTTTTGCCGTCGTTGGATCAATGACCGATGCTTTACATGCAAAAGAGCTTGCGAATAAATATACAAAAACCATGGAAGAAAAGCATTTATTGAGGTTGGCAGACACTTATTGGCGAAATATTACGAGAGGCGCTCAGATTAAGACATCAAGCAGTGATGCCCAGATAAGAGCTGAAGCAGCCTCGCTAAACACTATGCTACCCTGGTTGGCGCATGATGCGATTATTCATGTGACTGTGCCGCATGGATTAGAGCAATATACGGGAGCTGCCTGGGGTACTCGAGATGTGTGTCAGGGGCCTGTTGAGCTGTTTCTTTCTTTTGAACATGACCAGCCTGTAAAGCAAATCCTCAGGATCATCTTCGCTCAACAATATGAAAAGCAGGGCGATTGGCCGCAGTGGTTTATGCTGGAGCCTTATTCTTTCATTCAAGATAAATCATCACATGGAGATATCATTGTCTGGCCATTAAAAGCCTTGTGCGATTATATTGAAGCAACAGGAGAT
>DAIRFH010000131.1:0-3137 GCA_036795145.1 Methylocystis sp. | reverse complement strand
CGCGCGCCCAAAAGACGCACTATTGATTTCGCAAGAAGTCCTGCGTCATTAACGAGAGAAGAAACTTAGCCCCGGATTTTATTTTATCTGGGGCTATAATTTTTTAAAAAAGATATTCTTCGCATTTTTGACCGCATTACTCACCGCAGTTTTTTAGTAAAAAAATAGCCATCAACTACTTTATAGTTGACAGAAGGCTTGCAAGAAACGTTGAACTTCTATTTTGACGCTTTCTTACCGCTGATTTCTGACGAGAGAGACAGCCTTTATCTGAGCATAAAGCGAGGTGTTAATTGAGAGGCTAAGGGTTTCCCAAGAGCGTCGTGTAATACGGGCAAGAATGTGCGCGCCATCACCTTGCCTTCCTAGCCCCAAAACAACCGTGACTTGGAATGGATTGGTCTCTTTCATCCCAATAATACACACAGGGATAAGGTTTTCTATTGTGCTAGATTTGATATTTTCCAGGCTTAAGGAAACATTGCTCGCATAGACTTTGAGACGTCGCTTGACGCCAATCTCAATCGCAGAGGACGGAACATTAAGAAAAGCGCCATGAACCTCAAATTTCGCAATGCCAAAATGCGCGTCGTAATCAACAAGACTTCCTTCAAGACTGACTGCGCTATCATGATAAGCCGCAAGGGGAAGATTTGGATCGCTTTGAATATTTGCCAGGGCTCCTGAGGCGACAATCTTTCCTTCATTCATCAATACGAGATAGTCAGCAATGTGCTCAATTTCGTTTATGTCATGACTGACATAAATAATTGGCAATTGAAGATTTTCGTGCAGCCTTTCAATAAAAGGCATGATCTCTTCCTTGGCCGGCTTATCCAACGCCGATAGCGGCTCGTCCATCAGCAAGAGTTTAGGAGAGGAAAAGAGCGCGCGACCAATGGCAACCCTTTGGCGTTCTCCACCTGATAGATTGCGTGGCGAGCGATCAAGAAATCTGCCCAACCCAAGTAAATCTACGATGTGATCGAAAGCTTGCGTTGAAACAGGGCTTCTTGAGTCTTGGCCATAAAGTAAATTTTTGCGTACGCTTAAATGGGGAAAAAGACTTGCCTCCTGAAAGACATAACCGATCGCCCGAGTATGCGTCGGACGAAAATATCCCTCTGCCTGCCATATCTCTCCATCAACGACCACCCGGCCAATCGGCGCTTGATGAAGTCCTGATATACAGCGCAAAATAGTTGTTTTTCCGCAGCCAGAAGGACCAAATAGAGCCGTTACGCCTCGCGCGGGAATATCTAACGCCACATCGAGATCAAAATGATCGAGCGGCGTTTTAAACAGAAACTCTATTTTGTTATCTTTTGTCATAGGCGCGCCTGTCGCAAGCGTTTTTCAATCAACATCATGGAGAAAATGACGCAGAAAGAAAAAACGACCATGCCGCCAGCAAGAAGATGCGCGGTTCCCCATTGCGATGTCTCGACATAATCAAACACAGCAATAGACAAGACTTTTGTCTGCCCGGGAATATTGCCGCCAATCATCAAAACAACGCCAAACTCGCCAACTGTATGCGCAAATCCAAGAATCGCGCCTGTCAAAAAACCAGGACTCGCAAGTGGCACGGCAACTGTCCAAAAAGCTCGCCAAGGCGAGGCTCTCAATGTTGCCGCCACTTCTAACGGTCGTTCGCCAACAGCCTCAAAGGCGTTTCGAATTGGCTGAACGACGAAGGGCATGGAATAGAGAACAGACCCAATAAGAAGACCTGGAAATGAAAAGGCTAAAGTTCGCGCGCCCCAGAGACTAGCCAGCATGCCACCAGGTCCATTCGGACCCAAAGCGATGAGCAGGTAGAAACCTAGCACGGTTGGCGGCAAGACAAGCGGAATAGAAATAACGGCCGCAATCGCCTCTTTCCAGCGCGCGCGCGAATGCGCAAGCCACCAGGCCAGGGGCGTTGCAAGGACAAGAAGAATAAGCGTTGTCGCGCTCGCAAGCGCCATGCTCAGAAAAATTGACGTCAAAATATCATTTGATAGGCCTTGGATCATCATCAGCCACGATAACTATGGTTTGCCAGCGATGGCGTAGCCAAATTTCTTGATTATATTCTTTGCAACGGATCCCTTGAGGAAAGTAATAAAAGCCTTTGCAGCTTCATTGTTCTCCCCAGATTTCAACAAAACCGCATCCTGACGCATCTCTTTGTAGAGTTTTTGAGGAACCTGCCAACCAGAACCATCTGCGCGGGTCATAATTTGTGATTGTGCGATAAAACCAAGTTCGGCGTTTTCACTATCTACAAATTGAAATGCTTGGGCGATACTATTACCCTGAACAATCTTTGACTGAAGCGCATCATAAACATTCAATGCCTTCATAACCTCAACAGCAGCCACGCCATAAGGCGCTGACGCAGGATTTGCGATCGATAATTTTGTGAAGTTTCCTTTTTTTAGAACATCTTCATTTTTTACAAACCCTGATTTCTTACTCCACAAAACAAGCCTGCCAATAGCATAGGTAAAGGAACTGTCTGGTACAGCACTCCCCTCTTCAATAAGTTTTTTCGGGAGTTCGCCATCCGCAGACAGGAAAATCTGAAATGGCGCACTTTCTTTAATCTGCGTATAAAGCTGAACTGAGGGTCCAAAACTTAATATGGCGTCATGACCTGTCTTTTCTTTAAATATTTGCGCCATTTCTTTTGCTGGATCGGTAAAATTAGCAGCCACAGCAATATTTACCGTTTCTGCAAAAGCTGATTTTAGCTCAACGACAGATGCTGCGAAAAAAAATAATAAAAATAAAAATCTGCATGCTTTCATCACAAATCCCCTAAAGCGGAACATATAAATACCATTAAGTTATAGCTGTAATTGAAACCTAAGAAAGAGGGATAATTGCCTCAATTCTTGTTCCTGAGCCATTATTTATAATCTTTAATTCCCCCTCGACGCTCAAAATTCTCTCCTTCATGCCTCGCAGACCAACACCCTGCGATATATCCAGATTAATTCCTTTTCCGTTATCAGCGATAATAATCTTCAAGCAGCTCTTGTATTCTACTTTATCTTCTTTTATCTGAACGCTTGCCTGTGTCGCATGTGCATGACGATAAATATTCGTCAAGGCTTCTTGTATGATCCGATAGGCTGTCAAGGCTCTAT
>DAIRFH010000130.1:0-3144 GCA_036795145.1 Methylocystis sp. | reverse complement strand
CTACTGATCGCCATTATCGTCAAGATGATAAACATCATCACGAAAATGAACCACACCGTCTGCTGAAGCCCATCCTGTCATATAAACCCACACCACGGGCACAGAATGAGTCAGGCGAACCTCTTCAGCTTCTCCTGACGCAATTTTTTGTGCAATCTGATCCTTATCCATCTTGGGACCATGAGAACCGTCAAGCAACCATGCTGCAAAATCGATGACGCCCTGAACGCGAACACAGCCGTGTGACAGAAATCGATAATCATTTGCAAAAAGATTACGAGAGGGCGTGTCATGCATATAAACTGCATAATGATTTGGCATTGCAATACGTATTGACCCCAGCGAGTTATTTTTTCCAGAGTCTTGTCGCAAAGTATAACTTGTCGCGCGATCGCTTGCCCAATTAACTGACCGCGGATCGACTTCCTCTCCTTGCGTATTCAACACGCGGATGTGCGCGCGTCTGAGATAGTCCGGATCCTTTAGCATCTTCGGCGCAATCTCATTTTTTATGATTGAGGTTGGAACCGTCCATGTTGGATTAATATTAACGGCGCCAATTTTTGCTGAAACTTCCGGTGAGCGGTGTGCGGGATCTCCAACAATTGCGACGTAGCGTCGAGTGACGCGATCATTATCAACAGCATCTACGGCTGTTGATGGTATATTGACAATGACGTAGCGCGACTCAAATGGAAATTCGACGCCCGCGAGGCGCTGAGCCGTTGAAGCGAGCTGACGAAACCGAACATCCGCCGACACATCAAGCTCACGCAGTGTTGCCCCTGCGACGACCCCGGTTTGTTTTAGGCCCAGCCTAAACTGGAAACGCTTGACCGCGGCGGTCAGCTCCTTATCCCAAACTGGCTTGGTGAGATCCTGAACCATCTCGTCTTCGGCAGCCAAGCGACGCCGTAGCGTAATAATTGAAGCGCCTTTCGCGCCAGCTTGCACCGGCGCGCCAATCGTTGGCCAGCCGCCGCGATCTACTATTTGGAGATAGCGCTCTGAGGCCTTGGCTGTGGTAAAAAATGTTTCGGGCTGCAACACGGGCAGAGGATCGTCTGAAAGCGCCATTTCGTGGATCTGCGGCGATGGCGTTGTTTTTTCTTTTCGTATGACTGTGGCGCTGCCGGCAGGAAGTGGCGCGGACAAGGGCTTATTGGCTGTTGACGATGCAGGCGCGCTTGGCGGCGGCTCAATGGGAGCAGACGGCGGAACGGTCGTTGCGCCAGATGTCATTTGCGCCATCGCCATCGATGATACGACCAGAAAAAAAAGCGCGGCAAATATTAAAGGCTTAACTATTCTCATGCGCCTGTCTCGTTCGTGAGGACGTGAAGATATATGGAATATTTCATGTTCATTTCAGTTAGAAACTGATTAGGCCGTCGACGCCATAGGACCAACTCATGAGATTGACGCCAGCAGTCTGCGCCTAGGCACTTGCCTTTTGCCGTGAGCGCCCGCATACCCCGACTCCTGTTCATCTTCTCTCGCGTTGCAGGAATAACATGGGATTTAAGTGTGGCATTGTCGGCCTCCCAAATGTCGGTAAATCGACACTCTTTAATGCATTAACGCAAACGGCGGCGGCCCAGGCCGCAAATTATCCTTTTTGCACGATTGAACCCAATGTTGGAGAGGTCGCCGTCCCTGACCCACGGCTCGACGCGCTCGCCGCCATTGCTGGCTCCAAACAAATTATTCCAACCCGGCTCACTTTTGTTGACATCGCAGGACTTGTCCGCGGCGCGTCAAAGGGCGAGGGCCTTGGAAACCAATTCCTTGCCAACATACGCGAATGCGATGCAATCGCACATGTTGTGCGATGTTTTGAAGATGGCGATATCACACATGTGGAAGGGGGCGTTGATCCTGTCCGCGATATTGAGACAATTGAAACTGAATTAATGCTTGCCGACCTTGAGAGTCTTGAAAAGCGGATCATCGCCCTCGAGAAAAAAGCAAAAGGCGGCGACAAAGACGCAAAAGAACTTGCTGATATTATCAATCGCTGCCTCGTCTTGCTCCGCGAGGGCAAACCAGCGCGGCTTGCTGAGATTAAACCAGAGGAACAAAACGTCTTTCATAGTCTAGGCCTATTATCCTCCAAGCCAGTCCTATACGTCTGTAATGTCGAGGAAGGCGCGGCGGCTCAAGGCAATGATCAAAGCGCCAAGGTCTCGAAACGCGCCGCAGAAGAAAACGCCATCGCCGTTGTCGTATCAGCAAAGATTGAAAGCGAGATCGCAATCTTGCCTGTTGACGAGCAAGCCGATTATCTTGAAGCGGTCGGACTTGATGAGCCTGGCCTCAATCGCGTTATTCGAGCCGGCTATGATCTTCTGCGCCTCATTACCTATTTCACGGTTGGCCCTAAGGAAGCGCGCGCCTGGACCATTGAAAAAGGCACGCGCGCGCCTCAGGCTGCCGGCGTCATTCATACAGATTTTGAAAAAGGCTTTATCCGCGCCGAAACCATCGCCTATGTCGATTATGTGACCTTAAAGGGCGAGGCCGGGGCGCGCGACGCTGGTCGTCTACGATTGGAGGGCAAGGATTACGTTGTCCTAGATGGCGATGTCATGCATTTTCGATTTAATAACTAAGACAACAATGCTTATTTTTCCTTTTGGACGAAGCGCAAGGATGTCGTAGAATCAAAATCAGATCCGCCAAAAAAGGCGGGCAGATATGATCAAGGGAGAGATGTTTCATGAGTAAGCTTGGCATGTTAACTTCAGCCAGCGCATTGACGCTGTGCTGTGCTGGTTTTGCAGTGGCTCAGACGCCGTGGCTAACGACAGCAGAACAGGCTGCAAAAGAGGCAGAGCTGATCAAGGATGCCTCTGTCGCCCTGAGCAAGGCACAAGAGCTCAGCCCACGTCCAGAAATTGAAGCCGCCATCCGCGCCGTTAATGAGGTCGCTGGCAAGCTCGCCCAGTCGCCAGCATTTGTTAAACTGGCGCAATCGGCAAAATCGGCCCCTGCCCCATCAACGGCTCCGGCTCCTGCGACGACAGCCGCCGCTCCAGCCGCATCGCCCCAAGCTACGCCAACCCCCGTTGCGTCTTCTGCGAAGAGCGCGACGGATTCCTTATCGGGCCTGATGAAGGACTCAAAGCAATGGGTGTCGCCGAC
>DAIRFH010000129.1:0-3214 GCA_036795145.1 Methylocystis sp. | reverse complement strand
GCACAGGAAACATTATGGTTAAAATAAACCATGAATATTAACTGTAAATCTAAACGCTCTGTTATGGTTAGTATTTGGTAAATTGAGATGGTTAGGAAAAGATTACCAGTCAATTGATGGGTAATTAAAAATGCTCGCTATCTTCCTCCTCGGCGGGAATCTCATGACGCAAAATGAGCGGCGTCTGAGCAATCGCAAATAGAATAGTTAACGGCAGAATTCCAAAAACCTTGAAATTCACCCAAACATCTGTCGTGACAACTCTGCGCACGCATTCATTTAGGCCAGCAAGAAAGAAGAAGAAAAATCCCCAGCGCCAGGTAAGCTTTCGCCACCCTTCGTCGTCAATATGAATAGCCATATCAAAAACAATTGGGAGCAATAATTTGCCAAAATACAACGCGCCAATGAGACCTGTTCCAAACAGAGTATAAAGTATGGTTACCTTTAATTTAATAAAGGTTTCGTCGTGCAAGAGATAGGTCAGCGTACCAAAAACAAGCACGAGCGCTGCTGTGACCAGCGGCATTGCTGGCACGTGTCGCGTGACGATCCAGGAAACCACCAAGGTTAACACAACGCCAGCCATCAAGACGCCGGTTGCTGCAAATATTCCAAATCGGCTGTTGGCTATAAAAAAAAGTATGAGCGGACCAAGCTCGAGCGATAACTTGAGCAATGGGCTAAGCTTTTTCTTTTGAGCGACTGCCCTGCTCTTTTTTTGAGAAGCGGACGAGAGCGGCGCGGTGTCATCTGATAAGCCCTCGGTCATGCGTGTTCTTGCTCCTGCGGCGACATCAATGCGTCATCGGCCGACAAACCTGCAATGGCGCGGGCAAAATCTCCAGCTGCAAAAGGCTCGAGATCCTCTGCGCCTTCCCCAACGCCGATATAATGAATCGGCAATTCATAGGCTTCGGCGATAGCGACCAGAATGCCGCCGCGCGCCGTGCCATCCAATTTTGTCATCACGAGGCCTGTAACGCCTGCCACGCGCTCGAAAACCTCAACCTGTTGCAGGGCGTTTTGACCAACCGTCGCATCAAGCACAAGCAGCACGGCATGTGGCGCTTCCGCGTCAGCCTTCTTGATCACTCTGACAATTTTTTCGAGCTCTGCCATGAGCTCAACGCGATTTTGTAATCGTCCGGCCGTGTCCATTAAAACGAGGTCTACGTTTTTCTCCTGTGCGCGTTTAATGGCGTCAAAAGCCAAACTCGCTGCATCAGCGCCCTCAGCGCCGGAGACGACCTCTGCGCCCAAGCGCGCGCCCCACACACGAAGCTGTTCGACAGCCGCCGCCCGAAACGTGTCGCCAGCGGCTAGCAACACAGTTTTACCTTGTTCTGTCCATTGCGCCGCTAATTTTGCAATTGTTGTTGTCTTGCCAGAACCGTTGACGCCGACAATCAAAACGACAAATGGCTTTTTGCTTTCATCAATTACAAAGGGCCTCGCTACTGGCGCAAGAACGGCCTCAACTTCTCTCGCGAGAATACGTCGCACCTCTTCTGGCGCAATATCCTTTTCGTAACGCGCGCGTGCGACCGCTTCTGTAATGCGTGTGGCTGCGCTTATCCCAAGATCGGCGCGGAGCAGGACGTCTTCCAACTCTTCAAGAGTAAGCGCATCAAGCTTACGCTTGGTAAAGACATCAGCGACGCCTTGAGTGATTGACTGAGATGTGCGCGCCAAACCGCCAGATAATCGGCCCCACCAGGACTGCTTGGGCTCACTTTCAACCTGTGGCGTCTCTGGAGGATCGACCTCTTTATTTCCAGCGCTAAAGATACGAGAGAAAAAACCGCCTTTTTTCGTCTCTTCTGGATCCGCGACCATATCCCCTCCACTTCGCAGCTATGACTACCCCAGTAATGCGGAAAGGACCAGCTAAAGTGCAGGTCGATTATCGTTCTTCTCTTACCAGCGCATTACGGCGCCGCCCCATGTCATGCCAGCGCCTATCGCCATCATTGCAATAACATCGCCTTTCTTCAGCCGCCCGGCGCGATTGGCTTCATCGAGGGTAATTGGCATAGATGCGCTAGAGGTATTGCCAAATCGATTAATATTTATCCAGCATTTTTCAGCTGGCACGCCCAACGCCTCAAGCGCATGTTCAATGATCCGTCGATTGGCTTGATGTGCGATCACATGGGTAACGTCGGTTGGCGACAGGCCTGCGGTTGAAAGCGTCTGCGCGACAACTTCTGGCAGCATACGCGTGGCAAACTTATAGACTTCACGACCCCGCATCTTAATTTTATTACCATTATCAGCAATCATCTCTGCAGAGAGTGGACGACGACTGCCTCCGCCAAATATTCCCAGTATATCAGTCAAAGCGCCATCTGTTCGCAGTGTTGTCGCAAGCATGCCGCGATCCTTTTCCTCTGAAGCTCCCAAGAGGATGGCGCCCGCAGCATCGCCAAATAACACGCAGGTTTCTCGATTGCTCCAATCGACAAACCGACTAAGCGTCTCTGCGCCAATAATCAGCGCGTAGCGGACAGCGCCGGAGCGAATAAATTGATCAGCGATAGCCAGAGCGTATAGCGAGCCTGCACAAGCAGCGCCAACATCAAAGGCGAATGCGTTAACAGCCCCGAGTTTTGCCTGAACAAACGCCGCGCAAGAAGGTGTTGGCGTATCCCCGGTAACCGTCGCCACAATAATCATATCTATCTGTTCAGGATTAACCCTTGCAAAGCTCAGCGCCTGACGCGCCGCCTCCGCGGCGAGATCCGACGTCGCTTCTTCGTCAGAGGCAATGCGACGCTCTTCGATTCCCGTGCGGCTAACAATCCACGCGCTATTGGTCGCCACCATCTTTTCTAAGTCGGCATTTGTGAGCACACGTTGAGGCGCATAGGCCCCTGTCCCGAGGATAACAGAATGTGGCAAGGGGAATATTTTCCTTCATTTGCGACGCTAAAGACGCAAGGTGAGTAGTCGCGCGGCTATACATAAAGAGGTCGTCAAAGAGAGCAAATAAAATTTTAATGGCTCTTATCGTGTTGTTTTAATTGTTGTTTTTATAGAGCAGAGCGTCTAATCATCATCCTCAAGTCTTTGTCTTTTCGCCATATTCAGGTCACAGCAACACTTTATTGAGGAAGACGAATTTACCAACGCCTCGCCCCAAATGCGCGGCTCGAGGCCTTTATGGGATCTGCCAAAGCTCGATCTATTCGTAAAGGCGCCGCACCCGCGC
>DAIRFH010000128.1:0-3258 GCA_036795145.1 Methylocystis sp. | reverse complement strand
AGCGACAATGACCATCGCGATCGCTAAAGCGATCAAATTCTGCTGAAAAAGATGTTCCATTCTACAAGCCTAGGACAGATATCTCATCGATCAGGTTTTAGTTTTTGTTGTCCAAGCCTAACGAAAGGAATGACAACCATCTGCTTTTGTCGCTTGGATCTTTTAATGGTCAAGTCTGCAACAAATATGCTTCTTTGATACGCGTCAACACAAAGTCCTAGGCAATATTGCCGATGTTTCGTCTATGCAAGCATAGAGCAAAAGACATCATTGGGTTATCAATGAGTCTATTGCGTGGGATATTGTTTGCGCGCAAGGCATCTTACGCGAATTGGCTTAAGACAGTAAGGTTGTGGCTGTAGGCTATCTAAAAACTCAATGATCGCAGCGCGAATATTAAGAAGCTTTTTCATGGCCGATCTCCTGTATGTTTTAAACAGATGATGTAACCGAGCAACCTGAGTATCAGCGTCCTCCCATCTTGAAGATAAATCAAGGATAGATTTCATTATATTTACATAATGCGTCTTAATTATTTGTAGTGTTGCTTTTTTACACCAGTTTGGGGTCATGCTTGAGTGAGCTTAGATTGGCGCTCACACTCACTCGTGGGAAGCGCATCATAGATCGCTTATTTGCGTTTATCGCAACGCCGCCAACTGGCTGCTTCTCCGTTCGGTCCGACGGGTCCAAGGCAGTAGCCTTTTTCTTTTAAATCTGTGGCGATTTTTTCTACCTTCTCACAAATAATCTTATGGGCCGCTGGATCGGTGCTGTTTTTGCAGTCTTCGGAAAGTTCTTTCCATTCAGTGAGTTTGTCCGTTGACCATTTTTCGGCGGCAAAAGCCTGAGACTGAAAAATCATAAGACAGATAAAAACACGGCTAATATTTTTCACGAGAGGCTCCATTTCAATAGAAGGGGCATGGTCATCATCTCACGCTCTGGCTGAATTTAGATAGCTCAATTTTTAAAGAAATGATCGTCTTTTACTCGGGCTAGTTACGCAGATATTTATCAATTTTACCAAGTTGGCTGTGATGTAGAAGGATCACTTGATTGGAGTCGGCTAATTTCTTGGCGGCAGATGTGAATGAACTCGTCGTTACGACGATGCCTCTTTGCGCATCCTCGTGCGCAATTGCGGCGGCAATCTCCTGAACGGCATGGTTGCCAACAGGCTTGGCATATTTTTTACATTGCAAGACAATCCTCATGCCCCGTTTTTGAGCGATAATATCAACGCCTTGATCTCTGCTCGCTTGTGTAACTCTGGCTTCCCACTTTTGTTCTCGTAAGATAGCTGCGCAATAATGTTCAAACTCGTGTGGAGTCATTTTATCATAGAACTTTGCGCTCGTTATATGGTCATATACAAGCATAACGAGATGGATTAGCCCTATGCAGGCTAGTCCTAATGCCAGAAGGCTGTTTGTCTCTGGCCAGAGATAGCCAGAAAGGCTCATAAATAAGCTAATCCAGATCACACATTTTGTGATGCGATGATTGTGATCTGCAAAGCCTATTGACACGTCGTGTCACCTAGAGGCGGCGTGGCGTGCGCGCGTGAACCCTTAGCGCCCGTCCTGCCACAGTTGTGCGCGTTGTCTATCAATGGCGGCGAGAAGTTCATCGCTCGCGCCATCTGCGGCAGCGATCTTTCTGCGTTGGTCGAGATCGACCAGGGCAGCAGCACGAGAAAAGCTTCTTCCATGGTAATATGCGCTGAATCTGTCGCCATGAACGCCGCCAATACTCAGCCAAGCATAAACATGTTTTGCCTTCGATCCTTGTGGCGGCTCAATCTCATCAACACAACGCGCGGCTCGAAGCGCTGCGATTTCGAGCAGTTTCTCTAAACACCCCGTTTGTCCCACGCACCTTAACTCCCACGCGTTTACGCTTCGACGAATCATTTGATCGTTGCGTGAGGATAGGCGCTAAGTCTTTATCGAATGGTGAATCTACGCGTGGCGGTACCGGAATTGTCCGAGCAAATGGGGGGCAATATTGATAGTTTCTTACTGATCGACGTCATTTTATGATGATCATCGACAGATAGAGGTTGTCAGAGTAATCTGAGAACGTCACAATGCACATCTTCATCGCATGATACATATGGTCAATTGAGGTAAAAATGCGCAGGGTGTTGAGCCAATTATGCAAATACAGTTTGCTTGCCGCGCTTGTTTTGGGCGCTGCGCCTGTTGAGGCACAAAATTTATTGCAGGATCTTGATCCAGGCAGTCTGACCGAGGGTGTGTTTGTAGACGTCATTTATCATCCCGAGTCGGCCGCTCAGAATGCGACGGCGTCGCGCCCGAGCCCAAATACGCCGCGCTCAAAGAAGGCCGTTGCCCTAAAACGTAAGGCCGAGCGTTAACCCCTATGAAGAAGTGCTCTAAACCCGACAATCCCCATACGATGCGCTACCAGAGCCTTTTTTGTTGCTCTTTTGTCTTCTTCGTGAGGGGGTGATTTCTATTTTTCATAAGGCAAGGCGGTTTGCGTCGTGATGTGGCGTTTGACGGCTCATGGCCTAAAGCCCGCCTCCAGGAAGATGAGGCAGGCCTATGGCAGCGCGCTTACTGCATCCTCCCCCAATTTTGATGAGCTTTTGGCGCTGGGAGGCAGCTTGTGATTTGTAATGAGGCGTGTTTGTAGTCGGTCTGGATGACGTCCGCCCTGCAAATAGGGTGAATTTCCAAGCTCACTGCTAACAGAAAGCCGCCAGACCCCTTGAATATTTTCCATACAAATCCCGGCTTGGCGCGAGCGCTGGCTGAACGCAATTATACTGATCCGACACCGGTCCAATTAGCGGTATTAAAACCAGAAACAAACCGGCGGGATATCCTCGTTTCCGCTCAAACGGGCTCGGGCAAGACAGTCGCCTATGGCCTGGCGCTTGCAGCATCTTTACTGGATAAAACACAAAAACTCGCGCCAACAGCAGCGCCATTGGCTCTTATCATAGCGCCGACGCGAGAGCTTGCCTTGCAGGTTGAGCGAGAATTGTGCTGGCTTTACCACTATGTTGGCGCGCGCGTTATTTCTTGCGTTGGCGGTATGGACACACGCGTTGAGCGTCGCAAGCTAGCTGAAGGTGCGCATATTGTTGTCGGCACGCCTGGTCGGTTGCGAGATCATATTGAGCGGCGTGGTCTGGACATGGCCCAGCTTAAAGCGGTCGTGTTGGATGAGGCCGATGAAATGCTCGACCTCGGGTTTCGTGAGGATTTGGAATTTATTCTTGGC
>DAIRFH010000004.1:0-64766 GCA_036795145.1 Methylocystis sp. | reverse complement strand
ACATTTCCACAAAGTCTGAGCCAGAGATGGAGAAGAAAGGCACGCCCGCTTCGCCCGCAATGGCGCGCGCGAGCAAAGTTTTGCCGGTGCCTGGTGGCCCAACAAGAAGGACGCCGCGCGGTATACGCCCGCCAAGACGCTGAAATTTTTGGGGCTCACGAAGGAATTCAACAATCTCTTGAAGATCTTCTTTCGCTTCGTCGACACCGGCTACGTCATCGAAAGTTTTTTTGCCCTCTGTCTCTGTCATAAGCTTGGCTTTAGATTTGCCAAAACCCATAGGTCCACCACGGCCGCCCATCCCGTTCATTTGTCGGGCCATATACATCCAGACGCCGATAAAAAGGATTAGAGGTAGAGCGTTTACGAGCAGGCTCGTCCAAAAACCTCCTGGTCCATCATGATCAGGACGTGCGGTAATCTGAATATTTGCTGCCTGAAGCTTCTGAATGAGAGTCGCATCAGCCGGAGCATAGGTCTGGAATGATCGATTATCCTTGAAATGACCGGATATTTCATTGCCGGCAATTGTCACGTCATGCACACGACCGCCGTCAACCTGCACAAGAAGCTCACTATACGTGATTTCACGCCCAGAGGTTCGTGTCTGTTGATGTTGGGCCATGTAGAATAGCCCGCCAGCAATGACGATAAAGAGCACCCACGGCGCGTAGGCTTTCCAGTTAAATTTCTTCATCAAAGCGCCCCTGTCTAAAAACTACCATCATTTTAGTTAGGGCATCGGAGGAAGAAGTGAAATTAAACTTTGTTCATGAATGCGACCCCGCCCCCATGCGCTTGCGCATTTGTCACACGCCCGCAAGCGCCATCAAAGGATCGTTAAAAAGGCGTCAATTTTCATAAATATCAATAGACAAACACTCAGCCCGCCACAGATAGAGACGTCGCAAAAGTCTCTACTCTGGTAGTTTTTTGAGCAGATTAGAATTTACTTTAGTCCAAGCCACGATAAAAATTTTGATCTCGCGCTATGACTGCGAATGTATGAGCGCGCCCTCTGCCGCTGTAGCATGATCTCATCATCTGGAATGTTAAAATTAACAATACTGTTTTGAATGGATTGGAGCACTGCATCGAAGTCGGCGTCCGAGCGCCTGAGAGCTTCCACTGTTGCTTGCGAACGCTTTGAAAAAGCAAATAATGACAGCAATGAAATCAGCATTAGAATAGGAATGGAAAACAAAGAGACGTCACTTGTCATGAATATATTGGTGGCTTTTGGAACTGAGCCCGTGATGTCCGTATAGGAGATTTTTTTGTTGTCAAATTTTGATAACCCTGCCTGATCCGAGTTACCAAGGGTCACGAGAGGCGCGCCCAGAGACGGGGCTGTTTTGCTGGGCTGGTCCTGCCGCGCTTGCGCAAGCGCGATATCTGCTGCATCGGGCGCCTTATTTGTTTGATCAACACTGGCAATTAAACGACTCTCACTCCCCTCTTGACGTTGGCTGACTGCCTGTAATGAGGTCGTCGCACCGTCTCCATTGGATGTTTGTTGTAACTGACGCTCAGCAGAAACATTGTGCCCGATAGCTTTTGCGTTACTGGTTGATCGACTACTGTCAAGAGCGATCGGAATGGCGCCAGAGCTGTCCCTATTTTTGATCGCTAATATTTGAGTGTCATGAGGGGCTTCGGCATTGACCGACACAAAGTCGGACGAAAGGCTTTCCTTCATAACAGAAGCGATTTTGCCATCAGACATGGGCTGAGTGACGTCAGACTTATGAACAGCAAATACAATGATAGCTATAGCGACGCCAGCAGCAACAACCTTCCCCCTGAGAGCCCAGCCCGACCTGGAAGCCTCAATGTATCGCTTTTTTTCCTGATTTTTTTTCGCCAATAATTTAACATTTTGAGCGATGCTTCTCGCCGTCTTTGGGGCATCTGCGTCACTATTTTCAGCTATGAGCGCGCTGACATTCGTCTGAGACTGCTGGCGGGCGCGCCAAGCGATGACCTCTGCTTCGGCTTGAGGAAATTCAGCTCTATAAAGGCTCCATACCCAAGCCTTAGGAATCCGCGCAGCCTTAGACTTCGTCGCAGACGCCTTACTATTCGATCGCTTTGATGTATTGGCCATTTAGAAGCCCTTCGAATTAAGATCTGAGTCTCAATCCTCCAAAGCGCCGAATGAGCAAGCGCAACAGAAGAAAACTGAGAAAACCAGGCGACATATCTGTTTGATGCAGATCAAAACAAGATACATGGACCACGAATCACATTTCTATTCTTCATCAAATATCAGTCTACAGAAATACTTTATGCAAACTTTATTCTCCTAGAAGCTGCATAGCCACCGTCAACTTAGCTTTGGCACAAAAATCATCGATGTTAACTGATCATCGCTTCTTACCAAAGCAGCCGTCAGAAAATACAAAAATCAATTATTAAACAAAACAATTATAGATAATCAGAATAAGCATAACTCGATCATCTCAACTTTATGAGGGGCAGATGACGATAAAAACCACATGATAATACAGCATTTATGACAGTCTGAAATGAACCGCCAGGACGCAGCCTCGCTCTATCAAGGATCCAGGATCAATTTCTCTTTACCGCAAGTCCAGCGCTAGCCTGGCAGGTTGGCATCATTTCAATACGGTTAATATTGACATGAACCGGCAAAGAAATAAGCCATGATGCGGTCTCAGCGATGTCTTCTGCTGTCAAAGGCTGAACGCCAGCATAAACTGCTGCAGCTTTTTCCTCGTTGCCGCCAAAGCGAATTTTACTGAACTCTGAACCAGACACCATACCTGGCTCAATGTCCGTAACCCGAACATTAGAGCCCAGCAGATCGGCGCGTAAGTTAAGTGAGAATTGGCGCACAAATGCTTTTGTTGCCCCGTAAACATGGGCGCCCGGATATGCATATTCGCCTGCCGTAGATCCCAAGTTTAAAATTTGGCCATCGTTTCGCGCCATCATTCCTGGAAGGATGGCCCGCGTCATATGGATAAGACCGGAAATATTTGTTGCGATCATTTTATCCCAATCTTCAAGAGAAGCCTCCCAAGCTGGGGTAATCCCACCCAGTGCAACGCCAGCATTGTTAACCAGAACATCTATTTGTCGCCATTCTTGCGGAAGCGTGACTAGAAAATTATCAACGGCCGTCGCATCTGTGACATCCAAACGACGCGATAGTAGGTTTTTGCCTACTTCGCCTTCAAGCGCCTCAAGAAGGGCCTCTCGTCGCCCTGTAGCAATAACTCGATGACCCTCTTTGATAAATCGCCGCGCAAAAGCAGCCCCAAAACCCGCAGTTGCGCCCGTTATGAGGATTGTTTTCATCGCTAACCTCCCGTGACCAAAATATTTACGCGAAAATCTGACTGCTTGGAGACGGGCTCTCCATCCCTTGCATTCTAGCTTTCAGGATCCTTGATGGACAATCTTTCGTGAAAAGAATAGCTTACACTAATATAGCCTTAATCAAGAAGGAACGAGGGATCATGAGAAAATCCTTAGGCTTTCCCATCGCCGGTATGTCTTGTGCACTGATTGTGGGCGCTTACTCTGCCTGCGCACAATATTCACCTTTGCCGCCGCGATACTTTTCGCTCGGCGAACAGAAGGAAACTCTTTCTAAAGGCGATAGTGAACATATCGTCACCCAAAAACTTGGCCTGATGCCCGATACAGTTGAAGAAACAAGCTGCGGGGTCACAATAACACCATGCAAAATCAACGGATATCGTACCAAGGATCAAATTCTTTGGGTCTACTTCCGCCAAGATCAAAAGGCGCCCCATCACTGGCTTACGGAAAGCTGGAAAATCGAAAATTTCTGGAATCCTCAAAGCCCTTTCGACCCGCAATAATTCATACAGATGCCATTACGTCAGTTAACGCTCGCTTCTGAGCCAAGACTAATCAAATCTTTTCCTCTTTACTGAGCGCGCGCAAAGCCTGATCAACAGGAAATTGCCCTGATCAGCAGCAACAAAATAAGCACTGGATAATTGATTTCGCTTCCCGGACTAAGTGGCGCTGCACTTACTAAGCTCTGCGCAAAATTTACTGGCCAATAAAAGCACGCCAGAAAAATCAACCCGATCATATGCTGCGATAATTTTGCAACAGAATAAAAATAATCACTCAAAAGACTAGTGTTAAGCACATCATTGCTTGATTTAGTTTCAATTTAGCATGAGGCTCCAGTTAGCAATTCATGAAGATACGGTGAGCGCTCGCCCCCTTACAGGGCTTTCAAGCTGAGTTTGGACATGAAGGACCAGGCCATGACTGCAAAAAAACTTCTACGCAGACGAAACGCCATAAGAGAGCTTCTCCAGAATCTGCCCCTGCAACCTTTTAGCAAGGATCCGCCGCCTCAATCCGTCGGCTGGATGAACAGGCCGCGTCCACGGATTGCATCACACAGCACCATACAAAACTAACTGTGAGTTCAACGACTCTCAACAGACGTCATATGCTTGCAGTCCTCGCAAGCTCACCCTTTCCCGCAGCATCCGCCATAGCAAATGACGAAAATGCATATGTTTTGATTGCTGATGACGGAAAGCAGCTACAAAATTTTCGCATACCGGCAGAACTAGACCCCGCAACCTCTCCAGGCATAATCTGGAAAAATGGGGCAAAGGCAGATGTCGTTTTATACGAATTTTTTGATTATAATTGTGGCTTTTGTCGCCTTGCTGCGAGTCTAATTGACAAAGAGATACGCCAATCTGATGCTGTACGCTTTGGTCTGATTAATAATCCAATTCTATCGCTTGGCTCTGTTCAAGCAGCGAAGGTGCAGCAAGCTGTCTTAAGACTCTATGGACCTGAAACCGCTTATAAATTTCACCTTGCACTTTTAACTAAACATGGACAAAAAGACGGCGTATCCGCGCTCGCGATCGCCAAGACGATGGTTCTTGACACTACAAAAATTGAACAAACAGCAGACAGCCCCACTGTGTCAGGCGTTATTCGCCGCCAAGCAAAACTCGCTGAGAATCTTGCAATGAACATAACGCCGTCATTTATTATTGCGGGAACTGGTGTAATGGGCTGGCCTGGAATTGAATCATTTAAAGCAATCATTTCGTCAGCTCGACGCTGCGATCATCCAATGTGCGGATGAGAGCCAAAATATTCACGCTTATTGTTGCTCAATATATTTACGCCCTGTTATCGTAACTCAAAACCGAGCGCTTGGAGGGCCTGTCTCAAACGCTCACGTCCGCTCATCGCTTCAACGCCACGCACGCGCGATAAAACTTGACGCACCCAACCCTGATCTGGAAGTTTTTGTTCGTGTTGAAAGTCTTTAAATTTTAGATCTAAGGTGTCAACTGCCTCCCGCTGTTCATCTCCCCACTGATATTGCTCATGATGGAGAACAGCTCGAGGACCTAAACGCGGCTTAACTGCCGCCAAAGCTGCTGGATCGGGAACACCGATTGTCATACCAAATACGGCAAAAACATTTGGAGGCAAATTCAATTCTTTTGCAACGTCTTCAGGCTTATTCCGCATCGCGCCAATATAACAGCATCCAAGTCCTAAGGACTCAAGTGCGACCGCAGCGTTCTGAGCGGCAAGAGCTGCATCGACAATGCCGGTCATGAAGATTTCTAGATAAGGCAAAGCGGCAGCCTCTCGTCCGCGCTCTTTACCGATAAACTCTAAGCGCGCGAGATCGCATAACCAAACCAACATCAATGGACAATCGCGGATATGTTGTTGACCGCCAGCAAGATCAGCCAAGCGATTTTTACGCTCCTTGTCTTCTACAGCGACAACGCTCCATACTTGCAAATTAGATGAGGTAGATGCGGATTGCGCAGCTGCAACAATTATTTCAAGGACATTATCAGGCAGGCGCTTTTGCAAATACTGTCGATGAGATCGATGTGCGAGAAGTAAATCTAACGTCTCGTTCCAATAAGCTGGCGTTGGCAGATCTTCGCGTCTGTAACGCGCCCTCAGTGCAGCGGCGGCTCGTGACTGATTATTGTCCAAATCAATCGGATTACTCATCTTACAGAGTCCATTTTTACATCGTCATATGCGTTTGGGCACAAGAATAGCGCGGAAATCATTAACATTCGTACGCGTTGGTCCTGTAACGACAAGATCTCCAAGCGCCTCAAATGCTGTAAACGCGTCATTATTAGAAAACAACGCCTTTAAATCAATGCCGGAAGACTGTGCCCGAGCGAAACTGTCCGCCATCATGATCGCGCCAGCATTCGTTTCAACGCCATCAATGCCATCCGTATCACAAGCTATTGCTGCGATATCGCCAGCTCCCTCCAGCGCGAGCATCAATCCAAGCAGAAACTCCGCATCTCTTCCGCCCTTTCCATTTCCACGAACAGTAACTGTCGTCTCTCCCCCTGAAATAATCGCTACCGGCGGCTCAAAAGGTTGACCATGTCGCGCAATCTGTTTGGCGATGCCGGCATGAACAAGTGCGACGTCGCGTGACTCGCCCTCAAGATCGCCCAGGATACAAGGTGTAAACCCTGCCTGCTTTGCGATTTGAGCTGCAGCGTCAAGCGACCCCTGTGGCGTCGCAATGAGTATATTCTCTACACTTTTGAAGACAGCGTCTCCAGGCTTTGGCGTTTCACAGTCTAACCCACTGAGATGCTTTGTAACGGCGGAAGGAGCTTCAATCTTATATTTAGCTAAAACCGCTAACGCCTCTTCGCGCGTTGTTGGGTCCGGCACAGTCGGCCCAGAGGCAATAACTGAAAGATCATCATTTGGCACATCTGAAATCATAAGCGCAACGACACGCGCTGGCGCCGCTGCTCGCGCAAGTCGCCCTCCTTTGATGGCGGAGAGATGCTTGCGAACACAATTCATTTCAGAAATATTCGCGCCGCTTCTCAACAGAGCCTTATTGACCGCCTGTTTCTCCTCAAGCGTAACGCCCTCAGCCGGCAGGGCCATTAATGCCGAACCGCCTCCAGAAATCAGAGCAAGCACCAAATCATCTTCTGTCAGCCCTTGAACCAATTGTAGGATGCGTTTGGCCGCTTCTCGGCCTGCCGCGTCTGGCACGGGGTGAGACGCCTCAATTACCTCTATTTGCGTTGTGATCGCGCCATGGTCATAGCGAGTGACAACGAGCCCTTCGAGTGGTCCGCCATGCCAATTTGCTTCAACAGCAGCCGCCATCGAGGCGGCAGCCTTTCCTGCGCCGACAACAATCGTGCGACCCTTAGGCGGCTCAATCTTGCTTAAATATTCTTGCATACAGACTGCAGGAGACGCTGCGCCAACAGCAGCATCAAACATGTCACGCAGAAGCCGACGATAATCTTGGGACATGATCAAGCCCGATTAGATGGAAAAGCTCATGAGTAAGGGACGGAAAGGCTCCCTCCAGCAATATCGCTAGAGGGAGCGCTGTTGGTTTAAGAACCGCTGATTGAGTTCGCTTTCTCGATCAAAGCTTCAGCCATCCGTATTGAGGCGATATCGATGAGACGGCCGTCAAGAGAAACAGCGCCCTTGCCTTCCTTGGCAGCCTGAGCCATCGCTTCGAGAATACGACGAGCTTTTGTAACTTCAGCTTCAGAGGGCGTGAAGACTTCATTCGCAAGCTCAATCTGCGAAGGATGGATGGCCCATTTACCTTCATAGCCAAGGACTGCAGCGCGTTTTGCTGCTGCCTTATAACCTTCTGGATCATTGAAGTCGCCAAAAGGGCCATCAATCGGACGCAAGCCATAAGCGCGGCAAGCAACCATCATACGTGTTTGCGCAGCATGCCATTGATCCGCCCAATAATATTCTCGATTACCACTTGAATCCTTATCGGTCAGAACGCCATAGTCAGGGTTCACGCCACCAATCACAGTTGTGCGGGCGCGCGTTGAGGCTGCGTAATCTGCAACACCAAATGACATCGCTTCCAACCGTTTGGAGGACTGAGCGATGGCTTCGACATTTGCCATCCCGAGAGCGGTCTCAATCAGTAACTCAAAACCAAGCTTCTTTTCTCGTTTCTTATATTGCTCAATCTGAGTAACGAGCATGTCAATTGCGTAGACATCCTGAGGAACGCCGACTTTCGGGATGAGTATTGTATCAAGTCTTGGACATGCCTCAACGACATCAACAACGTCCCGATAGCAATAATGCGTATCAAGACCATTAATCCGTAGAGTCATCGTTTTTTTGCCCCAATTTATGTCATTGAGGGCCTGGATAATATTTTTACGCGCTTGTTCTTTATCATCCGGAGCTACAGCATCTTCAAGATCAAGAAATACAACATCTGCTTTTGATGTTGCAGCCTTCTCAAACATGCCTGGGGCCGAACCTGGCACCGCAAGCTCTGAGCGATGAAGTCTTGGGGTAGCCTGTTCGATTAGCGTAAAACTCATAATAATACTCCCTTCTCTTGTTTATATTAGCCGGTGGCTCCAAGGCCTGCGGCGATGCAACTGATCGAAATCAGAAGAGGAACTTTTACATCCTCTTTTTCCGCTTCATTCTGTGCGGACCGAAACCGGCGTAGCAACTCAACCTGCTCCCGGTTAACTTCATTAATTGTCTGCAGGCGATGGGATAATCGACTATGATATTCCTTGAACCGAGCCGCAATTTCCGCTTCGCCAGTAATGCGTAATATGACCTCTGAGGTCAGCGCATATTCTTCCTCAATATCCTTGAAAATCTTTTCACGAACCGACTCGTCGGATACAAGACCTGCATATTGGCGGGCAATAGAAAGATCAACGAGAGCTAGTGTTTTTTCTGCCTCATCAACAATCAGACGGAAAACTCGAGAGTCCTCAAACATACGCCGCAGTAATTGCATACCACTGTCGCCATGCTGATCCATGTATGACTTCAAACCAGAACCAACGCCATACCAGCCGGTGATGGAGTGGCGATTCTGAGCCCATGCAAAAACCCAAGGAATGGCGCGAAGATCAGCAAGGCTCTTCGCGCCGAAACGACGCGCTGGACGCGAGCCGATATTGAGCAAGGATATTTCCTCAAGCGGGCTTGCAGATTGAAAATAGCTGACGAGATCTGGATCACTGATAAATTTGTTATAGGCAGCAAAAGATTGGGTTGAAATTTCTTCTAATGCCGCATCGAATTCAGCATGCGGCGCAAGCGCCTCCTCTCGCTCAGACTTCAATGCATGTGCAAAAACGGAAGAAGCAAGCAGCTCCATTTGATAGGCTGCCGTTCCTCGGTTGGCGTATTTAAACGAAACGACTTCTCCTTGCTCGGTCACACGAAAACGTCCCCTTATTGAACCCGCTGGCTGCGCAGCGATCGCGTGTCCTGTCGGAGCGCCGCCTCGAGAGACTGATCCGCCGCGACCATGAAAGAAAGCAATCGCGACATTCTGCTCTTGACCGACTTCTGTAAGGCGCGCTTGAGCTTTGAACAATTCCCAGTTTGATGAGAAAAAACCACCATCCTTATTGCTGTCAGAATAACCAATCATTACTTCTTGCAAATCACCCTGAGCCTGCGTACTTCGGCGCACAACAGGAATTTGCAGCAACTCTCGCATAATCGCCGGGGCAGCTTGCAAATCAGAAATTGTTTCAAATAAAGGCACAATTGGAAGGCTTACGCCATCGACGCCTTGATCATCAATGAAAAGTCCAGCTTCCTTAGTAAGCAGATAAACACCCAGAACATCGACGGCTGAATGAGTCATCGATAAAATGAAACTGCCAAACGCTTCGCGATCAAGGCTAGTTCTTAGATCAGCAACAATCTCAAACATCTCGATCGTATCTCGCGTATCAGGCGAGAATTTATCTCGAGGAATAGGCGGCTTGCGTGGGGCTTCTAGTTCAGCCATAAGCCAGTCTCGCCATTGTGACGAGAGAATATCTGGCGGAGTCTCTGCACCCGTTCTATGTCGCCAAATATCATGCAAAGCAGCCGTTGTGCGCGTTGTATTCTGACGTAAATCCAAACGCACTGTACTGAATCTAAAAATTTCTACAGCTCGACGCAATGGACGAACGATATCGCTAGCAAGCGCCTCGCTCTTTGCGTCTGTTAAAACGCTTTCAAGCAGCAGTAAATCGCCAATTAACGCATCGGCACTTGCATAGCGCTGTCCAGAATTTACGCCGCCGCGGGTCGCAACAATCGTCTGATCCAACTTTCGCAACATTGTTGTTACGAATTGACGATAGGGTTCATTTTGATTGCGGCTAGCTATAGCTTCTCCATCCGCAAGCTCGTCTAAGCGACGCGCCAACTCATTACGAAAGGCCTCAGGGATAACGGCTGCGCGCTGACTAATTGATAAAGTACGTGCAAGATCGACGATCCTGCTTCTATAATGATTCAGACTGGCAAGCGCATTTTCGCGCATCGTGCGACGCGTGACTTCATTGGTGACAAAAGGATTACCGTCGCGGTCGCCGCCAATCCAGGAGCCAAATTGAAAGAATGGCGTAACGTCAAAAGTTTCATTCGGGTAATGACGCTTCAACGCGCCTTCAAAAGAAGAAAGCAGCTCCGGCGCTAGGTCAAAAATGCTCTCAGAAAAGAAATGTTGTCCCCAAGCAACTTCATGCTCGACGGTTGGTTTTTCAAGATGCAGCTCTCCGGTTAACCAAACAAGCTCCACCTGATCATAAATAGACTTAACAAGCGCCTCACGTTCACGATCAGTCCAGCGCGTCGACTCAAGTTCTCGCATGAGTAGATAAATGCGACGATATTTCTCGAGAATAGAAACACGCTTAGCTTCAGTTGGGTGAGCTGTAATAACAGGACGAATACGCAGCGTTTGTAGCTGTGAATGGATTTCTTCTGGCGTCACGCCAGCCGCGGCTGCGCTTGAAAGAACATAATCAAATGTTCCAAGCAGTTTATCATGACCCTTCTCACGCTCAATACGACGACGTCGACGCATTGCGTAAGCCTGCTCTGCAATAGAAACAAGCTGGAATAAAATGCCTTGAGCCTGCAAGGCGCGCGCCATTTGTCTGGGCGCAAGACCTGCGCCAGCTTTTGAATCGCGTACGACAGCTTCAATTTCTGGTAAATGACGCCGAATGACAGCAAGTAATTGCTCGCGCAGAAAAGCGGAAGCCTCTGTGATTGACCTCGTTGCATAGGCTGACGGCAAAGCTAAGGACGTTTCAGCATTACCCTCACGCATTTCAACAGTCATGCGACCCTCTCTGCATAAGAAAACCTTAAGTGTTTAAAATATTGTACTGAAACATGTTTTTTAGCGACCATTAAGAACCCTGGCGACAGTAACGCCAAATTCTGCAGGGTTTGACGCGACAATCAGACCAAATGACTTCATGATCTCAGTTTTTTCTGCTGCGCTATCGCCTGAAGCGGAAATAATTGCGCCAGCATGGCCCATTCGACGACCTTTAGGCGCTGTCAGACCTGCAACAAAGCCAATAACAGGTTTCGAAAAATTTTCTTTTATCCATGCAGAAGCCTCAGCTTCTTGCGGTCCGCCAATCTCGCCTATGAGCAGCACCGCATCTGTTTCAGGATCCTTATCGAATAAAACCAGATGATCAAGAAAAGAAGAACCGTTGATGGGATCGCCACCAATGCCAACAGACGTTGAAATACCCAAGCCCACCTCTTTTAACTGGGAGGCCGCCTCATAACCTAACGTGCCAGAACGGGATATTATACCAACGCGGCCTTTGCTATAGATGTGGCCAGGCATAATGCCGAGCATTGACTTTCCAGGCGAAATAATACCGGCGCAATTAGGCCCGACCATCATCGGTCGACGATCTTTAGGAAACCTCAAAAAATAACGCTTAACACGCATCATATCTTGCGCGGGTATGCCGTCCGTTATTGAACAAATCAGCCGAATACCTGCATCGGCGGCTTCCATGATCGCATCAGCACAAAAAGCAGGCGCAACGAATGTGATAGAGGCTTGCGCCCCAGTCTGTTTAACTGCTTCCTTCACCGTGTTGAAAACGGGCACGCCGTGGTGCTTTTGTCCACCCTTTCCTGGCGTCACCCCCGCAACGACGTTGCTGCCGTAGTCAATCATTTCTTTGGCGTGAAAACTACCTTTGTCTCCAGTAATCCCTTGTACCAGGATCGGTGTTTTTTCATCGATGAGAATACTCATACTATCCTCCCGGCTCGCACGATGCTCATCGCAGACTGCCGATATTATGTCTGGTTAATTTATTTTGTTGCCTGATATGCCGCGACTGCCTTCTGAGCTGCATCGGCCAGCGTCTCTGCTGTAATAATTGGAATGCTGCTTTCTTTTATAATCTTTCGTCCCGCCTCAACATTGGTGCCAGCAAGGCGCACAACAAGCGGCACGCCCTCGATCTGCTCTGCGCGAACAGCGTCCACGACGCCCTGCGCGACCCAGTCACATCGATTAATGCCTGCAAAAATATTAACTAAGACAACCTTCACGCGTCGATCAGACAGAACAAGACGAAAAGCTGTGGCGACACGATCTGGAGAAGCGCCGCCGCCAACATCCAGAAAATTGGCGGGGTTGCCGCCAGCATGCTTGATCATATCCATCGTCGCCATGGCGAGACCTGCGCCATTGACAATGCACCCGATCTCGCCATCGAGACCAATATAATTCAAACTATGTTCTGCCGCTTGAGCTTCTCTGGGATCCGATTGTGAAGGATCATTCATATCCACAATATTGCGCCGACGAAACAAAGCGTTATCATCAAAGGACATTTTTGCGTCGAGCGCGAGAACTCGGTCATCTTTTGTTATAACGAGCGGATTAATTTCAAGCATTGTTGCATCATAATCACGAAAGGCTCGATAGGCCCCCATGATCGTCTGGACCGCGCGTGATACTTGTTTAATGTTAAGTCCGAGCTGGAAAGCTAGCTCTCGCGCTTGAAACTGCAAAAGCCCAACTGCAGGCTCTACAATAACCTGCAATAATTCATCAGGTGTGTTTTTGGCTATTTCCTCAATATCCATTCCGCCATGCTTGGAGGCGATTACACGCACACGCTCTAATTTTCGATCAAGCACAAAACCAAGATAAATTTCTCTATCGAACGGATCTGCAACTTCAATATAGACGCGCTGCACTGGCTTACCCTCAGGGCCAGTTTGCGATGTTACTAAACGCTTGCCAAGAAGATCGCGCGCCGCCTGTTGTACTTCATGATAGGTGCGACAAAAACGAACGCCTCCGGCCTTGCCCCGCGCGCCAGCATGAATCTGTGCTTTTACCACCCAGTGTGAACCACCGAGCTCTGTTGCAGCGTAAACCGCTTGGTCAGGACTAAAGGCGACTGTCCCAGGAGGAATAGCGACACCATGGCTCGCAAGAATTTCCTTCGCCTGATACTCATGGACATCCATCGCAGCCCCCTCATCAATATTTTCTAGGCTGACGAACTCAGCCTTGGATCTTATTTTTCACTACTTGGTATACCGCTTCAGTTTCAGCAGCCGCTGTTGCGAGCAAGGCGTTTACTTCTGCTAGATGCTTTTCTGCGAAATCACGATCTTTTATTGATTTAGCATTGATGAAAACATTTAGCGCGCAACTACGCAGGCCCGCATTAGCAGCCAAAACGGCAACTCCCGCGTCGCTGATCACGTTCACATTGCCTTTATCGGCCGCTTCTTTTGATAGCTCGATCACGGCATAACAAATTTTACAAGTGTGCAATGGAGCGAGGGTGGCAATCTTTAGCGCCGACTGTATGGCCTCTGAGCGCTTTGCTTTTTCGTCATCATTGCCGCGCGGCAACCCATATGCCGCCATCAGCTTGTTAAAGGCGACAACGTCTTCGTCGATGCCTCTTGTTAGCTCTGCGCGCAGGCTCTCTGCTTTTACAAGAGTCCTCTGCAAATCATTTGACACTGATTCATAGTTCTTTTTCCCGATCGTGAGATTACACACCATCGATACGAGCGCAGCGCCCATCGCTCCAGAGAGCGCGGCAGCGCCACCGCCGCCCGGCGTTGGAGCATCGCTGGCTAACTCATCGAGAAATTTTCCAATTGTTTCTGTATTTGCACTCATATCAGGCCAGCTCTTTCGCTTGAGCGTAAATATTTTCGCAATCGAAGACCTTGTCGGAGCTTTCAAAAAGCTTTCCAACGCACTCCCGATGCAACTTAAGTTTCAGCCCACCAAGTCCCAAAGCGCCAATCACGATCTTGCCGTGACGCTCCTTAGCCTTATCGATGGCCTCTACGCCGCCGATCCCCAGAGGTGGTTGAGCATTACAATCTGCAAGCAGCTCGAGGCTTGGGTTATTCTGCCAGTCAGTTTCATCCAGTAATGGCACACCAATTGCTCCGGCGGCAAAAACGATGTGGGCCCCTTTTGTCGCCATGGCTCTGGCAGCATTATCGCGAGCTTCAATGGCTGTTGGCGTGAATCCAAAGCGCTCTTGTATCGCTCTTGCCGCAGCATCAGCGCGAGACTGTTGACGGGACGTAATGGCGACGTCGGCGCCTTCAATTTTGAGCATGGCGGCAGCGCGCATACCAACTGGACCGGTTCCAGCAAGAACAACAGCCTTCTTTCCACTAAGAGGTTGAGCTTTCGCTAACAACGCCACGCCAGCTGCAGCTGTTGTATTTGATCCGTTTGAATCCAACATTACAGATACACGAAAATTTGAGAAAAAACGCTTCTTGACTGCAGTGAAAACTGCCTCTCCGGCCGTCATACTGCCGCCGCCAACAAAGATCGCTGTAAATTGCTTTTCTTTAGGGCCACGTGTGTAGATACAGCCATCAACAAGCGCACCCACAGTTTCAGTGGTTACGCCGCCATAACCAATGATGTGATCGGCGCCGCCATCATAGCCCACCACGGTATCAAAAACGCTTGCAACAGGATCGGTGTCAAAAAGAAACAGCAGCTTCTTAGTCATGAGGCTCTCGCTCTCGATACGGCCCTTGTGAGCCAAAAAAACCAAGGATGACGTGAAGGGCCATCCACTTTTGTTAAGCGGCGCGTCTTATCGACGCCGCCTAGCGCCGTTGCGTGATTTTCAGCAAGTCTTACGCAGTAACAACATTGCGCGGACTACCCGCAACAAATGCGTCAACATTATCGATAAGCTGATCTGCAAGAACTTGCATTGCTTCTTTTGAGGCCCAGGCCACATGAGGCGTGATAATTAGATTCGGTATTGTCGGGTCGAGTAATATATTGCCGTTCTTTGGCGGCTCAACGGTAAGAACGTCAAATCCCGCGCCTGCAATTACGCCGTTACGCAGCGCATCAGCAAGAGCTTCTTCATCCACGATACCGCCACGAGCCGTATTGATAATGCAGGCCGTTTTTTTCATTGACGCCAGCTCTTTTGTGCTGATCATATTTTTAGTTTGCGGCGTTAAGGGCAAATTAAGCGTGACAATATCAGACTCACGCAAGATTGTCGCAACATCAACAATATTGGGACCAGGCGCGACATCATTGATCAGCACTTTCATTCCCAGCGCAAGAGCCCGCTTTTCAATTTCTTTTCCTAAGGCGCCATAGCCAATAACACCAAGAGTTGATCCTGCGATATCATATATCGGATAGTCAAAATAACAGAACTGATTGGCATAACCCCACCGACCATTGCGCACTGAATTATGATAGTTCACGAGATTGCGTCTCAGGGCGAATAGCAGAGCAAAGACATGCTCTGGCAAAGTGTTAAACGCGTAATTGCGGATGTTAGAAACAGTAATCCCGTTAGCGGTCGTGTAAACCTTATCAATAACATCCGTACCTGTCGCAGCCACAGCGATCAATTTAAGGCCAGGAAGTTGTTTTAGCGCGCCCTCGCGTAAGGGAACCTTATTTGTAATACAAATATCTGCGTCTCTCAGACGCTCAACGACCTGATCCTGAGCTGTTTGAGCATATTCT
This sequence comes from Methylocystis sp., assembly GCA_036795145.1. GTDB lineage: Bacteria > Pseudomonadota > Alphaproteobacteria > Rhizobiales > Beijerinckiaceae > Methylocystis. Next base: position 48,895 of record DAIRFH010000004.1, on the reverse strand, counting down.
ACATATTCATGCGGGAAGTTTGGCTTTCGCACGTTTGCGTCAAGCGTCTCGCGATCTAGAAATACAATTTTGTGCGACATGAACTCCCCCCTAAACACGCAGAAGAAAATCCCTCCTCTCACAATAAGTAAGAGGAGGGATTGTCGATCAATTACATCTTAAGCAACGGGTTCGCCCGATAGACGGCCTGAGCTGCAGCAACGCCTGAGCCTGGCTGAATTTTGATGCCATTATCTAGCATCGCCATTTCTGCGCCAGCGATTGCGCCGAGCAACATCAACTCATTGAGATCGCCAAGGTGGCCGATACGAAACACCTTCCCAGCCACCTGTGACAAGCCTGCGCCAAGAGCAAGGTTATAACGCTTATAGGCTGTCTCAATGACTTTGGCTGCATCGAAGCCCTCAGGCACGACAATAGCAGTAACCGTATCCGAGTTCCACTTTGGTTCTTTAGCGCAGGTCTTAAGGCCCCATGCCGCAACAGCTGCGCGGGTGCCTTCAGCAAGATGATGATGACGCTTGTAAACTTGATCGAGGCCTTCTTCGAACAAAATCGAGAGAGACTCTTTCAGGCCATAAAGCAGGGGCACAGAAGGCGTGTATGGAAAATAGCCATTCGCATTCTGAGCGATCATATCTTGAAACTCGAAATAAGCGCGACGACCTGTGTTGGTCTTGCCCTTTTCGATCGCCTTTTGACTTGCCGCCATCAGCAATAAGCCAGCTGGCAACATAAAGCCCTTTTGTGAGCCTGAAACAATAACGTCAACGCCCCATTCGTCCATCTTGAACTCAAGCGAAGCAACTGACGACACGCCATCAACGAAAAGCAAGGCGGGGTGCTTGGCGTTATCAATGGCCTTTCGCACTGCTGCAATGTCAGAAGTGACACCAGTTGCTGTTTCGTTATGCGTCGCTAAGACAGCTTTGATTTCATGATTTTTATCTGCCTTAAGCGTTTCTTCGATCAGCTCGGGATCATTGCCCGTGCCCCACTCACGCTCTTGAACGACAACTTCAAGGCCCTGGCGCTTGCAGAGGTCAATCCATAAATGTGAGAACTGGCCGAAACGCTGTGCGAGCACTTTATCGCCCGGAGAAAGCGTATTGGTGATCGCCGCCTCCCAACCGCCAGTGCCAGAGGCCGGGAAAATAAATGCGTGTCCTTTTTCTGTCCCAAACACCTTTTTAAGGCCAGGAAACAGAGGCTTGACCAAATCAGGAAATGTTGGTGAACGATGGTCCTCAGACGCGACCGCCATGGCGCGCACTACACGATCGGGCAAATTGGTCGGGCCCGGCACGAAGAGGAAGTTTTTGCCGGGTACTCTCGAATTCAACATATGCGGCTCCTTTTGAGCTTTTGGTTTCCATGACAAACGAACTGCAACGCCCACTCACGAACGTCACGCATTTTCTTCTTTTGGGACCTAGTTAAAATAAACCTGAGATACGGCCGTCGCTGCCAACCTCAATGTTATTAGCTGCCGGCACTTTTGGCAGACCTGGCATCGTCATGATGTCGCCACAGACGACAACAACGAATTCCGCGCCCGCTGACAAACGTAATTCGCGGATCGGAATACTGAAGCCCGACGGCGCACCTTTAGCGTTTTGATCCGTCGAGAAACTATATTGCGTTTTAGCAATACAAACCGGCAGGTTGCCGAAACCTTCCTTTTCCAGCTCTACAAAACGCGCTTTGACACTGGAGTCATAGGTAATATCAACAGCGCCATACAGTTCTTTAGCGATGGTTCTTACTTTTTCCGCCAATGGCATATTGTCTGGATAGAGAGGTTGGAAATTAGCTGGCTGCGTCTCAATCGTTGCCACAACAGCACGCGCAAGTTCTGCAGCTCCTTCGCCGCCAGAACCCCAATTATCTGCTACGACGCAGTCGACCCCCTCGTTCTTACACAATTTTTCTAGAGCCGACATTTCGGCAACTGTATCGGATGAAAACTTGTTAACAGTAACAAGAACGGGAACGCCAAATTTCCGCACATTGGCGATGTGCCGCTTCAAATTGGCAAAACCAACCTCAACAGCCGTAACATTCTCTGACTTCAAATCCTCTTTAGACACGCCGCCATGCATTTTGAGCGCGCGGATAGTCGCGACAATTACGGTAATATCCGGCTTCAACCCTGCCTTACGGCACTTAATGTCGAAGAATTTCTCAGCGCCAAGATCTGCGCCAAATCCTGCTTCTGTAACAACATAATCAGCAAGCTTAAGCCCTGATTTTGTTGCTATGACCGAATTGCATCCATGCGCAATATTAGCGAAAGGACCACCATGAATAATTGCGGGATTATTTTCCAGGGTCTGAACCAGATTAGGGGCAATAGCGTCCTTAAGAAGCGCGGCCATTGATCCTGCCGCCTTCAACTCAGATGCGCGAATATTCTTCTTCTCTCTTGTCTGACCAACAACAATATCGCCAAGCCTTTTCTGAAGATCAGCAAAATTAGAAGCAAGACAGAAAATGGCCATTACTTCTGAGGCGACAGTGATGTCGAAGCCATCCTCTCTTGAAAACCCATTGGATACGCCGCCAAGAGAAGAAACGATTGAGCGTAAGGCGCGGTCGTTCATATCGACAACCCGACGCCACCCAATGCGTCGCGTGTCAAGAGCCAATGCATTTCCCCAATAGATATGATTATCGATCAAAGCAGCGAGCAAGTTATTTGCTGCGCCAATAGCGTGAAAATCACCCGTAAAATGAAGGTTGATGTCCTCCATCGGAACAACCTGGGCATATCCACCACCAGCCGCACCGCCCTTTACGCCAAAACAGGGACCTAAGCTTGGTTCCCGCAGACAACAAAGGGCCTTCTTGCCAATAAAATTAAGCCCATCCGTCAAGCCGACTGTTGTTGTGGTTTTGCCTTCACCAGCGGGCGTAGGTGTGATCGCAGTGACGAGGATAAGCTTCCCATCCGGCTTGCTTTCCAAAGAGGAGATATATTCGAGGGATACCTTACCCTTATAATGACCATACGGCTGGATATACTCCGAGGGTATGCCAAGCTTGTCTCGCGCGACATCGACGATCGGCCTCATCTTCGCATTTTGCGAAATCTCGATGTCTGATTTGGGAGCCAGATGCTGATTGTTTTTGCCGCTCATATTAACCTCCCCACGAACCCCTTGCTTGCATAGGAGCCCAAAATCTTTTTGTTTCTTCAGAGCACAAGCGCCGTATCGATCCAGCCCCCGTGCGCACGACATCCCTAAACAGGGAGGCTGTATGGACGTTTTGGCGAACCTAGTGAGAACTCGCTATCGCATCAAGGACGCTTCATGCCACAGCGTGGCCCGCACGGCGCATCCCAAATGAGATGAACCTGCATCTCTTGGAATTCGTATGACGGGAATCAATTTTCTACGTCAAGCGGCCAGGAACGCTTGACGCAATTTAGCCAATAGCTCCAGCAGTCCCCCAATAGACATATTTGTTTGGCAAAAGCCCATGCAAACACATTCAATAAGCCGGGCATACCAATTTGATTATACCACCTGATGCAGTAGGTTTACCTACTTGTATTAATTATTGAATTTTTACTTATTTTTCAAATATTTATATAATTTATTCCAGCATTCTCAGGTAGCATGAAATATCAAAATCTTGGCATAATGGCATAAAAATTTTCCTACCCCACCCTACCCGAGCTCTGGGGAAGTGGGTGGATAATTAAAGAACATATTAAGAACATAAAAAATTTGTCGCAGCTTAAGGTCGCACGCTTTGTTCTATAGCTTCATCGAAACCGCCCATAAATGTGGCAGGCTTTATTTTGGGAAAAAATTGAGGGCAATACCGTTAATACAATAGCGCAGCCCTGTCGGTGGCGGCCCGTCAGCGAAGACATGACCCAGGTGAGAACCACAGCGACTGCAGCGAACCTCCGTTCGAACCATGCCATGACTTGTGTCGATCGTTTCCACAAGCGCGCCTGGCGAGGGATCAAGAAAGCTTGGCCAACCTGTGCCACTGTCGAATTTATTATCTGATATGAAAAGCGCCTGATTACAGCCAACACAGTGGAATGCGCCTGAACGCTTTTCATGGTTAAGAGCGCAACTTCCCGCAGGCTCTGTGCCATGACGACGCATCACTTGAAACTGCTCATGCGTTAGGCGCTCACGCCATTCATTGTCGCTGTAAGAAACAGGAAAAAAATTTTCATTCATGAAAAAGGCTCGCAAATTTGTGACACGAGAGGTTATGATCAAAATAGTTGGGTCTTTGGGTTTAGCCAGCCCCCAGATTGCCCAAAGCTCGCCTATAAGCTTAAAAGCGGCAATAAGTCATGAAGAAGTTCAGAAGCACATTCTATGACAGATAAGAAATTTGACGCTGTTATCATTGGCTCCGGCCTTGGAGGGTTGACTGCCGGAGCCCTGCTTGCCGCTGATGGCTATAGTGTCTGCCTTCTCGAACGTAATTTCAGCCTTGGCGGCGCGGCGTCCGTTTATAAATTTGGCGAACTCGCGATAGAGGCCTCGCTTCATCAAACATCAGATCCTCGCAATACGCGCGACGTTAAACACAATCTACTCAGTCGACTTGGAATTCTTGAGGAGATCGAGTGGCAGTCTACGGGTCCGCTTTATGAAGTCCGCGGCGGCCCCTTGGCTGAGCCCTTTGAACTTCCCAGCGGATTTGCCTGTGCTTACGACGCTCTTGCCACCCGCTTTCCTGATAAAAGCACGTCGATAAAAAACTTTCTTGGCGACTTAGAAAAAATTCACGATTCCTTTTGGACGCTTAAACAAGCGCGACAAGAAAGCTCTCTTGCTAAACTTGCACGCGGTCTGTGGGAAATCGCTCCGGCCGCGGCAGACTGGCAAAAATCCCTTCATGACATTTTTACACGTGAGTTCGCAGGCGCTGAAGCGCTGAAATGCGCACTTGGCGCCAACTTGGCTTACTATGGCGACAATCCAAAAAATCTTTGGTGGATTTTTTATGCGCTTGCGCAAGGCGGATACATTGCTTCAGGCGGGGCCTATATTAAAGGTGGTTCTCGTCAACTCAGTTTAAAGCTTGCAAAGGTGATCACTAAAGCCGGCGGTTTAGTACGTATGGGTCGTCTGGTAAACAGAATCGAAACAGACATTGATGGAAAAGTGATCGCCGTGCGCCATGTTGCTCGACGCAGTGGGGATAATGAAGAGAGAATTGCGGCAACAACCATCATGGCAAACTGCGCACCTAGCGTCGCTGCTGCGATGATGGACACGCCCGCCCGATTAAAGATGGAGCAAGCCTTCGGTGGGCGCAAATTATCAACTTCTCTTTTTTCAGCTAATTTTGGGCTAACTGCGAAACCTTCCGCTGTTGGGCTAACCAATTTCTCATCTATCGTCTTACCAGCAAACATGCAACGCTTTGATCAGTACGGCGACGGCGCCACCGCCATGAATGCCATACCAGTTAAACATCTCCCTATACACAGTATTATCAATTTTACTGCTGTAGACTCTGGTCTGTGGGATGCGCCGCCAATACTTTTAAGCGTGCTTGGTCTAGATTCTTTAAATAATTGGGCGGGCCTCACGAAAGAAGCGGCCGTTGAAAGACGGGAAAGATGGCTTGATGCAATTCAAGAATCTCTCGAGAGAGATCATCCTGGATTTAGCAAACTTGTTACATCACGGATGCTGCTTAATGCATTCTCAATGTCGAGCTACCTGAATACGCCAGAGGGCGCTGTCTATGGTTATGCTGCATTGCCGCCACAAAATCCAATTGTCGTGGGCTTTCCACGTACGCCAGAGACGCCGCTGTCTGGACTTTATCTTGCTTCTGCATTTGGTGGAGAACATGGCTTCAATGGCGCAATGCTTTCTGGTGCGGAGGCGGCACGTCTTGCTATTGAGAAATTAGAAAAACGTGATCACAAATAAAAATTTGATAAAATTTAATGAATCATAATGGCTATACAGAACGAATAACTACAATATCGTAATTGTCGATGCGCTTAATGTGCAGCAACTTTTGAAAATAGATTGATAATTAAGACGCCGGCAACAATAAATATAACGCCAACAATTGCCGCTTTATCTAGAGCCTGGCCAAGATATAGCCAGCCAATTAGACAAATTAAAGCAGTGCCGGCCCCAGACCAAATTGCATAACCTATAGCCGTCGGAATCGACTTGAGAGTTAATGATAGAAGAAAGAAAGCAACAAAATAACTGATAATGACGATCAAAGAAGGCCATAGCCGCGTAAAGCCTTCCGCTTCCTTAAGCGCTGAGGTGCCAATTACCTCGCAGACAATGGCGATCGCCAGGTAAATATACGCATTCATGGAAATACGAAGCTCCATAATTTCAGTTATTACACCAGCAAATTTTGAGGAAACTTTTCGTTTTTAAAACTTAGCTGTATCACATTATGCTCTACGGAAATAATAGCAAATCACGTTCAGGCATGACATTAAACTATGAATATAACACCTAAAGTATCCCAAATAGCTATCAAATCCTGATAGCTTTCCTTACGATCACAAACATATTTTCTGGAGATATCCATCAAGGAGAGTTCTATGGGCGCAAAGTTCCTATCAACAATACTTCTCTTGTCTACAACAATAGCTATTGCGCAGGATCACCCCATTCCACCTGCTAACCCTGACTGCGCCGCTCAAGCAATTGATAAAAAGATCGATGCCGGCAGCCTGCCAGGATTTATGAAGAAATGCGAAAATGATATGGCTCAGCGCAACTGTCAGACTGCTGCTGACGATAAAAAAATTACGGCTAAGGCCCGCAGTAATTTTGTAAAAAACTGCGTAAAGGACGCAGCGCAGTTTCAATAAATCCAAAAATCCCGGGCTGTCAGCTGATTGCGACAGCTCGGGATTGCTCATAAATTCATACTAGTGAATAAGGTATGAGTTATATCCAATTTTAATGTATTGCTTGAATAAGATGAGAAAGCGCGGCCTCGGCATGTTTTGTCGCAAGTGATGTTTCAGCGCGCTGACCTGACGCGATCGTAGCATTTAAATGTTTGATGGCTTCTTTTGTATGTGGGTTGTCGTCATTATCTTTATCAGCAATTTCAATTTCATTTAAAGCTTCTTTTGCGTGTCGCACCAAGGCGTATGGATGCTTAGCGAGCCCCTGGCGAATTGATTCTTTAGTATGGTTGATCGACAGCTCTGTATGATGGATAGCATCTCGACCCTGCGCGCCAACGAGCGCATCAATAGCGCTCCCCAATGTTTCTTCTGCGTATAGCGTGCGCCCTGAAGCAAGGGAAAATGCGATGACAACAAAAATGAAATAAGAGACTTTCTGAAGCATTTAAGGTTCTCTATGTTGGAGTAGCGATAGGTAGTGATTATAAATTAAAAAAACCATCAAACTTACACACGTCTATCACAAGACTGATAAGCGATTAAAACAAAAGAACTTTTCATCTTTTTCTAATTTAATAGCCGCGATGATGGTTCTTCTTGATAAAATGTGTGTCTTCAAGCACACGCCACTCATCGCCAACCTCGGCATTGAAAACAAGCGTGTCACCAGCAATTTCCTCTGATTTCATAAGGGCAATCATCTCACTCTCAAGCAGGGGTCCAACGACTTCTTCCTCCTTTGCGTAATACCAATTATCGATTGGCGGAGGTTCTTCATGGTGAGTTTCTGAATTTTTTTTGTGAGGCAAATCTGCCACTTCCTTGGTAATAACAGACTGCATAAACGGGGAAGAATGTGATTTGGATTTTATGGGCATGGTTGGCTTTGAATTCTTCCAATATGCCACAGCACCTATTGCGACAGCCAAGATCCCCTGCAAAAAGTGCCCAGAAAGGATTAGCCCGACCCCAAATGAAACTGGAACGAGGGTAAAATTATCTGTAAGCGATTTCAATTGCATTGATAAAAAACCCCGGTTTGGCGATATTTATTGCTTATATATGGCTGACTGGCGCTGTTTTATACAAGACTTCATAGCAAAATCCAGCAAGCCTACCATTAAACCATGCAATAATTCGTCCAGATCTTCAATCTTCAACACTTAATATTAAAGAAACATGGCAAACACCAAAACTTAAAAATCAGGGGTTCTCTGCTAAGCTAGCATATTCGGCATAAAGCATGAAGAGACAATAATATTATGAATTTGAATGGATTATAATCCAACCTCTCGAGACTTAAAACAGACTGTATACATTGCGCAAATTATCCTAGTGATTACTTAAAACGCTGACTCTTAATGTCGCGATCAGCTCCCACTCACCAAGAGTTAAGCGAGATTACAACAGCTGACAATTAAGAGAATTTATCTTAAATGGGAGCAGGTCCAAACAAAAGAAATAAATTTATCTAAGAGCCTAATGAGTGCAATTGCCGCCAACTATTTCCAAACTTCTCATTCCATACCATTGTTGTCATAGAAATCCTTCCTTCGCTCAACAAAACCTCAAATTCCTCCTGAGTGTATGGACCATTTATTTCTCCTGATAATTCGTAATACCAATTTTCCTGCGCCGCATCATGATTCATCTCTCCTGAATGAGAGACGGTCCCTGAGATTTCTGATTGATTTACACTTCTATTCAATGAATTTTTAAAGTCTGCAAGAGACTTTTTAAACAACAGGTCTCTTATCAAGTTGGCGCCAAGAGCATCTTCAATTTCCCTATAAGCAAAGAATGGTATCAACGCGACAAACATGATAATACAAACCATTGCAATAGCAATCGGCGCCCCGCCTTCGCTTACCGCGGGATGGTCATGGGCTAAGGCGTCAAAAAATGACTTCCCTTCCCACACACCTATAAGTATTTCTTCTGCGACCCTAAAAAGAAATAAGACAATAGCGAAAATGAGCGACTTAAACAATATTGTATAAATTAACGGCCTACTTTCAAAACGTCGGCTTAAGCGCGTATGCTCGCCAACATATACAACTTTAGCCATCAGCTTAGAATTAATCAGCGCAATGCCAAGTGGCAATATAATATTTTGATCATGGTTGAGTATCGCTTTGTGAAAGGCAAATAAAGTAAATAATACCCAAAAATATAATGCTAAGCCTAGTAGCTTTTTAAGTTCGGAAAATATTTTACTCCCAACTTTTCTAACTATATCGTCCGTCATATATTACTCCAATCCTATAATTACAAAATATAATGTATCATCTACCGATAGAACCTAGATTAGACTAATATGTTATTAAAATATAGAAAAGTTAATTCTTGAATACTTACCGCTAATGTCAATAATATTTAAAATGAAACCTATTGTGCCTGTCATTTATCCAACAATTCTAATTTATATAACTTTGATAAAAGTGACAATTATAAACAATTTAACAAGTTAGGTAGCAGACTATGAGATACTTATGACGCCAGTGCATTTAAAGCAAAGCTGATATGAATTGGCGACGATGAATGATCTTCATCACATTATTTGTTTCAGCATCATTATAGTAATATTAGTCTTGGCGCTTAAAATCATTGCGTCGATAAATAGTACCCGCCACGAAACGCCCATCTATTTTGACATATGAGCGTAGTATTTCGCGAGGGCGTTAATTTGACTGTCTGAAAGATTTCGTCCCAACACGGTCATTAACCCATGTTCGCGACGTCCAGATCTAAAGTCCTTAAGTTGAGTTATTATATATTTTTCTTGCAATCCTTCTAATTTTACAGAGTCAGACTGACTATTGTTGTGACATGCTTGGCAATTAAGAATAATTGTTTCTATCTCACCTATTTCTGTCGCAGAAACTGGCGCGCATGCAATGAACAATGTAGCTCCCAAAGTCACTTTTATCTTGTCTCTCATTTGTCGCCTCAAAGTTTTACGTCAACAATGTGAGCGTTTTGTAGAATATATCTTAATATATGACACAGCAATAATTCCTGGTATGTCGGGTTAATGTCGCAACGTTCTGAAAATGCGCGCAAATCATTTGCATACCCCCATGATAATTAACATTTCTTTTTCGCAATGCAGATATATTTAACTCGACAATTTCCCTCTACGCTAGTATCTCTTCGGCAAATATTTTTCTTCCCAGTTAAAAAGATTCTATATAAAGCACTATCATCAATTCCGGAGGTTATTAGTGAACGAAGAATTTAAAAATCTCTCTAATCAAGAAATGATCGCTTTAATTAAACGAGCTGAAGATGAGCTCGATCGTCGAAAAAGTTCCGGTAAAAAGGAACTTAAAAACGAGATAGAGTCAAAACTTAAAGCCGCAGGACTTGAGCTGGCAGACATCTTTCCTGATGCCGGCATTAAAAGGAGTAGATCAACAGCCCCAAAAGAATCTTCAGACACCAAGCCTGTTCCTGTTAAATACAAAGATCCCGTTTCAGGCGGCGCATGGTCTGGAAGAGGCGCGCGACCTCCTCATTGGGTTAAGCTCATAATGTCACAGCGACGATGGACTCTGGATGAATTCAAGAAATCTGGAGAATATGACGTTTAGTTCACGTCATAATTCTCGGCTATTAACTAATAAAGCGGCATGGGGTAAGAAGCTAACCACGCACCCCATGCTCTGAATTCTTTTGCAGAGCCCGGCTGTTTACAAATGGGCGACTTCAGAGGCAAGCAGAGCATTGTCATTCTAACTTATTCAGCGACCTTAGATAATGTCATCGTCTCATATAGATGGACGTCAGACCAATACTAAATTTATAGCCTTCAATAGCACCCATAGGTGGCTTCAAATATTATCTTAATTTGCTTAGTGTAGACATTACTGTCTTTAGAAGTTTATCTTATAAATAATGTTGTTGCTTAATCGACTATCCAAAAAGGACAATCATAATGCGTGTAGTGACCTTCATTTCTCTCACAACAATTTTATTTTCTTCTGCGGCCATGGCCCAGGGAGCCCCAGGAGATAAAGATGCATGCGAACCGGATGCTTATCGTTTATGTGATGATGCTGTTCCGGATGCTGTTGCTGTAGAGAAATGTTTGCGAGCTCATATGAAATCACTTTCTTCAGCCTGCAAGAAACGTTTCGTCATTGGCGATGCTAAATCAAAAAAATAAATGCAAACTAGCCAAAGATTTCGAATGAAACTCTTAAATTCCAAAACAACTATTCTCACGATATGTATCGTCAATCTGTTTTCTGCAACTGGAGTCAGATCAGAAGGAGATTGTCGACAGCCTGTCGCCTTTGTTAATATAGCTAATCTGTCGTGTGCTGTATCGGCAAGAGACAAGAAAAATCACAGAAATGCTCCCAGCTTATATACACTTGATCTTTATTCAGACGATAACGCCAATGAATGGTATAGAGGAGATTTTATGGGAATGGATGATGATTGATTGATCCTCCTTTGAAAGTGATCTGGAATCTTCTAGGAATTATACAAAACATTTTATCCCTCAAACATCTTCAATTCTTGATTTTTTTAATTTTAAAAATTTTCAATACTACTACGTTCATTCTAGGGGTATGCTTTACAAAACAGACTTCAGATTCCTAGAAAGAAAAAAATTATATGTTAGATAAATCTATTTTTGGAGAAACCTTTTACTTCATTAATAATTCGCCAGCTGATCGGCAAGCAATGATATACGGTGGTGTATTAGCCATATACGGCATCGCTGTCATTTCTGTTTTATACCTTATAAAGCGACACGCTCCGAGATCATTTAGGGGCATATCTACGTCAATTCTGAGCCCGCTCGGGGCAATATTCGGACTAACCGCTACTTTTTTAATCGCAGATGTCTGGAATAAAAATGCCGATGCTCAACTTGCTGTTAATAATGAGGCTCTTGCTATTAATCAAATTCTAAATATCTCTTCCGGTTTGCCAAAAGAAATTTCACAATCTGTGAGGGATAAAACTCAAAAATATTGGCGAACAGTTATTAATGAGGAACTTCCAATACTTGCGACAATTAAAACAATTGATAATGAAATTAGTAGACGCGCCCGTCACGAGCTTTATGAGGTCGCCTCCGCAGTCGCCAGCAGCACGGCTCCTGCCAGTCTACATATCTTTAATCTCGTTGATGACACATTCAAATACCGCTCCCAGCGCATGGTAGTTGCTGTTGATGTCACAGAATCAAAAAGAATAGAGCTTTGTATATTTCTAGCGGCAGTTCTCATTTTAGCTGTAGCTATTACACATAATGAAAAAACACATATTATGATAATAATGACTTTTTCTGCTACTTTAGTGACTTCTATGGTTATTTGCTTTGCTGCGATTAATGGAAAACCTTTCGACTATAAAGCATCGTTATTAACAAAAGCGGGTTTCTTCAAAATTGTGGAAGAAACAGAGCTTCTAAGTAAACCCAATACGACCAACCCTCTTGAGGTTGATCCTTTTTCTGGGAACGCTTCTGAAACAATTAGAAACAAAAAATATAAGTAACAACTTCAAATTTAATTGTTTTTATAAACTTTAATAAACTATTATCTTTATTTTTGGTAAGCTATTAAGAGAGCGCCTACGCTAACAAACAACACTCCTAACCAATTTTGAAAAGCAAGCTTCTCTCCCAAAAAAACAAACCCAAATATCGCCACCATCACAATACTCATTTTATCAATTGGCGCTACTCTGCCAGCGTCGCCTATTTTAAGCGCTCTAAAATAACATATCCACGAAGCGCCTGTTGCCAGACTAGAGAGAAACAAAAAAAGAAAACTTCTTAGAGAAATAGAATTTAAAGGCTGCCATGTGCCTGTCGCAAAGAGAATACAGCCCAATAAAATCAATATTATAGTAGTGCGAATAAATGTTGCGAAATCTGAATTGATGTTTTCAATACCTATCTTAGCAAAAATCGCTGTCAAAGCAGCAAATAGCGCGGACAAGAGAGCCCAAAACTGCCAAGATTGTAAAAGCTTCATCATTTACAAAATCCTTAAGCAATCTCAATTTTCATCCACTAATATTTGCATTATTTAGAAATTATAAAATAACGCTAACTCTAGTTTTTATCTATATTATTACATTAATCTTCATAGCGCTCAGTATATATATTACTAGTTCTGCAAGCAATGTGAGCAAAAAAATGATTTATTTGATTGTCTTTCTAGGTGGCGGTTTTGGAGCTATGCTGCGACATGGCTTTAATGTTTATGGATCTAAACTAATCACTTCAAATGCTCCCATTGGAACAATGACTATTAATATTATTGGATCGCTCCTTATGGGCATCATGGCGGGCATTCTTGCCTTCAAGGGACATATGCCTGATCACCTACGCTTGTTTGCAATGACGGGATTCTTAGGTGGTTTTACTACTTTTTCGGCATTCTCCTTAGAGGTTGTTTTAATGATTGAGCGTAGTCAATATTTTTTAGCTGCTTTCTATGGTCTAATTTCTGTTGTTTTATCTGTTATGGCCGCTCTCTTTGGTGTTAATTTTATAGGCCTCTTATATCAATAGTGTTCAATATCTATCCCTTAATATAAAGCGCTGACATTCAAAAAATTAACAAATTCTGATTAGCCTGGGTAAATTGTTAATTTTTTTAAAAATCATTCATGAGAACAATCCTTCGTGTTGAACTGCCAAAAATTATCCCCATGATGAATAATTAATTTATAGCGGCGCATCCGGCATAGCAATTGAACGCCACATGTGCGCAACAGTGCTATTATCGTAACCAAGCCCGTCGATCGGCTGTTTAAAATTACGTCCAATGATATCCTCGAACTTATTCAAATCCACTTGATGCGAAGGATCAAAGGCGTAATCATCATTAACTGTAATAAGACGCGCTGCCATATACCATTTGTGTTGTCGACAATATTGATAAGCTTTTTTTATGTATAAAGGAGGCTCATAGTCGCTACCAAAAATGACATTATAATCGTTTGGATACTCATATTTTACGGATGCGTCTGGAAAAAAACGCAAGGCTTGATGGAAGCGTATTGCAAAGGATACCTTTTCGGAGACATAAGGTCCAAAAAGTTGAGCCCCCCACCAGCCATGATCAGTTTTCATCAAAACCTGACCTAAATCATGAATAAGGCAAGCAAAAACGATATCCTCATCCATGCTAGCTTTAAGCGCAAGATCTGCGCTTCTCAAGAGATGGCTGGCCGGAGCAAATCGTAATTTGAAGTAATCAATTAATCGAGGCTTTTCGGGCATGCGCTCTAGCCTCTGAACAAAGCCTGTCTCATTTGGTAATTTCTCTGCAAAGGGAGTGCTCGCGCCAACGCAAAACAGCGTTCCAACACCTCTACGAAATGTCCTGGATGAAATTTTTTTATCAAGATCAGCGACAGTGGGAGACGCCATACAGGCCCGATCCAATGAACGCGCTTTATACTGCTCCAAAGCTTCAGCACGCATTTCGCAGTCCATAGCAGCAACAGATGCTTCACCACCAATTGCCGCAATCACTTTCTTTGGATCATTAATCATGCCGCAAAAGCACTCTATCTTGATGTAATTCTTGTTAGGATGACAGATCTACGCTTAGCGCTTATCAAATCCAAAACGATTAAATACCGTTACTCATCATAAACATAATGTACTAAATTGGTATAGTCTTATGATTAGATTATTGATTTTATATCAATACTATAATTGCAGTGCAATAACACTACTAGTTGCGCTATTTACACGATGTCTCCAGATAAGATCGCTTTATACAGGATTTTTAGCTATGCTTTATAAAAGACTACTCATCCCTCTTCTCACATCGCTCGTCTTTTTATACTCATGCACAAACTATAATCCTCAGATTGGCATGAGCTTTCAAGAATGGGACTTTGCAGCCCGCATGGCCTCCAAAGACGCACCGGAAATGGTTGGTCAGAAAGCCAGACAAAAAGTCTATTATCTTCCAAACTCTGATCAAGCTGATCATTTCTACTGGTTTGAGAACAACCAGCTCATCCGAATTTCTAAAGGCGATCTTACAAGCACGAGATCTGAATTGTACCAGCAACAGTAAAAAAGATAAATTATTAAAGTTTTTGTAGCATACCGCGAGCTGCACGAAGTAATTTTTAGCAATGATGATGTCTATAATTGCTCAATCAAATAATCATGTCGGCAAAGACAAAATCCTTCTACTGCTCGAGGCAACCTCAAGGGTTCCTCTTAACGCCAAATCTCAAAGGCTTAGGGCCTAGTGAACAAATACTGGATGATAGCAATATAATTCAAAGTACGCGCCAAAGAGATTTCATTACTAAATCGATAAGGAAACAAATTGTCCGTGAATGCTAAACACCAATTTTTGGCGCTTCGCTATGTCGGCTCAGCGCCAAGTGGTGCCCAGGAGAGGACTCGAACCTCCACAGCTTTCACTACTGGTACCTGAAACCAGCGCGTCTACCAATTCCGCCACCTGGGCAGGCAACGGGCCGTGTCTTAGGACCCTAGCGCAGCCTCTGTCAATGAGGGATTGTCTTAAAAACCTGCTCCCGGTCGAATTCATGAAAATTCTACGGTTTTTGGCCCTAATAGCACGTTTCCTTATAATAAATTTTTCGTTATTGAAGAATATAACAGGCCTTGGACACTGGAGTACATGTTAATGAACAGCGACACTATTGGCGCAGGACGTATTGTGACAGTTTTTGGCGGTTCAGGTTTTGTTGGTCGCTATGTCGTTCGCGCTTTAGCACGTGATGGCTGGCGCGTGCGTGTCGCCTGTAGGCGTCCAGATCTAGCGTTTTTTCTTCAGCCGCTCGGCCGTCCGGGTCAAATCGTTTCGGTTCAAGCTAACCTTCGCGATCAAGGCTCTGTAACAGCGGCACTGAAGGGCGCTAGTGCTGTTGTCAATTTGGTTGGAATCTTAACGCAAGACGGCGCACAGAAGTTTACTTCCGTTCAGTCCCAAGGCGCGCGAACCATAGCGGAATCATCAAAAGCTGCAGGCATCACCAATGTCGTCCATGTTTCTGCAATTGGCGCAAACCCCAAATCCAAATCTGCTTATGCGCGCAGCAAAGCTGAGGGTGAAGCCGCAATGCATGAAAACATCCCAACTTCAATTATTTTACGACCTTCCGTCATCTTTGGCGTTGAAGATGAGTTTTTTAATCGTTTTGGAGCAATGGCTCGCTACTTTCCAATTATTCCTATTGTGGGCGCTAAAACACTATTTCAACCAGTATATGTCGGCGATGTGGCCGAAGCTGTCGCCACAGTTCTTGCAAATAACGGCTTACCAGGCGCAACCTACGAGCTCGGCGGGCCAGAAGTAAGAAGCTTTGAATCTCTTATTCACTATGTTCTCGATGTTACGCAACGGGATCGTAAGGTCATTAATCTCGGATTTAGCGCAGGCAAGATTGTTGCCTTTTTTATGCAACTTCTCACAAAATTATCATTGGGCCTTTTTCCAAAGATCCTACGTATGACCTGCGATCAGGTGGAATTGCTTAAAGTCAATAACGTTGTGAGCGACACATCAAAATCTCAAGGCTTTACACTTGAAGGACTGGGTCTACAGCCTCATAGTTTTGGGTCCATCGTACCTAATTATCTCTATCGTTATCGCAAAACTGGGCAATACCAGGCCCAACGCCTTAATGCTTGAATAACATCGGCTGGCCCGGTGTCACTGCTCAATTACGAGACTGGGAAATAATTTTATAGATACGCGACATGAATGCGACGCCAAACAATGGCGTGAGCACGTTTAACCCTGGCGTTGCAATAAAAGCAGCAATAAAAAAGCCAGCTAGAAATATCTGCAAAGCGTAACGCTGACGCATCTTAAGGGCTTGATTTAACGTCATAAATCTTGTTGCGGCGAATAAAAAATATTCGCGTCCAAGAAGATAAGCGTTTGCAAAGAGGAATGCCGCAGCATTAACTCCGGGCACAAGAAGAAGCAACAGAGCAATAACATTTACAGCCGCTGAGATGAATGCAAATCGTAATCCCATTAAAATCGCTTGAGAGACAGGAATTGCACTTCCTCTAGCGCTTTCAGGATAAAGATCTCTCTCAACCACATCCGCCAGATCATCAAGAAAGAGACTGGTGACAACAACTGAGATCGGTCCAATCAAGAACGCCAATAGGATAAATAATCCCATTCCAGCAACATATGTCAGAGCTGTCTGGACCCATGGATGAGACGTAATCGCATAAGAGAGAAGGAATTTATCCAACCCAACCCAGGCAAGAGACAGCATCACCAAGGTCATACCAAGACTTTTCAGTAGAACATTTCTGAACGGTGGAGAGATTATCTCACGCAATGCAGCCAATGCGGCTTCAAACATCAGCAACATCATCAATTCTCTTTGACAAAGCTCATTTACACGCCGCTATGACGTCTGATTTAAAAGAAATGACTCACTGTGAGCGAAACGACAAGTGACCCACCTATTTATTGCCCAGAACTATAAGATAAATATCTTATTTGAGGACCGTCGCATCCCGCTGGGCATAACCTAGCCTGATATTTAATTCGTGCAGCAGTTTTTCTGCAGCATGAGGAATATTTGTTCCAGGAGGAAAGATCGCAGCTGCGCCAGAGTCATAGAGTTGCTGAAAATCTTGTTGCGGAATAACTCCGCCAACAACCATCATAACATGCTCACAGCCTGCACGCATTAGCGCATCTCTTAATTCCGGCGTCAGAGTCAAATGTCCGGCCGTCATTGTACTGACGCCAACAATATGAACATCCGCTTCAGCAGCCTTCTTTGCTACTTCATCAGGTGTTGCGAAAAGATCACCGATGACAACATCAAAGCCCATATCTACGAATGCAGAAGCAATGACTTTCTGACCACGATCATGGCCATCCTGCCCTAATTTAGCGACAAGAATACGCGGCTTGCGACGCTCGTTCTCTTCAAAAGCCTTTGTCATGCCTCTAACACGCGACACGGCAGGATCATTATCCCCAGCCTCTCTCGCATAAATACCTGAGATAACGTTTGCTTTTGGCTTATGCCGAGTGAAGACTTTTTCAAGCGCGAAAGAGATCTCGCCAACGCTGGCTTTTGCGCGCGCCGCTCTCACAGCAAGCTCAAGCAAATTATCATCTGACTGTGCGCCGATTGTTAAAGATTCAAGCGCCGCCTGCGTCCTATTTTCGTCACGTTCTGCACGAAGTCTTGCGAGCTTTTCGAGCTGCGCAGCTCTTACAGCAGCATTATCGACCTTGAGAACATTTGGCGCGACATCATTCTCAGGGCGATATTTGTTAACGCCGACAACTATCTGCGCGCCGGTATCAATTCGGGCCTGTGTCTTAGCCGCGGCTTCTTCAATACGTTGCTTTGGCACGCCTTCGGCAATTGCTTTTGCCATGCCCCCTAGTCGTTCGATCTCTTCAATATGCGTCCACGCTCGTTTTGCGAGCTCTGCCGTCAACCTTTCGACATAATAAGAACCGCCCCAAGGATCGATAATGCGGGTCGTCCCACTCTCCTGCTGCAAAACAATCTGTGTGTTTCTCGCAATACGCGCAGAAAAGTCGGTAGGCAGCGCAAGCGCTTCATCAAGAGCATTTGTATGCAAAGATTGTGTATGGCCTTGCGTCGCCGCCATTGCCTCAATGCATGTGCGAATTGAATTCACATAGACATCTTGTGCTGTTAGTGACCAACCAGACGTCTGACAGTGCGTACGCAACGTCATACTCTTTTCTGATTTTGCGCCGAGATCTTTCATCAATCGGGCCCATAAGAGACGAGCAGCTCGTAGCTTTGCCACCTCCATAAAAAAATTCATGCCAATTGCAAAAAAGAAGGAGAGTCTTGGTGCGAATGCGTCAATATCAAGCCCTGCTGCTACGCCGGCGCGGACATACTCGACGCCATCAGCAAGAGTATAGCCAAGCTCAAGATCTGCTGAGGCTCCTGCTTCTTGCATATGATAGCCAGAAATCGAGATCGAATTAAATTTAGGCATATGTTTGCTTGTGTAAGCGAAGATATCCGAAACAATCCGCATCGATGACTCTGGCGGATAAATATATGTATTACGCACCATAAATTCTTTAAGAATGTCGTTTTGGATAGTGCCAGTCAATTTATCAGCTGACACGCCCTGTTCCTCAGCAGCGACAATAAATAATGCGAGAACAGGCAACACTGCGCCATTCATCGTCATCGATACGGACATCTGATCGAGGGGGATACCCGCAAAAAGCGTGCGCATGTCATAAATTGAATCAATCGCAACCCCGGCCATGCCAACATCACCCATCACGCGCGGATGATCGGAGTCATATCCTCTATGTGTCGCAAGATCGAAGGCGACAGATAATCCTTTTTGACCTGCCGCTAAGTTACGTCGATAGAATGCATTAGAATCTTCGGCTGTCGAAAAGCCTGCATACTGTCGAATTGTCCACGGTTGAGCGACATACATTGTTGGGTAAGGGCCACGCACATAGGGCGCAATTCCGGGGTAACCATCAATAAAAGAAAGCTCATCTATATCGGAAAGGGAATATGAATTTTTAACATCAATGCCCTCAGGCGTACGCCAATTTCTTGGCTCAACTTCTTGCACAATCTTAATTGGCGCAAATGCTATTTTTGAGAAATCCGGGATTGCTGACATGTGCCCCTCAATAATTCTGCTTTTTGATCGAAGAGAAATGGCTTTCGCTCCTCAACGCTACGAAATTTATGGAATTTTCTTGTTTCATTTAGCTCAATGCTTTTGAATGGACTCCAGATAAGCCAAAAATGCTTCAATCTGCGCTGTGCTTAAGCGAAACTCCGGCATCTGCATGCCATCGTGGCCGACCACAATGCCTTCACCTAGGGCTTCCTCAAGATTTTCGAGCGGATATTTTCTCGCCAAATATCTAAATGGCGGAGATTTTGGGTTTGGACTAGCGCCAACACGATCCACAGCATGACAGCGTCCGCAATTCTTCTGCGCAATTTTCTGACCAAGGTTAAGCGTCGCCGCGCTCTCTTGCTGAGCCCAAACAGCATTATTAGACAACAACAACGTCAAGACGCACAGCGCGTAAAGGCGTAACAGGCAACGCTTACGAAAAGTCGACATTCTACAAACTCCCGTTTGCGCCTTCTTGCGCATGATCACTTACGCGCAACCAGCACAGAGCATTTTGCATGTCTTACAATAGTTTTTGCGTTTGAGCCCAGCAGATACGTCGCCATTGTCGGTCGATGTGAGCCAACCACAATTAAATCTGCGCCCCAGTCTTCCGCCTCCCCCAGTACCTCGGGATAGACTGCGCCACACCTTACGACAGACGATAAGCGCCCAGGATGAAGATCAATCCTACCCACAACCTCTGCTAAATCTTTTTCCGCAGTCTCCCTCATCTCCATATCAAAATTAGGGGGAATATAATCGATCAATGCGATTGGTACGAGCGGCTGAATATTGAGGAGACGCAGCTGCGCAGCCTGGCTTTGCTTCAAAATTGTCAAAGCCGCCTCAAGGGCCAAACTCGTCATTTCTGACTCAGCTAAATCTATTGGAACAAGAATTTTTGAGTACATTTCGCCTCCCTGAGGCCGTTTTTTGTCATAGTTTAGCAACTATAGAAAAATCCGATTGACCCGTCACGCGCTTCGCAAGCACCAGCCTCCCTGTTTTGCGTGTTGTTCTAAATAAAATTTATTAGAACAAAGAAAGAACTTTCAAAATAGAACAAAACATGTACAATAAAACATCTGTCAACCGTTGCCTGTGTATCGGAAACCATGTCAAAAGGAATGCAAACGTGAGCCAAGCTAATCTCCGCGTCGTGGAAGGATCGTCCGTGGATAAGACTAAGGCGCTAGACGCCGCCCTATCGCAAATTGAGCGCGCCTTCGGCAAAGGCTCAATCATGCGGCTCGGAAAAAATCAGCAAGCTGTTGAAATTGAAACCATTTCTACAGGGTCTCTTGGATTAGACGTTGCACTTGGCGTCGGCGGACTGCCGCGTGGTCGCGTTGTTGAGATCTATGGACCTGAGTCTTCTGGCAAAACAACGCTTACTTTACATGTCATTGCTGAAGCCCAAAAACTGGGTGGCGTTTGCGCCTTCGTAGATGCTGAACACGCTCTTGACCCAGTGTATGCACGCAAACTCGGGGTTAACCTCGAAGAGCTTCTTATTTCTCAACCAGACACAGGCGAACAGGCTCTCGAAATCACAGACACGCTTGTGCGCTCGGGCGCTATAGACGTTCTTGTTGTTGATTCGGTCGCTGCGCTGACGCCACGCGCTGAAATTGAGGGCGAAATGGGCGACGTACAACCCGGCCTGCAAGCGCGTTTAATGAGCCAAGCGCTACGCAAGCTCACCGGATCAATCGCGCGCTCTAATACATTGGTTATTTTTATTAACCAAATCCGTATGAAAATTGGCGTGATGTATGGCTCTCCAGAAACCACGACTGGAGGCAATGCACTGAAATTCTATGCCTCAGTCCGGCTTGATATTCGTCGTATTGGCGCGATTAAGGACCGCGATGAAACGATTGGCAATCAGACTCGCGTTAAGGTCGTCAAAAACAAGGTGGCGCCGCCATTCAAGCAAGTCGAATTCGACATTATGTATGGTGAAGGCGTCTCAAAAATGGGTGAGTTGGTAGATCTGGGCGTTAAAGCGGGCGTTGTCGAGAAGTCAGGCGCATGGTTCTCCTATGACAGCCAAAGACTGGGTCAGGGTCGTGAAAACGCTAAAGCCTATCTCAAACAAAACCCCGAGGTCGCGGCGCAAATTGAGCAAGCGATCCGGGAAAATGCTGGCCTCATCGCGGAGCGCATTCTTGACGTTGCAGAAGAAGACGACAGCGACGCATGAGACAATAGGGCGTCGTAAGCGCAAAAGCGATCATGAATCAGGTAAAAGGCCCGACTGTCGGGCCTTTTCCATTGCTCAAAGCCTATGAGACTGGCATATCCGCCGATAGGAGCAGATTGTTCAAAGACCCGTAGTCTGGCAACTTCTGCGGCAATAGGTTCATTGCTTGCATCTCTGTAATGCGACGAAGCCTATTGATTGTTTCACCAATGATCGGATTCCTTCTCTCCGATCACGCTTCAGTGAGCCGCAAGACGATGAGTGGCGTCAATCATATCAGATCAGCTTTTCTTGATTACTTTGTTCGTAATGGACATGAAAAGGTCGCATCTTCGCCCCTCGTGCCACACAACGATCCAACGCTGATGTTCACGAACGCTGGGATGGTGCAATTTAAGAATGTTTTCACCGGCGTCGAGAAACGACATCGGGCGCGCGCAACCTCATCACAGAAATGCGTGAGAGCAGGCGGAAAACATAATGATCTCGATAATGTAGGATATACCGCACGTCATCATACTTTCTTTGAAATGCTGGGTAATTTTTCTTTCGGTGATTACTTTAAGGAAGGAGCTATTGAGCTTGCGTGGAAACTCATCACTCGCGAATTCCAACTTCCTGTCGAGCGTCTGCTCGTAACCGTCTACCATGATGATAACGAAGCATTTGATCTTTGGAAAAAGATTGCTGGTTTTCATGATAGCCGCATTATCCGAATAACGACTTCAGATAATTTCTGGAGCATGGGCGATACAGGCCCCTGCGGCCCCTGTTCTGAAATATTTTATGATCAAGGTGAAAGTCTTGCTGGTGGACCGCCTGGCAGTCCAGATGAAGATGGCGATAGGTTTCTTGAATTCTGGAACCTCGTTTTCATGCAATATGAACAAGTCGCGCCAGGACAACGCGCGCCGCTGCCGCGTCCTTCCATTGATACGGGCATGGGGCTTGAGCGTATCGCTGCCTTATTGCAGGGAGTAACGTCAAATTACGACATTGATCTCTTTCGCGCACTGACAACAGCCGTCGCAGAACTAACGAATGCGCCTGTCGACGGCCCAAATGGCGCAAGCCATCGTGTCATTGCGGACCATCTACGCGCATCGTCATTTTTGATCGCAGATGGGGTTACGCCCTCTAACGAGGGTCGCGGCTATGTTTTAAGACGAATTATGCGGCGTGCAATGCGTCATGCGCAATTGCTCGGTGCGCAAGACCCGCTGATGTGGAGATTGGCGCCAACGCTTGTCGCAGAAATGGGCCAAGCCTATCCCGAGCTTATTCGCGCGCAGGCGCTGATCGTCGATACGCTTAAAACGGAAGAAACGCGTTTCCGGGCAACGCTCGCACGCGGCCTAGCCATATTGGACGAAGAAACTACCGGCTTTGGCAAGGGCGCAAAGCTTTCTGGCGAAATTGCTTTTAAACTTTACGATACCTATGGCTTTCCACTCGACCTAACTGAAGACGCCCTCCGCCCACGCGGCGTCATTGTTGATAAGGTCGGCTTTGACGTCGCTATGGAACGTCAGCGCGCCGATGCGCGGCGCGCATGGGCTGGCTCGGGCGAAACAGCAACAGAAACACTTTGGTTCGCGCTCAAAGAGCGCCTCGGGGCTACCGAATTTCTGGGCTACGAGGCGGAAAGAAGCGAGGGTGTGGTTTCTGCGCTTATTCAAGATGGTCAAGAAAGCTTTGCAATGAAGCAAGGCGCACGCGGCGCCGTCATCGTAAACCAAACGCCATTTTATGGAGAGTCAGGCGGACAGATTGGCGATATTGGGCTGATATGCGGCAAAGGTGTGCGCTTTCGCGTTGAAAATACTTTAAAGAAGCTTGGCGATCTCATCGTTCATGAAGGCGTTGTTGAGGAAGGAGAGCTCACTCCTGGCCTCGTTTTGGAGCTTGATGTTGACCATGCGCGTCGCCGCGCAACACGCGCCAATCACTCTGCAACACACATTCTCCACGAAGCTTTACGTCAAATTTTAGGCGAGCATGTCGCGCAAAAAGGCTCTCTTGTCGCATCAGAACGACTGCGATTTGATTTTACACATCCAAAGCCACTAACCGATGATGAGCTTAATCGAGTTGAGAAACTCGCAAATGAGATCGTACAAGACAACACAGCTGTTGAAACACGATTGATGGCTCAAGAAGACGCCATCAGCTCGGGCGCACGTGCGCTATTTGGTGAAAAATATGGCGATGAAGTACGGGTTGTCTCAATGGGACGCCCTAATCGTGAGGCGCGCCATCCCTTCTCAGTAGAATTGTGCGGTGGCACGCATGTTTCTCGAACGGGAGACATTGGTCTGATTGCAATTATTAGTGAAAGCGCGGTTGCATCTGGCGTGCGTCGTATCGAAGCGCGAACGGCTGAAGGCGCAAGAGAACAGCTTGTTGCTCAATCACGCACCTTACGTGATATCGCCGGACTGATCCGCGCTCCAATTGAAGAAACCCCAATAAAACTAACGCAATTACTAGAAGATCGTAAGAAGCTAGAACGCGAGCTTTCTGAAGCCAAGCGTCGTCTGGCCATGGGAGGAAACGTTAGCGGCGAGTCAGATCAAGGCAGTCAACTCATTGGCGGTGTGAAGCTTATGCTTCGCAAGGTCGAAGGCATTGACGTCAAAGATTTAAAAGCTCTCGTTGATGAAGGCAAGAAAACCCTTGGTTCCGGCGTTATTGCGATCGCATGCGCTTCTTCTGATGGGAAGGCTGGCGTTGTTGTTGGCGTAACGCAAGACCTTATAGATAGATTCAGCGCTGTAGACTTCGTGCGCATTGCCAGCGAAAAGTTAGGTGGGAAGGGCGGAGGCGGCAGGCCAGATATGGCGCAGGCTGGAGGACCAGACGCATATGCAATTGATGAGGCCTTAGCGGCAATTGAACGCGCTCTTAAGGACCAAACAGCTGCCTAAACAAGCCCAACAAAAGAATGAGCAACCGCCTCGACGTTTATCCACCCTGCGGCGACGCGTTTATGTAATTCTTGACGGCGGCAGCCACGACTTACTCTCGCGTTTCTTACACTATGCACTCGTAACACTGGTTTTTCTGTCTGTAACAGCTGTAATTCTACAATCAGTGCCAGAATATAACGCAGCTTATGAAAAATATTTTCGTGTTATCGAGAATATTTCTGTCTGTATCTTCACGATTGAATTTTTGCTTAGATTTTGGACGGCGCCTGAACACGCGCCTTATGCCAAACGCACTGCTTTTGGCGCGCGGCTAACATTCCTTAAATCAGCATCAGCAATTATAGATTTCATATCTGTTTTGCCTTTCTACTTTTCTATTTTTGTCGCATCAGATCTTCGAGTTTTGTTGTTTCTTCGCTTGCTGCGCTTTTTAAAGCTAGCGCGTTATTCCTCTGGAATGAGAACAATTATTGCTGTTTTAGAGGCTGAAAAACGTGCACTGCTTGCCTCAGGCCTAATCTTATTCGGGATTGTTCTTTTTGCCGCTGCAGCGATGCATCTTGCAGAACACGAGGCGCAGCCAGAAAAATTTGACTCTATTCCTTCTGCAATGTGGTGGGCGATCGTGACCATCACGACATTAGGATACGGCGATGTAACGCCCATCACCCTGACAGGTAGGATGATCGCCTCAATTACAATGGTGCTGGGTTATGTCATGCTTGGCTTGCCAGTCGGCATTGTTGCAACTGCATTCGCTGAAGAAATTCATCGACGCGAATTTGTTGTAACTTGGAGCATGATTGCGCGCGTGCCGCTATTCCACGGACTAGGTGCAACAGAAATCGCAGAAATCATGCGATATTTGCGAGCACAGTCGGTGCCCTCCGGCACGCTTATCGTACGGCGTGGAGAGGTCGCGCATTCAATGTATTTTATTGCTGAAGGTGAAGTAGATATTGACTTGCCAGCTCAACGCATTCGACTAGGTGAAGGGCAATTTTTCGGAGAAGTGGCTGTTTTGAAAAAAACACTGCGCTCTGGAAATGTGCGAACAACTAAACCAACAAAATTACTTATTTTAGACGCCTATGATCTTCATACGATAATGATTCGTAATCCAAAAATTGGAGACATGATAAGAGAAATGGCCCACAGCCGCTCAGAGCTTACGCCAAACAACCAACAAGGCGACATGATTGCTGCAGAGCTTAACCCGTCTTCCCAAACTTATCTTGATCAAGAAGAATAATCGTTAAGACGCTCAGCTAATTGCGCTGCGCATCTCCTGCAGATGGGCAATTTTTTCTTGAGCGGAATGACGAGCCTCATCGGTTCTGGCGTCTGAGAGATCATCTTTGGCGTTCTTGATCTCCGCATCAAGCTTAGAAATATCGATCTCTGCAAGCGGAGTGGCCTGCTCCGCTAGGATTGTAAAACCAAGCGAACTAACATCCGCGAAGCCGCCGCGAACATAAAGTCTTTCAATCTTTCCGGCGACATCAGAGACCGTAACCAGTCCAGATTTAAGCGTCGTCATGACCGGCGCGTGATCTTTGAGAACTGTAAACTGTCCTTCTGAACCAGGCACAACGACGGATTCAACTTCTCCAGTGAACAACAGTTTTTCTGGAGAAACGAGTTCGAAGTGGAATGCGGCCATAGTTGTCTCCGACAACGCTTAAATCATTAATGAAAATAGAAGGCGGGTCTTATAAGGCCTTCTATTTTCTGCATACTGACAGGGCTAACACCGCCGTCAACGTCCAGATGCGCTTAAGCTGCTTCCTTGGCAAGCTTCGCAGCTTTTTCAACGGCTTCCTCAATCGCGCCAACCATGTAAAAAGCGGCTTCTGGAAGATGATCATAATCGCCGTTTACGAGACCTTTGAAACCCTTGATGGTATCGGCAAGCGAAACGAGTTTACCAGGGGAGCCTGTAAAGACTTCAGCAACATGGAAAGGCTGAGACAAGAAGCGCTCGATCTTGCGCGCGCGCGCGACCACGAGCTTATCTTCTTCTGAAAGCTCATCCATGCCCAAAATCGCAATGATGTCTTGAAGCGACTTATAGCGCTGAAGAGTCGACTGCACCTTACGCGCGATGTCATAATGCTCTTCGCCGACAACTGCGGGTGAGAGCATTCGCGACGTTGAGTCTAGCGGATCAACAGCTGGATAAATGCCTTTCTCCGCGATGGAGCGCGACAAAACGGTTGTCGCATCAAGATGGGCAAATGACGCGGCTGGAGCTGGATCTGTCAAATCATCGGCAGGAACGTAAATCGCCTGCACTGAGGTAATTGATCCTTTTGTGGTGGTCGTAATGCGTTCTTGCAATGCGCCCATATCTGTCGCGAGCGTTGGCTGGTATCCAACAGCCGAAGGAATACGTCCAAGAAGGGCAGAGACTTCAGATCCAGCCTGCGTGAAGCGGAAAATATTGTCGACGAAAAAGAGCACATCCTGCCCCTTGTCGCGGAACTCCTCAGCAACTGTTAAGCCCGTCAACGCTACACGCGCACGTGCGCCTGGCGGCTCGTTCATCTGGCCATAAACGAGCGCGCATTTTGATCCTGCGCCGCCACCCTTTTTATTAACGCCGCCTTCGATCATTTCATGATAGAGGTCGTTTCCTTCACGGGTGCGCTCACCAACGCCAGCAAATACAGAATACCCGCCGTGCGCCTTCGCGACATTGTTGATGAGCTCCATGATCAACACGGTCTTGCCAACGCCAGCGCCGCCGAAAAGACCAATCTTACCGCCCTTAGCGTATGGAGCGAGGAGATCGACGACCTTGATCCCGGTTTCAAGAATTTGGGCTTCCGTTGCCTGTTCTGAATAAGATGGCGCTGGTTGATGAATTGCGCGGGTACCCTTTGTAATGAGCGGACCCGCCTCATCAACAGGCTCTCCAATCACATTAATGATTCGCCCAAGCGTTTCCTCGCCAACAGGCACGGAGATCGGCGCGCCTGTATCACGCACTTCCTGACCACGCGTTAGACCTTCTGACGTGTCCATCGCGATGGTGCGAACGGTGTTCTCACCCAAATGTTGCGCGACTTCGAGAACAAGGCGATTGCCTTGATTCGTCGTCTCAAGCGCATTGAGAATCTTCGGTAGATGCCCGTCGAACTTCACGTCGACAACGGCGCCGATGACCTGGGTAATACGCCCGGTGGGATTGTTGGCAACCATGTTTCGTCCTCGTCTTTTTTTAAGCGGTCAGAGCGCTTCAGCGCCCGAGATGATTTCGATAAGTTCTTTAGTGATCATCGCCTGACGCGAGCGGTTATAGAGCGTCGTTTGTTTTTTAATCATATCGCCAGCGTTACGCGTCGCATTATCCATGGCGCTCATGCGCGCCCCTTGTTCAGAAGCCGCGTTTTCAAGCAGTGCCCGGAAAACCTGAACCGAGATATTGCGCGGCAACAGCGTCGACAAAATTTCGTCCTGACCAGGCTCATAATCATAACAAGCCTGTGGGCCCTCTAACGCTACAGCATTTTCATTAACCGCGATTTGCGCCGGTATCAGCTGTTGAGCTGTCGGAATCTGCAAAATAACAGACTTGAACTTTGAAAAAAACAAAGTTGCGACATCGAACTGCTCAGCATCAAACATGCTGATAATTTTTTTCCCGATCTCATCAGCATTCTCAAAACCAATCTGTCGCAAGCCTCTGAGCTCAATCAGATCGATAATTTCTTTCTCAAACTGACGTCGAAGCTGATCATAGCCTTTTTTTCCAACGCAGATGATCTTTACGGTCTTACCTTGAGCCTGCAACCGCAGAATATGCTCACGCGCAAGACGAACGATTGATGAATTAAAGGCGCCGCATAGCCCGCGCTCTGCAGTCGCAACAACAAGCAGGTGCACATTATCTTTGCCATTACCGGCAAGGAGCTGCGGACCGCCTGCTGATATGCCAGCGGCGAGATTCGCCAACACGCTTTCCATTCGCTCAGCGTAAGGGCGCGCCGCCTCTGCTGCAGCTTGCGCGCGTCGCAATTTTGCCGCCGCAACCATCTGCATGGCCTTGGTTATCTTCTGCGTCGCCTTGACGGAGGAGATACGATTTCTGAGATCCTTCAACGAGGGCATAAGGGTCTTCTTGTCTCAAGGACCCTGCGCGCCGAGATGGACGCGCAGGCAAGCAGGCGATTAATCAAGCGAAAGATTTCGAAAAGTTCTCGACAACAGCCTTTAGCTTGGCAGCGGTGTCGTCAGAGAGATCTTTTGAACTTCTGATGTTTTCAAGGATCTCATTGTGCTGCGAGCGCAACAGCGCAAGTAGTCCATCCTCGAAAGCGCGCACGCGATTTACCGGCAGGGTGTCAAGATAACCATTGACGCCTGCATAAATCACACAGGTTTGCTCTTCCATCTGTAGCGGCGAAAACTGCGGCTGTTTCAGCAACTCTGTCAGACGAGCGCCGCGATTGAGAAGACGCTGCGTGACGGCGTCAAGATCAGAGCCAAACTGAGCAAAAGCCGCCATCTCACGATACTGAGCAAGCTCGCCTTTGATCTTACCGGCAACCTTTTTCGTTGCCTTTGTCTGCGCTGAAGATCCAACGCGTGATACCGATAGACCAACGTTCACAGCCGGACGGACGCCTTGGTAGAACAAGTCTGTTTCAAGGAAGATCTGACCATCGGTAATGGAGATCACATTGGTAGGAATGTAAGCCGAAACGTCATTGGCTTGAGTTTCAATGACAGGCAAAGCCGTGAGCGAGCCGGCGCCACGTTCATCGCTAAGCTTGGCCGCACGCTCGAGCAAGCGTGAATGAAGGTAGAACACGTCTCCGGGATATGCTTCGCGTCCTGGCGGACGACGCAGCAAAAGAGACATCTGACGATAGGCAACAGCTTGTTTCGACAAATCATCGTAAATGATAACCGCATGCATGCCATTGTCGCGGAAATACTCGCCCATGGCGCAGCCTGCGAATGGCGCAAGAAACTGCATCGGCGCCGCGTCAGAGGCTGTCGCAGCAACAATGATTGAATACTCTAAAGCACCACGCTCCTCGAGAACCTTAACGAACTGAGCAACCGTAGAACGCTTTTGACCTATTGCGACATAGACGCAATAAAGCTTAGCTTTCTCGTCATTTCCGTCGTTAAGCGATTTTTGATTAAGAATTGTATCAAGAGCTATAGCCGTTTTTCCGGTCTGGCGATCGCCAATGATCAACTCACGCTGGCCACGGCCAATCGGTATCAATGCATCAACTGCCTTAAGACCAGTGGCCATTGGCTCATGAACTGACTTGCGCGGAATAATGCCAGGAGCCTTTACGTCGACGCGCGCTCGCGTCGAAGCATTTATTGGCCCCTTGCCGTCAATTGGATTGCCAAGAGCATCAACAACGCGACCAAGCAATTCTTTTCCTACAGGAACATCAACAATGGCGCCGGTGCGTTTTACCGTTTGGCCTTCCGCAATGTCTCGGTCGGAACCAAAGATAACGATGCCGACATTATCGCTTTCAAGATTAAGCGCCATGCCACGAACGCCATTCTCGAATTCCACAGTCTCACCAGCCTGCACATTGTCCAGACCATAGACGCGAGCAATACCATCGCCGACAGACAGAACCTGACCGACTTCGGTGACTTGAGCTTCATTGCCGAAATTCGCGATCTCATTTTTGAGAATCGAGGAAATTTCTGCGGCGCGGATATCCATCAGCCGACCTCTTTCATGCGTGTGCGGATTGCGTTGAGCTTGGTACGAACAGAAGCGTCGACCATGCGTGAACCGAGCTTGACGACAAGACCATCAATAATCGACGGATCCGTCTTGACGTTAAGATTCACCGACTTGCCCCCTGACACACCGGCCAAGGCCTGGCGTAGAGCGGCTTCTTGATCGGCGCGAAGCGGAGCCGCGACCGTGACGTCGGCGGATACGAGCCCCTTTGCCTGATCATCGAGGCGACGGTAAGCCTCAATCATGTCCGAAAGCACAAAAAGCCGACGCTTCGACGCCACTAATCGAATGAAGTTAGCCGCCACGCCAGAGATTTTGGCTTTGGTAAAGATTGCGTTCAGAGCCTTGAGCTGCTCATCAACAGAGAATACCGGGCTTTTAACCATACGCGCCAAATCGGGACTCTCATTAATCATTGATTCAAAGGAAAAAAGTGCTTTTGCAACGTCATCCCTTACGTTTTTCTCGCTCGCCAGTTCAAAAAGGGCGGAAGCGTAACGTCCGGCGACGCCAGAAAGCGAAACTGCGTCTTGGGCCACTTGGTTCGCCTGTCAAATTCACATCGCTCGAAACGCCGACCGCAGCGAGAATTGCGCGCGTGCGGAAGAAAGCGGATAGCTTCAAGCGACGGATGCTGTAGGAACAAGGAACGGGGGCCTGAACGCCTCTGCTCCAAGGCGATGGTCCCCTAACACAGGCGATTTTGCGGCGCAACCCTGCTACGCCACAATGACATGTGTGAAAGTCTAATTGAGAGCTCTATTGGGAGAATGACGATGACAGCGGCAGTGGTTGGAATTATTGGCGGTTCAGGCGTTTATGATCTGCCGGGTCTAAAAAACATGCGCCGTGAACAAATTTCTACGCCTTGGGGAGCCCCTTCTGACGATCTAATTTTTGGCGAAATAGGCCAAACACAAACCGTCTTCCTTCCCCGACACGGACTAGGTCATCGTCTCTCGCCATCAGGGATTAATTATCGCGCTAACATTGATGCGATGAAGCGTGCAGGAGTTACGGACTTAATCTCTATTTCAGCCTGCGGGTCCTTTCGCGCACAATATTTTCCAGGCATGTTTGTGTTGGTAGACCAATACGTTGATCGTACCTGGGGCCGTCAATCCTCATTTTTTGGCGATGGCTGCGTTGCCCATGTCTCCATGGCGCATCCCGTAGCGCCAAGGCTCATGGGGCAAATCGCCCGCGCGGCGCACGAGGAAAACATCAAAGTTCATTTAGGAGGGACATATCTCTGTATTGAAGGCCCGCAATTTTCCTCTTACGCCGAGTCTCTGAGTTACAAGGCAAGCGATTATGACGTTATCGGCATGACGGCCTTGCCAGAAGCAAAGCTCGCGCGTGAGGCGGAAATATCCTATGCGACGATTGCCATGGTGACAGACTTTGACTGCTGGCACCCAGAACATGATAACGTAGATGTGGCCGCGGTTATTGATATTGTTAAAAGTAACGCCTCAACAGTTTCTCGTCTGCTGTCGCGGGTATTGCGTGATTTCCCGACTGAGCATGAACCCTGCCCAATTGGCTCTGATCGCGCGCTGGATAATGCGATTTTGACCGCTCCAGAAGCGCGAGACCCAGATCTACTGGAAAAACTCGCAGTCATTATGGGGCGCGTCAATCAATTTGAGAGACATAGTTAACGCGCGAGACCCTCTAAAATCAGCCCGAAAAAGCGCGCATTGCACAACATGCACGTCACAAGAAACAAGAAAGTCGCCAATGTCTCTTGCAAAATCTATTCGAACAATTCCGAATTACCCCAAAGAAGGTATTTTTTTTCGAGATATCACAACACTCCTTGGAAATGCGCAGGCGTTTCGTAAAGCTGTTGATGAGCTTGTTCAACCATGGGCTGGTCAGAAAATAGACAAAGTGGCCGGTATGGAAGCGCGCGGGTTTATTCTCGGTGGAGCCGTCGCCCATCAATTGTCGTCTGGGTTCATCCCAATCCGAAAAAAGGGGAAGCTCCCTTATAAAACTGTTTCAACAACTTATGCGCTGGAATATGGCGTTGATGAGATGGAAATGCATGAGGACGCGGTCACTAAAGGTGAACGCGTAATACTCGTTGATGACCTCATCGCAACAGGAGGAACGGCCGAGGGAGCAATAAACTTGCTACGGACTATGGGAGCCGAAGTTGTCGCCGCATGTTTTGTTATTGATTTGCCGGAGCTCGGCGGAACAAGAAAATTAAAAGCGATGGGGGTGCCTGTGAACTGCCTCACGGCTTTTGAGGGACACTAAAGCCGAGGGCTTAAGTCATTGCCTACCATTTGTTTGCCATGATGTGCCGATAAGGATAGACGCAATCATCCCCGGCCATCTCAGCTGGAAAGCGTCAAAATATCACAATGAAATTGGGCAAATTACATCTGTTACTTGCATGCGTGGCCCCGGCGTCCCTCGCTTCCAGGGTCATATTTCTGGATGTCCCATTCCGTTCGCCGACAAAAACACGACTATCACCAATGGTGCTCGCGACGGCAATCATCTTAGGAATATCCGGCGCTGCAGCTCAGGAAGCGTCATCGCCGACACAGACCTATAAACCTGCGCTTCTAGGTTTACGCGGGGCGCTGCCAACCGCCGTCGCTACACCAACACCGAACACTACGACACCCAAAAAAAACTATCCCGCATCGGATGCCAACATCAATAATTCGGCACCACCAGCCCTGTTGCCACAGACACCGTCTATCCTCTCCACCCCACAATCATCATCCGCGGCTTCTTCTGCGGGAAATGGCGGCGGCAAGTCTGATGATGTGAGCGCGACAACGGCAGCGTCGACAACAGCCGCCGTCTCATCCGATAACGCCCAAGCTCCTCTTCCACCCCGACGGCCCCAGGATTTGGATCAGCTAGCTGCTCCAAATCCTGCGTCTCAGCCAGAAAACACAACTGCTTTAACTGCTGAGGCGTCAGAGAACGAGACGAACCTCAACACTGCCGTTTCTATTTCGGCCTCGACCAGCGCACCCTTGCCTGCGCCTAGGCCGCCAGAATTCAAAAACGCCGCAACCGCGCCGTCGAGTGCGCAAAGTGTTGTTGAGGCCGCCGCCCAAGCCGCAAGCGCGCTGACCGCACCAAGCCCTCGGGGAGCTGACCCGATGCTTCGGCCGGCTCCCGATGACGCCTTTCAACAGCCGCCGCCGAAATTAGGAATGGGGGATCCTGTATTTGTCAGAATTTTTAAGCAGGAAGGCCAGCTTGAACTGTGGCTGAAGAAGAATGGAAAGTTTCATCTTTTCAAAACATTTCCAATTTGCAAATGGTCCGGACGCTTGGGGCCTAAGGAAAAAGAAGCCGACTACCAATCACCTGAAGGCTTCTACAGTGTTTCAGCGCGTCAACTTAATCCGCATTCAAATTATCACCGCGCCTTTAATGTTGGTTATCCTAACGCCTTTGACAGACAAAACGGTCGCACCGGCGGCCTAGTAATGGTTCACGGAGCCTGTAAGTCAGTTGGATGTTTTGCAATGACCGATCGCGGCATTGAAGAAATTTACGGCTTTGTTGAAGCCGCTCTGCGCGCTGGACAAAAAGATATCGCGGTACATATCTTCCCATTCAAAATGACAGACGCCAACATTGCACGCGAGACTGGCGGTGGATGGCTCGCCTTTGTTGGCGGACCTAACTACAGCCAATGGAATGGCTTCTGGCGAAATCTCAAACAGGGATATGACCTTTTTGAGCAAAACAGCGAGCCGCCAGTGGCGTTCGCATGCGGCGATCATTATGAGTTTGGTAGCGGCCCCGCGTCCTGCAAAAAGGTGGCCGGCTGGTAAAGAGCTCTACAGACATTGACAAATGGCGCTTTCAGAGGCTATTGAGACGAAGCTTCATCGCGGCGATTTCGCCGCGTTTTTCTTTTACGGCATACGTATTGGAAAGAAGTTCAACCGGTTAACTGCCAAAAAGTCGGACGGCGGCAACGCCTGAGCCGAGTTAGAACACAGGAAGAAAAGATGTTCGCAGTCATTAAAACCGGCGGGAAGCAGTATAGCGTGACCGCTGGAGACATAATCACCGTCATGGCGCTTGATGGCGCCCCAGGCGACGCCGTCACTTTTGACGAGGTTCTGATGATTTCAGGACAGGGCGAGCAGAAAATTGGCGCACCAACTATTGCTGGCGCAAAAGTCCAGGGCGAGATTGCCCAACAGGCGCGCAGCTCAAAAACTATCGCCTTTAAAAAGCGTCGGCGCCAAAATTCAAAGCGCAAGCGCGGCCACCGCCAGGATTTGACTTTAGTCAAGATAACGGCGGTTCATGGCTAAGCTAGCCGGTTAAATTTTGCGTCTTCATGACGCCTCGTTGAATAGGTTCGGAGCAAACAAATGGCTCACAAAAAAGCAGGCGGCTCGTCCCGCAATGGTCGCGACTCGGAAGGTCGGCGTCTCGGCGTTAAAAAATTTGGCGGTGAAACAGTGATTGGCGGCAATATTATTGTTCGTCAACGAGGGACCAAATGGCACCCTGGCCGCAACGTCGGAATGGGTAAAGACCACACACTCTTCGCTCTTATTGACGGCGTAGTTGAATTTAAATCAACCAGCGGACGCGCCAGTGTGTGTGTTGTGCCAGCGGCCATCGCCGCAGAATAAAGGCGGTCGGATCGGAAACGACCCTCCCGCCGGCCCAATTCCCCGGCGGACCTGATTGTTCCGATCAAGGCTAAAAAGCGAAAGCTCCATTTAGCGAAAAGTCCGGAAATATGCCCGAGAGGGTTATAGGGGAAGCGGGAACCCGCTTCCCCTTTTTAGTCCGGGGCCACTCATGGTCTTTCGCGTGGAGTTTTTTGATGTTTCCTGAAATCACGCATGACGACGTTTTCAGGCTTGAGACCGAACGCATGTGGCTGCGCTGGCCCTGCGCTGGGGACGCAGACGCTTTCGTATCGTCACTCAGCAACCCAGACTTAACGCTGAAAACAACCATACCGCACCCCTATCAGTCTAAACATGCTGAAGACTTCATTTCATCAGCGCGCAACCATAATGCCTGTGGCGACGGGCTTTTTCTTGCGCTGAGTTTAAAAGGGGCGCCAAATGACGCCATTGGCATGATTTCGGCCAGCGGCGCATCAATCCGCGGAACGACACGCTTGGGATTCTGGCTGACTAAATCATTCTGGGGCCAAGGATTGATGAGTGAGGCGGCAAACGCCTTTGTTGATCTTATTTTCAAAATCTCTTCCCTTGATCATATCGAGTCCTGCGTGTCCTCGGATAATCATCCCTCTATGAGGATTTTAATAAAGCTGGGTTTTGTGCAATCGGGCGAAACAGAAATTTATACAGCTGCTCGTGATACAAAAATGAACATGGTCGTAACCCGCCTGAAACGCGGCTCTGCGCACACAGTCTTTGGCGCGCGCCGTCCAAAGCTGATATCGACGTGAGTTGACTTATGAAGTTTCTAGATCAGGCCAAGATATATGTGCGCTCTGGCGATGGCGGAGCGGGATGCGTGTCATTCCGTCGAGAAAAATTTATTGAATTTGGGGGACCTGACGGCGGAGACGGCGGCAGGGGGGGCGATGTTGTGGCCGAATGCGTCGATGGACTGAATACGCTTATCGACTATCGCTATCAGCAACATTTCAAAGCAAAGACGGGTATGCACGGCATGGGCAAGAACCGCGCCGGTGGGCGCGGCGCTGACGCAATATTAAAAGTTCCTATCGGCACACAAATTTTTGAGGAAGATGCCGAGACCTTGATCACTGATTTAACTGAAATTGGTCAACGTGTTGTAATTTGCAAAGGTGGTAACGGCGGCTTTGGTAATGCACATTTCACAACATCAACCAATCGTGCGCCGCGTCGGGCCAATCCAGGTTTAGCTGGGGAAGAGCGCACCATTATCCTCAGACTAAAACTTATTGCTGACGCCGGCCTGATTGGGTTGCCGAACGCAGGGAAATCAACTTTTCTTGCGCACGTAACCGCAGCAAAACCAAAGATTGCCGACTATCCATTCACAACGCTTTATCCTGGACTAGGCGTTGTGTATCGCGATGAACGTGAATTTGTGCTCGCTGATATACCTGGTCTAATTGAGGGCGCACATGAAGGGCATGGACTTGGTGATCGCTTTCTCGGACATATTGAACGTTGTCGGGTGTTGCTGCACCTCATCGACGCCACCGGAGAACACGCTGGACGTGATTACAAAATAATCCGCAAGGAACTTGAAGCCTATGGCGCGGACCTGGCGGCTAAGCCTGAAATTGTCGCATTAACAAAAACTGACGCCGTTGATGACGCTCAAATAAAAAAACAACGAGAGCGACTTAGGCGCGCCTTTCGGGCTGCATCCAACCCTATGACTGCAGACACACACAAACTTCTTCTGCTTTCTTCCGCGACGGGCGCAGGAGTCACTGACGCGCTGCGCGCGCTCGCACACGTCATAGATGCCGCGCGCGCCAGGGAACGCGCTCCTCGCGAAGAGCAGCCATGGTCTCCATAGCTCTCTGAAAAAGCTGGAAGCCTAAGGGCGGCCATTGACCCAAAGAGGCGCGATCACTAGTCTATAGGTATTATGAATCGGCATGTTGATCTCAAAACATGGCAAGCCGGGCCGGCAGCGATATCGTTGCTCGTTATCTATGCATTTGTACTACAAGGTGTTTTTTCCAGCCCTGCGATGGGTGGACAAGGGTCTCTTTTTCTCTCCAAGACCCTTTGCCTCAGCCAGCCAGCCGATACAATCGACTCCAAACCAGTGGTTCCGTCGCGTCACTCTCGACACGATGGTTGTTGCGCATTCCACTTGATCGCTGACGGAAGCTTAATCGCTAAGGCTTCTGACGTCACCCTCGTCCCGCCTCACTTATCCAGCAATACAGACAAGCTAAGAAGCAGTGTTAATCGTGATCTGAACAAAGGTACGATTTTGCCGCTTGGATCGCGCGCGCCGCCTTGCCTGATCTAAGAGACGCCCCGTCGATTATCGGCGGCTCGCGGCTGTTCTGACTAAGCTCTGCCTATAGCAGATAGCCTGTTCGATCACATTCCTACGCCAAATATACCTATCCAAGGATATTGGATAAACAAAACGTCGATCCTTTCGACGACATCTCCATATTTGGGTAGGAGCAGTAATGAAAAATCCAGATCATGGAACAAAAGCGTCACGCACCCCAACAATCCTCAACAATAAGAAGTCGCCCTTTAGCTGACGCCTATGATAGGCGCCCACCAAGCCGAAGAAGTCATAACGACACAATGATAAGCTCTTTGACTATTGAAAATTTATCTGCCGAAAAGAGATGCATTGAAGTCGTGGAGGCTTATTTTGATCCTAAGGGTCGACCAGCCAAACGAAAAGGTTTAGAGGCTGCAAGAATATCTCGCGCCTATGACGCCAGAGGTAATCAAGTTGAAGAAGCCTATTTCAATGGCGAGGGGAAACCCACGATCCGTAAAGATCTTGGCGCAGCCCGGATCTCATGGCGTTATAATGATCAAGGTCAGCAAGTGGAGTCGGCGTTATATGGACCGGATGGGGCTCAATTGAAGTGCCAGAAATAGTAGTGGCGCTGAAGCTGTTCAACATTAGCACTTAGTTTATGCCGCTTAAGCTCATTCGTCGCTGGCCTTAACAACCTCGCAAACCTCGGCGATGAGCATCCCATCCCAGCCCTTGAGACCAACGGTCTGTATGGCCGTTGCACTCACACGCGGATTTCTAGAGAGAGCGCCAAAAAGCCGACGCGCACTAATAGCATTCTCTTCCTTGGTCAAATCGTCCGCTACAGCACCTGCGCATATAACATTATCGACAACAATGAGCCCGCCAATACGCGAATGTTGCGCCGCCCAGTCAAAATAATGAGCATTATTCGCCTTGTCGGCATCAATAAAACAAAAATCAAAAGGCGCAATACGTTCTTCTTCAAGCTTTCCCAAAACATTTACTGCAGCGCCCAACCGTAAATCTACACGATCTGCTAACCCCTCGCGCGCAATATTTTGGCGCGCAATATGGATATGTTTTGAGTCTACATCGATTGAGATGACGCGCCCGTCTTTTCCTACAGCGCGAGCCAGCCAAATGGTCGAAAATCCCCCTAATGTTCCAATCTCTAAAATATTTCTCGCACCTGATGCGCTTGCAAGCAGTTGCAAGAACTTACCCTGAGGCGCCGAAATATCGATAGCAGGCAGACCTGCCTCTTGATTGACACAGATGGTCTCAGCCTGTCTCTCCTCAGGGCTAATCAGCTGTGTCGAAATAAAATCGTCAACCTCAGACCACGTCTTATTTGCCACTCTATTCTCCGAAATTTCTACGAAACGATGCCCAAAAAAACAAAAGACGTTGACCCGAGACATGTTTCTATGTGATCTGACCTTGGCCCTGTCTGTTTCTTTGGCCAGGACCCTATACGGCTTGATTTGCCGCATTATATAAGCCTCAGGCAGTGCTGCGGCCAACGATGCTGCTCATCATAGTAAAAACTTTAAGGGAGCACAGTAGATGATCAAGCTAGCAATTTCGACGGCGCTTGCTGCCACTATTATGACTGGTAGCGCTGTTGCCGCCACATGGAGCGTTACAGAGCAGTCTGCATCCGGAATCAAATACGCTTCAGGCACATGGAATATTAATAATGAAGGCGACAAGGTTAGCGGAAAGGCTGATCTCCAGCTCGATACTGGCTCTGTATTGAGCTACAAACTCGAAGGGTCTCTCGCAGGCGGCGTTTATACGATCAATCTCGTAGGTCGGGACGACGGCAAAAAGAATTGCGTATGGACCGGAAAAGCAGCTGAAGGAATGGGCGGCAAGGTCTATAGCGGCGAAGCAGCTTGCGAAGGAACGAAAATAACCATTCGCGGTGGTGTTCAATAATCCGTTAGATTTTGATTGACAGAAACGCCGACCGAGGTCGGCGCTTCTGTCTTATTAAAGCCTATTCCATAGCTTCAAGTTCAATAATCAATCCTTCAATCATCCTTAATCCAATATTCCAGAAAGCTGGATCGCGCGCATCCAACCCAAATGGTAATAGTAATTCATTATAAGGCTTAGCGCCGCCTGCTTCGAGCAATGAGAAGTAGCGCTCAACGAATCCCTCGTGCGCTTTTTGATAAACTCCATAAAGAGAATTAACCAGGCAATCGCCAAATGCATAAGCGTAAACATAAAATGGCGAATGAATAAAATGTGGGATATAGGCCCAGAAAGTTTCGTATCCAGCACCAAGCTTAATTGATGGTCCAAGGCTTTGTTGTTGAACGCTCATCCATAAATCGCAAATCTGTTCTGCTGTTAGCTCGCCCCGACGACGCTCTTGATGCACTTTTCGCTCAAACGCATAGAATGCCATTTGTCTAACGACAGTATTAAGCATGTCTTCAACTTTTGAGGCCAGTAATGCGCGTCGCTGTAGATTATCCATCGGCTGAGCCATTAATTCGCGGAATGTAAGCATCTCTCCAAAGACAGACGCCGTTTCAGCAAGCGTCAGAGGCGTTGGCGCCATCAATGCGCCCTGACGCGCTGCAAGCACTTGATGAACGCCATGGCCGAGC
The DNA here is from genome assembly GCA_036795145.1 of Methylocystis sp. Taxonomy (GTDB): domain Bacteria; phylum Pseudomonadota; class Alphaproteobacteria; order Rhizobiales; family Beijerinckiaceae; genus Methylocystis. The sequence continues at coordinate 8,897 of DAIRFH010000004.1, read as the reverse complement.
TCGTGCGCTAGCGTCATGACATCTCTTGTTTTTCCTTGAAAATTAAGCAGGACGTATGGGTGAGCGGAGGGAACCGTCGGATGTGAGAAAGCTCCGGGAGCCTTACCTGAGCGAACTGGCGCATCGATCCAACGACGATCAAAAAAATCCACGGCAATATCTGCCATTCTCGGCGCAAAACCTCGATAGGCGGTAATTACAATATCTCGTGCTTCTGACCAAGAATAGGTTTTGCTTGGAGCGGCTGGCAATGGCGCGCCACGATCCCAATAATCAAGTTTTTCTTTGCCAAACCACTTTGCTTTTAGTTTGTAATATCGATGCGACAATCTTGGGTGAGCGTCTTCAACGGCCGCTGCAAGGGCAGCCACTACATCACGTTCAACGCGATTAGAAAGATGTCGCGCATCGGCGACATCATCAAATCCACGCCAGCGATCAGAAATTTCCTTATCCTTGGCGAGAGTATTGGTTATGAGAGAGAAAATGCGTAAGTTATCTTTCAGAGTTTCTCCTACCGCAAGCGCTGCCTCACGCCGTTTTTCCTCATTTGGATCTTGTAAAATATTTAAAACTGGCTCTATCGCTAATTCATTGCCTGCAACCTTGAAACGTAAAGATGCAATGGTTTCATCAAATAATCTATTCCAAGCTGCGGCGCCCGAAATGTATTTTTCATGAAATAGTTCTTCAATTTTATCATCTAATTCGTGCGGCTTTTCTTTACGAATATCTTCTAGCCAGGGCCTCCACCGGGAAAGCGGCGGCATTTTCGCAGCATCCATTAAAGCGATATCATCCAAACGGTTTAACTCTAGCTGAAAAAATAATAATTGAGCGGATGCGTTCGTGATTTTTTCCTGCATGTCTCCATAAAATTTCGCATGATCAGGATCAGACGTATTACTGCTATAGAGCAGACCTGCATAAGACATGACACGGCCCATCAAATCTTGCAGTGCTTCATATTTTTGGACAGCAGCTCCAATTAGGGCGCTCGCATCAACATGGGCAACCATAGTTGATAATTGCCCGCGATAATCTTTGCCAAATTGCGAAACGTCTCGAGCAATCTGATCAAGATCAGCGGTTAGTTTCGGAGTCTGCGGACTTTCATAAAGGTCTTTAAGATCCCACTTCGGCAAATCATCAGCATTCACTGATGACACGTTGCTAGAAGCAAACATTGGTTCAGGAAAAAAACGCATGAGATTAGTCATCCTTAAGGGTCAAGTTGAGAGCTCGGCAATCAAAACTCTTGTGAAAAAATAAGTTATCATATGGGCTTAAAACCAAGCCAATCAAGCCATATGCCTGTGGTGGATTCTGGCGAGTTTACTATCAAACCATCCGCCCTGTTTCGAAATGATACGACTCATCATATCATATAATTTCTGTTCTCTAGCGATTCTCGCTCAGTTTTAATGACCTAGGAATGAAATGCGACCAATAATTCTCATTGCTGATGACGATCCATTACAATGCCAAACACTTGAGGCGATGGTTCGACGCTTTGGCTTTGAAACTGAAATAACATCAAGCGGCGAGCATACCCTGGCGCGATTTTCACGCGTCGACGTCCCGCCCATCTCTTTGCTTATCTTGAACCTCGCCCTTCCTGATATGGATGGGATGGAAGTGTTGCGACAGTTACGCAACACATCTATTCTAACACCGGTTATCATGCAGACAACGTTAACGGCTATAGAGACAATCCCTGTGTCAATCCGTGCAGGCGCCCAGGACTTTATTGTAAAACCTGTTGGCGCGGAACGTTTACATGTTTCCATTAAAAACGCTCTTTTTTCGCATTCTCTATTGATGGAATTTAATCGTCTTAATCGTCGCAATCATGGAACGCCAACGTTCAAAGATTTTTTATCATGTAGCGATAATATGGTTCGCGCTATTAAATTAGGGGAACGCGCTGCAACATCAAATATTCCTGTATTAATTGTGGGTGAACCTGGCGTTGGTAAGCAGCATTTCGCACACGCCATACACAGCGCCTCTGATCGCAAGAGTAAAGCCTTCATCACTGTCAATTGCGCGACATTAGCTGATGAGCTTATGGAGTCGGTTCTCTTTGGACATGAAAGAAATGTCTTCAGCAACTCGATAGAAAAACAAATTGGCAAAATTACCGAGGCAAACGGCGGGACGCTTTTCCTAGATGAAATCAGCGCAGCATCCCTAGAAATACAAGCTAAATTACTAAGATTCTTGCAAGGAGGAGAGATTGAGCCTTTGGGCCTAAATAGATCCCTTCGCGCCGACACACGCCTCATTTGCGCAACGGGAAAAAACCTCATTGAACTTGTGCAACGCGGTCAGTTTCGAGAAGACTTATTTTTCCGACTTAATGTTTACCCAATAACGATCTCTCCATTACGAATGCGCCGACAGGATATTCTCAAACTTGCGCATAGTTTCCTCATACGCTTTGCTGCGGAAGAAGGTCGCAAAATCCATGGCCTGACGACTGAAGCGAAAGCTTTACTCAATAGCTACGATTGGCCAGGTAACATTCGTCAGCTTGAAAATGCGCTCTACCGGGCCGTCGTTCTTTCCGAAAGCGAGGAACTTACGGTTGCTGAATTCCCTCAAATCGCAGCCCGCGTCGAAGGTTTTGACGTTTATGTGCCACCCGCACCGATCCCAACGCCAGAAACAATTATGAGACGCGAATTCGTACAGGTTGAGATCAGGGATCCAACCGCAACAAGTCTATTGGGCTCTAACGGTGAAATTAGAAAAATGAACGATATTGAAGCCGACATTATTCGTTTTGCATTAAAACATTATCGCGGACAAATGTCCGAAATTGCGCGCCGCCTGGGCATTGGTCGATCAACACTTTATCGTAAATTGAAAGAATATAATCTGGAAGAGCCAGAAACAGAAATTGAGCCGTCTAAGTCCTCACATGACAGCCTGGTTGCCTAATTTAAAGAGACAGCAAAAGGAACAAGACATGACAGACAAAAAAAACTCTCCTCTCTATAACATCACCGCCAGGAGAATTGACGGGAAACCTCAATCAATAGGCGATTATGCTGGCAAAGTTCTGCTTATTGTCAATGTTGCAAGCCGCTGTGGTTTTACACCTCAATATTCTGAACTCGAACATCTCTATCGCTTGTTTCAAAAAGATGATCTCTTAATACTTGGCTTCCCATGCAATCAATTTGGCTCGCAAGAACCTGAAGAAGAAAACGCCATCGCAAATTTTTGTAAGACAAAATATGATATTAGCTTCCCTCTGTTTTCTAAAATTGACGTTAATGGCCCCAATACGCATCCGCTTTATCAATTTTTAAAAAATGCAGCTCCAGGAGTGATGGGTACAACGGCTATAAAATGGAATTTTACGAAATTTTTAGTTGATCGCACGGGCCAACACGTCAGCCGCTTTGCGCCGACGGACACGCCTAAAAGTTTAAAAGATAAGATTGAGGCGCTGCTTTGAGCATTAACAAATTCAATATCGTTGAGCTCTCAAATAGAGAGCCCATGCGGTTTGCTGTCAAATTAAGGAACGATACAAGTGAAACAAAACATTTTGTTTCAATGACACATGATTTTTATAGAAACAAAGGGATAAAAAAGGCCAAAGGACGTCATTTTGGCAGCCTTCAAATTTCTTCTCGCGAGAGAACCTCAGAAAATGATTATACCGAAATTTGATTTAACTGAAATTGGCGTTTATTTCTCAGAATTTAAGAGTGAGCTATCTACTTATTTGTAATAAGTCACTAGCTTATCTATAATTTGATGCGTCGCTATACGCTCTTCATCTGGCGCATTTTTAAGCTTCAACCAAATATTGGGATTTCTTTCAGATTGCCGTTTTATAAAATGGTACCCCGTTTTTGACCATGGCAGCATCTCATCTGAGAGATTGTCGAGTATAAAATCCCCATGATCTGTTCTGATCATCAAAACGGCGTGACCTTCTCCCTTTTGGTTACGAACGACTGTTAACAGTAGGGATTGCGGAGGAAAATCTTCTTCAAGAAGCATCCGACGTTTTAACAAAGCATAATCTTCACAATCTCCCGCCCCATTGTCAGGGTAACTCCACCTATCCTCCAGTCCCCATTGTTTTTGATCTGAGAGCGGCTGAATTGAGACATTCACCCAGCGATTAATACGATCGATAATTTTAAGTGTCTTTGACGTTAGATGTAGAGGCCGGGGGTCTGCGCTTCGTTGGGCGCATTCCCGGGGGTCGTTTTGACAAAAACCCAGCCAACCGATCGGGATCGTTGTCTCAGTCTTTGCATCTGCAGGCGAGGACTGGGGCGGCGTCATTGCCGCCAAATATGCTGTCGTCGCCACAATAGCGACTAAAGAACCAACCAAGACGTTTCGTAAGACGTTAAACAATTGTCACCAAGCTTCAAGGATCAAGGCCATGATATTATTAACGATGGATCTTAAACAAAGCCTTGCTATTTTATCTTTGGCTCAACAATGTTGCTCCCCATCCACTGGCGCGAATTTTGCACAATACACCAACATCTTCGCAGTTGACTGAGAGACTTAGGGTTTCAATGGCGGCGTAGGCCTCTGAAGGCACAGGTAATAGGCCGAGATATGATACAATTCGATGAAATGAGCGGAATATCGGGACAAACACGCGCGCCCTACGAACGATTATCTCAATGGCTGACGACCGTAGATCCACAATTACTCGCTGCAAGGCGCGACCAGGCCGAGCTTCTTTTTAGAAGGATTGGTATAACTTTTGCCGTATATGGCTCCCAAGAGGCCACAGAGCGCCTCATTCCTTTTGATATCTTGCCGCGTATTATTTCTCGTAGTGAATGGATCATGCTTGAGCGTGGTCTTATACAGCGCGTTACAGCACTTAATATGTTTCTCAAGGATATTTATGGTGACGGCGAGATCCTAAAAGCAGGCATTGTTCCTTCAGATCTCATTTATAGAAACCCCGGTTTTTGCACTGAAATGTTTGGCCGACGCGTTCCTCATGACGTTTTTGTTCACATTGCCGGCGTTGACGTCGTGCGAACAGATGACCAGAATTTTTACGTCTTAGAAGATAATGCACGAACCCCATCCGGGGTTTCCTACATGCTTGAAAATCGTGAAGTCATGATGCGGCTCTTTCCAGAGTTATTTGCACTTCACCGCGTCGCGCCAATTGAAGATTACCCAAATGAGCTCCTCGCAACCCTGCGTTCCGTCGCGCCGCCTCGGGTCAATGGAGACCCTGTGATTGCCCTGATGACGCCAGGGCAATATAATTCAGCATTTTATGAGCATTCATTTTTGGCTGATAAATTAGGCATTGAGCTGGTGGAGGGCCGCGATCTCTTTGTCAAAGATGATGTTGTTTTTATGCGCACGACTGAAGGTCCTCGACGGGTCGATGTCATTTATCGGCGCATTGATGATGATTTTCTTGACCCGCTCACCTTTAGGCCAGATTCTGCACTTGGCGTCGCCGGACTGATGGGCGCCTATCATGCAGGCAATGTGACCCTTGCAAATGCAGTTGGCACGGGCGTGGCAGATGATAAGGCGACCTATACCTATATGCCGGAAATTATTCGCTTTTATTTGAACGAAGAACCCTTGCTTCAAAATGTGCCGACCTATCGATGCCGAGAACCTGAGGCTCTGTCTTATGTTCTCTCCCACCTCAATGAATTAGTCGTGAAAGAGGTCAATGGCTCAGGAGGGTATGGCATGCTCGTTGGTCCCCATGCCAGCAAAGCTCAAATTGAGGAGTTTCGTCTAAAATTAACATCAAATCCGGACAATTTCATTGCTCAACCAACCTTGGCATTATCAACATGCCCGATCTCGGTCGCACAAGGTATCGTCCCGCGTCATGTTGATTTGCGTCCTTTTGTGCTTCAGGGAGCCAAAAGCACACGGGTTGTGCCCGGCGGTTTGACCCGCGTCGCCATGACTGAAAACTCCCTCGTAGTAAATTCTAGTCAAGGCGGCGGAACGAAAGACACATGGGTCGTGGACGACATCGCCCCAGGATAGTCGTAAAGGCCTAGAACCTAGATACACCCTTCCTACCAAGTTCAGCAATCAGTCAAAACTCATAATTCATATAACGGATAAATTCATGCTTTCACGTACTGCAGATAATCTGTTCTGGTTAGCGCGTTATATGGAGCGCGCAGATTTTCTCAGTCGCGCTATCGAAGCTTCTCGTCGACTGGCGGCATTACCAAAAACTTACAGCAATGCTGAAAGTGAATGGGAAAGCGTACTACTCTCGTCAGGATCGGCGCAAGCTTTCTCACAATCAGGACGACCTCTAGATGAGGAGCATGTCATCGAGTTTCTTACATTTGCAACAGATAATCCTGGCTCCATCCGCAATTGCATTCATCTAGCGCGCGCGAATGCACGCGCTGTACGGACGGCACTCACAATAGAAATGTGGGAGGCAATAAATGGCGCATTTTTAGAGATGCAGAGTTTTGAGGAGCGTAGAAAAACCACATCTCGAGAAGAGTTATCGCATTTTCTAGAGTTCGTAAAACGAACATCTCTTATTTATGATGGCGGAGCGTATCGCACAATGCTTCGTAACGACGCCTATTGGTTTTCCCGACTTGGTTTATTTGTTGAACGAGCAGATAACACAGCGCGTCTACTAGACGTCAAATACCATGTGCTTCTTCCAGAAAAAGAAGTTGTTGGCGGCTCGTTAGACTACTTTCAATGGTCTGCCGTACTTCGTGCAGTTTCTGCTCATAACGCCTATCACTGGGTCTATCGCACGAGTATGAAACCATGGCTTGTCGCTGATTTGTTAATTTTGCGCCCCGAAATGCCAAGATCTCTACTCTCATGTTACGAAAGCATCGTGCGCAACCTTGATCTTTTGGCTCGCGCGCATGGAAGGCAGGGAGCAGCACAAAGACAAGCCAGAAAAGTCCATGATCACTTACAGAAACTAACAATGGAAAATGTTTTTCAAAACGGCCTACATGAATTTGTAAGTAGCTTTATTAGCGAAAATAATCACTTGGGCGCACTTATTTCTGAACAATACTTATTTTAGCAGTCTATCCCATGCGCATACACATCGAGCATAAAACAACTTACTACTATGCAGCGCCTCCCAAGCTAGCAATCCAGCACTTGCGACTCACCCCCCGTGGTTATGACGGGCAACATATTGTGAACTGGCGCATCGATGTTGATATAGAAAGCCACTTAAGAGAAGGTCGAGATAGCTTTGGAAACACCCTACACCGGATGACCATTGAAGGTCCTGTCAACACAATCACGACTCATGTCGAGGGAAATGTTATAACCTATGATACTAGCGGCGTTGTCTCTGGCACAAATGAAATATTACCCATCATTTCATATCTACGCGAAACAGCTTTAACAGAGCCAACCAAAGAAATAAGAGAGTTTGCTCTTGAATCTACAGCTAAAACGCCAAAGATTTTAGACAAATGCCATCGTCTCTTGATGGCAATAAATGAGACGATGGTTTTTGATCAAGATTCAACACAAACAAATACAACAGCAAAAGAAGCCTTTCTAATACGTAAGGGCGTTTGTCAGGATTTTTCTCATATTTTTATTGCTTGTGCGCGTACATTAGAAATACCTACACGTTATGTGAGTGGTTATTTCCTTAGAAATGATACAGACCAGCAGGTAGCCGGGCATGCTTGGGCAGAGGCCTATATTTCTGATCTTGGCTGGATAGGCTTCGATCCCACACACGGCATCTCGCCTGACGAACGTTACGTACGTGTTGCTACAGCGCTAGACTATTATGGCGCTGCACCCATACGTGGCGCCCATATTGGTGGTGAGGGAGAGGAAATGAATATTTCAATGAGAGTCCTCTCTCCTGATCACGCCTTCAAAACAACTCAGCATCTTAATCAATAAAAAACCGCCCATAAATTTGGACGGTTTTTTTTATAGATAGATTTAACGCTCCTATCGGGAGCTTAATTGTCTGTCAGCCTAAATCCGACAGAACGCGAGTACTTCGTGTTTTTCTGTTCTCATTTGATGGAGACATATCTCCTGCTGGGGTCCAATGCAGCCCTTGCGCATCAAACGCAAAGTCTCGGCAGCCCGCAGCTTCCAAAGCGGTAACTACGCTTGGCCAAACACCTTTTTTTGCCCAGCGATTGAAGCGCGTATAGGTTGTGTACCATTTCCCGAATTCAGATGGCAGATCCCTCCATGGAGAACCCGTACGAACAATCCAGAAAACAGCCTCTAAAAAAGCGCGATTATCTCTTCCAGAACAGCCTGGATCTCCGGCCTTTCCCGGCAAGACCGTCTCTACTGCTTTCCATAGATCGTCATTCAGGTATCGGTCGGTCACCTTGGCCTCCTCTGTCAATTTTCGACCATTTTTAAGGATTCTTCACTGTACACTCAGTGAGCTGGCCAAACATTGCTTGGTCGATTGACGTTTTTCTTAATGTTACAAGATTGCTGCTAAGACAGTCTTGGGAAGATGTTTTATTTATATGTACTCTACTGACAGTCTCGAACAATTACAACTATGTTTGCAATACACGAACGTGATATCGAAGCCGGTAAGTTCGGACAAACATATTCTTCAATCCCCATATGCTGCCTGTCTTGCGACTTCCACAGCGCTGTGGCAAAAGCCCGAAGCTAATTTGTATTTGCCCGTGCCGCCCTCTGGCCGCTGATTCAACCAATTGTGTAAGAGGGGCTATCATCCTGAATAAAAAGATGCTGCAGTAGCTCAGTGGTAGAGCACTCCCTTGGTAAGGGAGAGGTCGAGAGTTCAATCCTCTCTTGCAGCACCATTATTTTCAATGACTTAGCAAATTTTATTTCCCAAAAACAGCCTAAAAAACCATAAACGGATTATCAACGGATTTACTTAT